>DASYFN010000073.1:0-16914 GCA_036498385.1 Klebsiella sp.
ATTCGCGGCGACCAGATTAACGAAGCCTGGGAGCGGATGGTCAAAGGCGACGTGAAATACCGTTTCGTCATCGACAGCGCCACCCTCGGCGGTTAAGCCCCGCGGCGAAAGGTACGCCGCCACTCCGCCGGGCTGACGCCAAAGCGCGATTTAAACTGCTGGCGCCAGGTTACGGCGGAGCGATAACCCACTGCCTCTGCCACCTGCTCGACGGGTAAATCCCCGGCCTCCAGCAGGATCTGGCTGCGTCGCAGGCGCTCGGCGGATAGCCAGTCGGCGATGCCCATGCCGGTCGCTTTGGCGAAATGACGGGTCAGGGTTCGGCGACTCATGGCCGCCACCTGCGCCAGCGAATCAAGATTATGCGGTTCGCGGATATGCTGCTGGAGATACTCAAGCAGGCCGTTAATCCGCGCGTCGCGAGTATTTTTCGGCACCGGCTGGGCGATAAACTGCGCCTGGCCGCCCTCCCGATGCGGCGGGACGATCATCCGCCGGGCAATCTGATTGGCGGCAAGGCTGCCGAAGCGCTGGCGAATGATATACAGGCAACAGTCGAGCGCCGCCGCGGTGCCTGCCGAGGTGATAATCCGCTCATCATCAACGTAAAGTGCATTGATATCCAGCCGCACCTGCGGAAACAGGCGCTGAAAATCCTGCTCGAACTCCCAGTGGGTCGCTGCGCGCCTGCCATCCAGCAGCCCGGCGTAACCCAGCACAAACGCCCCGAGGCACAGACCGACGATTTGCGCGCCGTTATTGCGCGCTCGTACCAGGCCGTCAAGCAGTGACTGCGGTGGAGGCTGATTCACCGCCCCCCAGTAAGGCACCACCACAATATCCGCCTGCTCCAGAAGCGAAAAGTCGCCGCTGGCGTTCAGCGCGAAGCCGTCGCGAGCGCTCAGCAATCCAGGTCGTTCGGCGCAAATACGCAGATTAAAGCGTTTGGTTTCCGAGACCGTATCGCCAAATAGCATGCAGGGAACCGAGTAGTGAAACGGGCTAAACCCGTCCACCGCCACAATTGCCACCTCCGTTAGTTTCATCGCCCACTCCGGCTTTAAAAGATCATACTTTCCCCATCCTGCGGGATGCTGACCGCATCGGCAATCTGATTGTCAGCCACGTACTGGCGTAGCTCATCGCGGCTCAGCAGACAGTGGTTCACCGCTTCCATATGGCTGGCAACGATCCTCGCCTCCGGCAGGGTGAAGTGCGCCTTCAGCACATCTTCTTTACCCATGATGATCGGCCCAAAACCGATGACGTGAGCATACCCGGCATTCAGCACCACCACATCCGGCTGCAGTCTGACCATGTCGGCTTCAACCTCATCACGCCAGATGGTGTCTCCCACCAGCCACAGGGTTTTCTCCTGCGGATGGCGCAGCACCACGCCGCAGGCTTCGCCCAGACGCTCGGCCATTGCCGGCACCGCATAAGTGCGGTCGCTACCGTGCTGCCCTGAGAGGGTTTTCATCAGCGAGACGTCAGCAAACGCACTGTGCTCCGAGAGCAGATGAATATCGCTAAAACCCTGGCCGCGCAGCAGTTGAGCGTCGCCCTCATGCTGAACGTAAACCGGCAGCGTTTTGGGGATCGCGGCGATCGCCGCTTCGTCCCAGTGATCTTGATGAGTGTGGGTAACAATCACGGCATCAACGTCAACGATCTCTTCAACGGGAAAAGGTAGCGCCACCAGCGGGTTACGCAACGCGCTGCGCGCGGTACCGGCAAAGCCCGCCCAGGTGCCTTTATCAGAAAGCATCGGGTCAATCAGAAACTTTTTACCTGCATAGTCAATAAGCTGGGTGGCGTTACGGATGTGGGTGATTTTCATGATGTTCATTCCTCTTTGCGGTCATCTGGCGAACATCGTACGTCCCACAAGCCTGGCGCAATAGGGGCGCCCGGGCAATGATCGATGAAATTGGGCCAATCTGCGACGGTTGCCATTGGCTCCCGGATATAGTGTGCTGAATGCTCAATTTTCAGAAACAGTGGCGACGATGAAGGCGAGATGCCGGGCGGGCTATCGCTGGTGCCGCTGCTACATCTGATGGCGCAGCGGCTTTAGCATTCGCCAGCGAAACCATAGCTGGGCGACGAGGATCAGCAGGCCGCCGATAATCTTCTGCAGCGGCAGTTGTTCGCCGTACCACAGCGCCGCGGCAATCACCGTCAGCAGCGGTTCCAGTACCATAATGATCGCCGCGCTGGCGACCGCCGCGTACTTCTGCCCCTTCATTTGCAGGCCGAAGCGCAGACTGGTGGCGATAATGATACTGGCGAGCAGCCAGCCGAAGGTCGGCAGCGTAAACGGCTGATCCCAGCTTTCAACTGCGGCGGAGATCCCAAGCCCGACAATCCCGGTGATGCCTAGCTGTACGGTGGTCAGCGGGATCAGAGGCACCTCGCGGGCGCTTTTGCTGGTGTAACAAAACCAGATCGACTGCACCAGCGCGGTCAGCAGGAACCAGCCCTGACTGGGGTGAAACGCAATCGGCATATGCAGGCTGAGTAAGCTGAGACCGATAACCGCAATCGGCAGGCACTCCCAGTAGGCCCGCGCCGGACGCACCTTCATCATCACCCACGCGGTGAGCGGCACAAACAGCATCGACAGGCTCATGATGAATGCCCCTTCGCCCAGCGACGGGGTCGTCGATACCGAGTAGATCCACAGGCACAGGTTTAACGCAAACCACAGGCCGCTGATAATCATGCGCGCCAGGTGCTGCCTGTCGACACGAAAGCCGCGGCAGAAAGGCAGCAACAGCAGCGCGGCGAAGAAAAAGCGCAGGCCGAGGAAGGCGAAAACAGGCATTCCGGCTATCGCTTCACGGGAAAAAATCCATCCGCAGGCGGCGATAACCGTCGCGGCTATTAGCAGCAAATCTGCCTGGCGTTGCCGGGTCATCGCCACGTCTCCTTGAGTGAATTATTACCAGCCGGGCACCGCGCCGCCTTGAAATTTCACTGCTATATACCCTAAATAGAAACTATAACGATTTTAGGGTGAGGTTTGAAACGCAAAAACCGCAACTGGAAATAAAATCATCTGCCCCGGCGCCCAGGATTTCCCCCGGTCGCGCTGCGCTTACCGGGGCTACAGCCTGCTCCGGTAGCCCGAAAGCGGCGTTCAAAATGGCAAGTAAAATAGCCCTAATGGGATAGGTTCTTACAATACCTTCGATAAATAATGGCGCTGCATACCGATATGCGGAAAATCCGGCAGCGACATCTGTAGCTGATAGCCCAGCTTCTGGTAAAACGGCAGCGCCTGAAAGCTGAACGTATCCACCAGCATATGGCTGCAGCCGCGCTCCCGCGCCTGGTTTTCCGCTTCATGCATCAGCCCGTTCCCCAATCCGCTGCAGCGTGAGGCTTCGCTGACCCACAGATACTCAATACACAGCCAGTTGCCCTTGCGTTTGGCTATCAACCCCCCGCGCATCACGCCAGCAGCATCGCGTGAATAAACCCCGAGTTCGCCGAACTGAGCCGGGTCCAGAAAGCGCAGATTGTATTCCAGCAGCCCCTTCAGTAGCTCTTCCTGATCGGTGGGATGAATGTTATCTGTTATTATTAATGCCATTGATTATCTCCATATTTATTTTCCGCAGACCATTCACCATCTTATATTCACAAGATATCCTTTTTTTCTCCATTATTTCCTGACTAAATTCCATGCACTAATTTTGTGTAAAAACATTCCCATCATTCGACCCAGACATATAATGGAAAAAATGAGAACGATCATTCCCACACTTTTAAACCCTGAAGAAACTCATGACTAATGCCATGCGCTTCGGTTCAGTCTGATACTGCATATACCACCAGGGAAACTCCCGCAGAAACCGCTTAATTAACTTTGCGGGGCAGACGTCGTTCATCCTGAGAAAATATAATGAAATACACTATAGTCCCCATCGCAGCAGCATTATTTCTCCTTAGCGGGTGCGATAATGCGCAAATCACCTCCCCGCAGCAAATGACACCAGAAGTCGGTGTCGTCACCCTGCAAGGCCAGTCTGTCCCGGTGGTGAGCAGACTGACCGGCCGCACCACAGCCTCACTTAACGCCGAAGTGCGTCCTCAGGTCGGTGGTATTATACAAAAGCGCCTGTTTACCGAGGGCGATATCGTCAAAGCCGGACAGGCATTGTACCAAATCGACCCATCCAGCTACCGGGCGACGTTTAACGAAGCCGCTGCATCGCTAAAACAGGCCCAGGCACTGGTCACCGCCGATTGTCAAAAAGCCCGGCGCTACGCGGCGCTGGTCAAGGATAACGGTGTCTCCCGTCAGGACGCCGATGACGCGATAGCGACCTGTAATCAGGATAAAGCCAGCGTCGAGTCGAAAAAAGCGGCGCTGGAAAGCGCACGTATCAACCTGAACTGGACCACCGTGACCGCACCGATTGCCGGGCGCATCGGGATCTCCTCCGTAACGCCGGGCGCACTCGTTTCCGCCAGCCAGGATACCGCACTGGCGACGATCCGCGGCCTGGACACAATGTATGTCGATCTCACCCGATCCAGCGTCGATCTGCTGCGTTTACGCAAGCAAAGCCTGGTGAGCAACAGCGATACCCTTAATGTCACCCTGACCCTTGAAGACGGCAGTACCTATAGCGAAAAAGGCCGTCTGGCGCTGACCGAAGTGGCGGTGGATGAATCTACAGGGTCGGTCACCCTGCGTGCGGTGTTCCCCAATACACAGCACGTGCTGCTGCCAGGGATGTTCGTTCGCGCCTGCATTGACGAAGGTATCATGTACGATGCGATCCTCGCCCCGCAACAAGGTATCACCCGCGATGCCAAAGGTGATGCCACCGCACTGGTTGTTGACGCTAATAACAAGGTTGAACAGCGCAGCGTGGAAACCGGCGAAACCTACGGTGACAAATGGCTGATCGTCAACGGCCTGAAGAGTGGCGACAGGTTGATTGTCGAAGGGACCGGCAAAGTGGCGCCGGGCCAGCAGGTAAAAGCCGCCGAAGCCAAAAATGACGGAGGCAACGCCTGATGTTCTCCCGTTTCTTCGTGCGACGCCCGGTCTTCGCCTGGGTTATCGCCATTCTGATTATGCTCGCCGGGATTCTGGCTATCCGCACCCTGCCAGTCGCCCAGTATCCTGACGTCGCCCCTCCGGCGATAAAAATCTCCGCCACCTACACCGGGGCCTCTGCGGAAACCCTGGAAAACAGCGTCACCCAGGTTATTGAGCAGCAGCTCACCGGACTGGACAACCTGCTCTACTTTACGTCCACCAGCAGCTCCGACGGCTCGGTCAGCATTACCGTCACGTTTGAGCAGGGTACTGATCCGGATACCGCCCAAGTTCAGGTACAGAACAAAGTGCAGCAGGCGGAATCACGCCTGCCGAGCGAAGTTCAGCAGACGGGCGTCACCGTCGAGAAATCACAGAGCAGCTTCCTGCTGATCCTCGCGGTGTATGACAAAAACAACAAAGCCACCAGTTCCGACATCTCCGACTGGCTGGTCAGCAACATGCAGGACCCGATGGCGCGTATTGAAGGCGTCGGCAGCCTGCAGGTGTTCGGCGCGGAATACGCCATGCGCATCTGGATGGACCCGACCAAACTGGCCTCTTATTCGCTGATGCCTTCCGATGTGCAATCGGCCATAGAGGCGCAGAATGTGCAGGTTTCCGCCGGTAAAATCGGTGCACTGCCCGCCTCCAACACTCAGCAGTTAACCGCCACCGTACGTGCCCAGTCACGGCTGCAAACCGTCGCCCAGTTCAAAGATATTATCGTCAAGAGCAAAACCGACGGTTCGGTGGTGCGCCTGAGCGACGTCGCCCGCGTTGAGATGGGCAGCGAAGATTACACCGCCTCCGCCAATCTCAACGGCCATCCGGCTGCGGGGATCGCGGTGATGATGGCGCCGGGCGCTAACGCCCTGAATACCGCGACGCTGGTGAAAAACAAGATTGCCGAGTTCCAGCGCCAGATGCCGCAGGGCTACGATATCGCCTATCCGAAAGACAGCACCGAGTTCATCAAAATCTCGGTTGAGGATGTGATTCAGACGCTTTTCGAGGCGATTATCCTCGTGGTCTGCGTGATGTATCTGTTCCTGCAAAACTTCCGCGCGACGCTGATCCCGGCAGTGGCGGTTCCGGTCGTGCTGCTGGGCACCTTCGGCGTGCTGGCGCTGTTCGGCTACTCCATCAACACCCTGACGCTATTTGCGATGGTGCTGGCGATAGGCTTGCTGGTGGATGACGCCATCGTGGTGGTGGAAAACGTCGAGCGTATCATGCGCGACGAGGGGCTGCCCGCCCGCGAAGCCACCGAAAAATCGATGGGCGAAATCTCCGGCGCGCTGATCGCCATTGCCCTGGTGCTCTCGGCGGTGTTCCTGCCGATGGCCTTCTTCGGCGGCTCAACCGGGGTTATCTATCGCCAGTTCTCGGTGACCATTATCTCGGCGATGATGCTCTCCGTGGTGGTGGCGCTGACCTTAACGCCGGCGCTATGCGGTGCGCTGTTGAGCCATTCTAAACCGCATACCAAAGGCTTCTTTGGTGCCTTTAACCGTCTGTGGGGACGCACCGAGCAGGGCTATCAGCATCGGGTTATCGGTGGTCTGCGCCGCCCGGCGGTGATGATGGGCGTCTTTGTACTGATTTGCGGCGGCATGGCACTGGCGATGTGGAAACTGCCGGGCAGCTTCCTGCCCACAGAGGATCAGGGCGAGATTATGGTCCAGTACACGCTGCCCGCCGGAGCCACGGCGGTGCGTACCGCCGAGGTTCGCCGTGAAGTCACCGACTGGTTCCTGAGCACAGAGAAAGCCAATACCGACGTTATCTTTACCGTCGACGGCTTTAGCTTTAGCGGTAGCGGACAGAACGCCGGGATGGCCTTCGTGTCGCTGAAAAACTGGTCCGAGCGTAAAGGGGAAGAAAACACCGCGCAGGCTATTGCTCTGCGCGCCACCAAAGAGCTCGGTAGCATCCGCGATGCCACTCTGTTCGCCATGACTCCGCCATCAGTGGATGGTCTGGGCCAGAGCAACGGTTTCACCTTCGAACTGATGGCCAGCGGTAGCACCGATCGCGATAGCCTGATGAAGATGCGCAGTCAGTTGCTGGCAGCGGCGAATCAAAGTTCGGAGCTGCAATCGGTACGCGCCAACGATCTGCCGCAGATGCCGCAGCTCCGGGTGGATATTGATAACAACAAAGCCGTGTCGCTCGGCCTGTCGTTAAGCGATGTTACCGCTACCCTCTCCAGCGCATGGGGCGGTACCTATGTCAACGATTTTATCGATCGTGGTCGCGTCAAGAAGGTTTATATCCAGGGTGAAAGCGACGCCCGCGCCGTGCCATCCGACCTCGGAAAATGGTTTGTGCGCAGCAGCAACGATAGCATGACGCCGTTCTCTGCTTTCGCCACCACCCGCTGGGAGTATGGCCCGGAAAGCCTGGTACGCTACAATGGTTCCGCCGCCTTTGAAATCCAGGGCGAGAACGCCAGTGGCTTCAGCTCCGGTGCGGCAATGGACAAGATGGAAGCCTTAGCCAATAGCCTGCCAGCCGGTAGCACATGGACATGGAGCGGCATGTCATTGCAGGAGAAGCTGGCCAGCGGCCAGGCGATGAGTCTCTACGCCATCTCGATTCTGGTGGTTTTCCTGTGCCTCGCGGCGCTGTATGAGAGCTGGTCGGTACCGTTCTCGGTGATCATGGTGATCCCGCTTGGGCTGCTCGGCGCGGCACTAGCGGCATGGATGCGTGGTCTGAACAATGACGTTTACTTCCAGGTGGCGCTATTAACCACCATCGGCCTGTCGTCGAAGAACGCCATCCTGATCGTCGAGTTTGCTGAATCGGCGGTGGAAGAGGGCTATTCGCTATCGCGAGCCGCCATACGCGCTGCACAGACCCGACTGCGACCCATCATGATGACCTCGCTGGCGTTTATTGCCGGGGTTCTGCCGCTGGCAATCGCCACCGGAGCCGGGGCTAACAGCCGCGTGGCGATCGGTACCGGGATAATCGGCGGGACCCTGACGGCGACGCTGCTGGCGGTGTTCTTCGTGCCGCTGTTCTTTGTGCTGGTGAAACGCTTCTTCACCCGCCATCGTTCTTCTCAGGAGTAAGCTATGTTTCGTTTTACCTTAGTTTTTGTTGTACTCCTGACGGCGGGATGCGTCTCTCTCGACCCGAACTATGCGCGTCCGGCCGCGCCCATCCCGGCAACCCTGCCGGGTAGCCACGGCGAGGCAACCGCTGTTGTCAGCGACTGGCAGCAAGTGGTGAATGAGGCCCGTCTCAAAAAAGTGGTGAGCATCGCCTTGACCAGCAACCGCGACGTGCAAAAAGCGCTGGCCGATATCGAAGCCGCGCGCGCCCAGTTTGGCGAAACACGCGCCTCGCTGTTTCCGACCCTCGACGCCGGGCTGAGCCATACCCGCAGCAAAACGGTGGCCAGCGGCCTGACATCGTCAGCGGAAGCCGATGGCGCCGTTTCCAGTTTCGAGCTGGATCTGTTTGGTAAGAACCAGAGTCTGACGCGCGCGGCGCGGGAAACCTGGCTTGCCAGCGAATTCACCGCGCAGAATACGCGCCTGACGATAATCGCCGACCTGACCACCGCATGGGTAACCCTCGCGGCGGATAACAGCAATCTGGCGCTGGCCGAGGAAACGATGAGCAGCGCGGAGAACGCACGCCGCATCGTCACCCGCCAGATGGAGGTCGGCACCGCCTCGGCAGGCGATCTAAGCGATGCCGAAAGCGTTTATCAGCAGGCGCGCGCCAGCGTCGCCAGCTACCGCACACTGGTGGCGCAGGATAAAAATGCGCTTAACCTGCTGGCCGGGGAAACCGTACCGGACAGCCTGCTGCCCGGCACCCTTGAAAGCCTTGGCGATCGCAGTATCACCCTGGTTCCGGCGGGCGTCTCTTCATCGGTACTGCTGCGCCGCCCGGATATCCAGGAAGCGGAGCATAATCTGAAGAGCGCTAACGCTGATATTGGCGCGGCGCGAGCTAACTTCTTCCCATCCATTTCGCTGACCGCCAGCGCCGGGGTCGGCAGCGACTCGCTCTCGTCGCTATTCAGCCACGGCATGCAGGTGTGGTCATTCGCGCCGTCCATCAGCCTGCCGCTGTTTACTGGCGGCAGTAACCTGGCGCAACTGCGCTATGCTGAAGCGGAGAAAAAGGGGCTAATCGCCACCTATGAGAAAACGATTCAAAGCGCCTTTAAGGATGTCGCCGACGCGCTGGCTCGCCGGGAAACGCTCAGCGAACAGTTGGACGCGCAGAATAAATATGTCGCGGCGGAGCAGAAATCGCTGAATATTGCGATGAAGAGCTATCAGGCCGGGGTCGGGGATTATCTGTCGGTGCTGACCGCCCAGCGAACGCTATGGTCGGCGCAGACCACACTTATTTCCCTCCAGCAGACCGACCTGGAAAATCGTATCACCCTCTGGCAGTCGCTGGGAGGCGGCGCTAGCTAACGTTTTTACCGGGCGGCAACGTCCGGTTTTATGATAAGGAGCCTGTTTATATGTCCCGAATTTCCCTCTCCTGGGTCGTGGTTCTCGGTTTGCTCAGCGCTATTGGGCCGCTGTGTACTGATTTCTATCTGCCCGCGCTGCCGGAAATCACCCGACAGCTTAACGCTACCGGCACACAAACCCAGCTATCGCTGACCGCAGCGCTGATTGGCCTCGGCCTTGGGCAGCTACTTTTTGGTCCACTCAGCGACCGGATTGGCCGTAAAAAGCCACTGGCGCTCTCTCTGCTGCTGTTTATCTTCTCCTCGATGATGTGTGCGATAACCTACGACATCCATATGCTGATCGTCTGGCGCTTTCTGCAGAGTTTCGCCGGAGCGGGCGGTTCAGTGCTGTCGCGCTCCATCGCCCGCGATCGGTATCAGGGTACCCTGTTAACCCAGTTTTTCGCCCTGCTGATGACCGTTAACGGCGTCGCGCCGGTACTTTCGCCGGTACTCGGCGGCTGGATCATTACCGCCTTTGACTGGCGCATCCTGTTTTGGGCGATGGCGGCCATCGGCGTTGTATTGCTGCTGCTCAGCCTGACAGTGCTGCACGAAACGCTGCCGGCAAAAAGCGCCGCCTCAGTTACACAGCAGCAGGATGATACCCCGGTGCTGAAAAACCGCCGTTTTATGCGCTACTGCCTGATCCAGGCTTTTATGATGGCCGGGTTGTTCTCGTATATCGGCTCATCCTCGTTCGTTATCCAGAGCGAATATGCCATGAGCGCGATGCAGTTCAGCCTGCTGTTCGGCCTTAACGGTATCGGGCTGATTATCGCGGCACTAATCTTTTCCCGCCTGGCACGCCGCTTCAACGCCGAAGCCCTGCTGCGCGGTGGCCAGTTGCTGGCGGTGGCGTTTGCCGCCATCACTCTGCTGTTCGCCTGGCTACAACTGCCGATGCTGGCGCTGGTCGGCCTGTTTTTTACCGTTTCGATGATGAGCGGTATCGGTACTGTCGCCGGGGCGGAAGCGATGAATGCCATAAATGCCCGGCAGTCCGGCACCGCTTCGGCACTGATGGGTACGCTGATGTTTGTGTTCGGCGGTATTGCCGCGCCGCTGGCCAGTCTGGGCGGTGAAACGATGCTGAAAATGAGCCTCGCAATAACCCTTTCCTATCTGGCCGCCCTGCTGATTGGCCTGAAAAAGCCGCGCTCTGAGCAGTAACCTCCGCTGACGGGTAATAAAAAATTCCAATTTTATTGCCCGCCTATTTCCCGCTACCGCTGAAATCCCTTATTATTCCTTCAACGCCAATTGTGATACCTTTCACACAAAAGGAATAATTAATTCTTCACACTACCTGCTCTGTGAATAATGAGGTTCTTATGAATATCGACCTGAGCAAACTGCTGACTGAGCGCCGCAACGCCAATAGCGCCAATATTGACACCCTCTCCACCGAAGAGATGCTGACGGTGATTAACCAGGAAGACAAGCAGGTGGCTCATGCCATCACTCCCTTTTTGCCACAAATTGCCCGGGTCGTGGATAAAGTTGCTGAGGCGCTACAGTCGGGGGGGCGGCTGATTTATATTGGCGCGGGAACCTCCGGTCGCCTGGGAGTCCTTGATGCCAGCGAGTGTCCGCCAACCTTCGGCACTCGCCCGGAGCAGGTGGTGGGTATTATCGCGGGCGGCCATAAAGCGATTCTGAGCGCCGTAGAGAACGTCGAAGACAACAAAGCGCAAGGGGCGATGGACCTGCAGAACCTCCACTTTAGCAGCCGCGATGTGCTGGTCGGCCTGGCGGCCAGCGGGCGTACACCATACGTGCTTGGCGCGATGGAGTATGCCCATAGCCAAAATGCCTTTGTGGCAACCGTCAGTTGCAACCCGCACGGTGAAATGACCCAACTGGCGGATGTCGCCATTACACCGGTGGTCGGCCCGGAAGTGGTGACTGGCTCAACGCGCCTGAAGGCGGGTACCGCGCAGAAGCTGGTGCTGAATATGATCTCCACCGGGGCGATGATCCGCGTCGGCAAAGTCTACAGCAACCTGATGGTTGATGTAGAAGCGACCAACGCCAAGCTTATCGAACGTCAGGTTTCCATCGTCATGGAAGCCACCGACTGCGATCGCGCAACGGCACAGGCCGCATTGGACGCCAGCGGTCGCCACTGCAAAACGGCCATTGTGATGGTGCTGGCAGATCTCAGCGCTACGGACGCGCAGGCGTTGCTGGAGAAAAACAACGGCTATATCCGCAAGGCGCTAAGCCACTCCTGACCGCTGACTAACGGGTGATCTGCAATGGCAAAAATAAATAAAGAGATGATAGGTCAGCTCCTCGGCCACGTTGGTGGGGTCGGTAACGTGGCGCAGGCGGGTAACTGTATGACCCGGCTACGTCTGACTCTGCGTGATGCGTCGCTGGCCGATAGCGCCGCCATCCGCCAGATTGACGGCGTGATGGGGGTGATCGTTAGCGATGAACAATTCCAGGTCGTGCTTGGCCCCGGCAAGGCGCAAACCGCGGCGGAAATGATGAACACATTACTGGAAGACGCCCCGGCGGAAACACCCTCGCTGGTTGATGTCGCCGCAGAGAAGAAACAGGCGCTGAAAAGCAAGCAAACCAGCGGCATTCAAAAATTCCTCGCCAAATTCGCTACCATTTTCACCCCGTTGATCCCCGGTTTTATCGCCGTCGGCCTGCTGCTGGGGTTCGCCACCCTGGCGGAGCAGATATTTATCCTCGAAAATACGCATCCGAACGCGACGATGGTAGCGCTGATCGGCTATATGAAGGTGTTCAGCAAGGGGATGTTCACCTTCCTGAGCATCCTGATCGGCTATAACGCCCAGAAAGCCTTCGGCGGCTCCGGCGTTAACGGAGCCATCATCGCTTCGCTGTTTGTCCTCGGCTATAACCCCGAAGCCACCAGCGGTTTCTATTCCGGGATCTCGACCTTCTTCGGCCAGGGGATCGACCCGCGCGGCAATATTATCGGCGTGCTTATCGCCTCGATTATCGGCGCGTGGGTGGAAAGACTGGTACGCCGCATCATGCCTGCCAACCTCGATATGATCCTCACCTCGGCGATAACGCTGCTGATTATGGGTGCGGTGACCTTTACCATCATCATGCCGATTGGCGGCTGGCTGTTCACCGGGATGTCGTGGTTGTTCCTGCACCTTAACGGCAATCCGTTCGGCTCGGCGGTGCTGGCCGGTCTGTTCCTGCTGGCGGTCATGTTCGGCGTGCATCAGGGTCTTGTGCCGGTCTATTTCGCACTGATGGATGCCCAAGGGTTTAACTCGCTGTTCCCGATTCTGGCAATGGCGGGGGCCGGGCAGGTTGGCGCAGCGCTGGCGCTGTTCTGGCGGGCGAAGCGCGGTTCTCTGCTGCGCACCCAGATTAAAGGGGCGATTATTCCAGGCTTCCTCGGCATCGGCGAACCGCTGATCTATGGCGTGACGCTACCGCGTATGAAACCGTTTATCACCACCTGCCTCGGCGGCGCCTGTGGTGGTTTCTTTCTTGGGCTTATCGCCTCGCTGGGACTCCCGGTAGGCCTGAATACGGTATTCGGCCCTTCCGGGCTGGTGGCGCTGCCGCTGATGACCTCCGGCAGCGGCATCTACGCTGGCATGGCGGTATATGCCGCCGGGCTGGCGGTGGCTTACCTGTGCGGTTTCGCCCTGACCTGGCTGTTCGGCAGCAGAAATGTCGATTTAACCTAAAACGCGCGTCTGATACATATCGATAGATTTTCTTTTCGCGGGATCTCACCGCCCCGCCGTTGGGAGACGCACATGTTATAATGCCTGCTTTGTAATTCTTTACCTGAGGGAAAAATGGGCTCCAGCAAAAAAGGGATGCTGAACGTACTGATAGCCGCCGTACTATGGGGTAGTTCTGGCGTCTGCGCGCAATATATTATGCAGCAAAGCCAGATGTCATCGCCGTTTCTGACCATGATTCGCCTGCTGTTCGCTGGCCTGATTCTCCTGATGCTCTCATTCGTTCACGGTGACAAAATTTTTCTCGTCTTGCAGAACCGTAAAGACGCCTTCAGCCTGTTGCTCTTCTCGCTGTTCGGCGCCCTGACCGTGCAGTTCACCTTCCTGATGACTATCGAGAAATCAAACGCCGCCACCGCAACGGTATTGCAGTTTCTGTCGCCGACTATTATCGTTGCCTGGTTTGCCATCGTCCGCAAAACTCGCCCCAGGCCGATGGTGCTGGCGGCTATCTGTACCTCGCTGGCAGGCACCTTCCTGCTGGTCACCCATGGCAATCCGACTACGCTGTCCATTTCACCCGTCGCGCTGTTCTGGGGTATAGCCTCAGCCTTTGCTGCCGCTTTCTACACGACTTATCCTTCGGCGCTGATTGCCCGCTACGGCACGCTGCCGATTGTCGGCTGGAGTATGCTGCTCGGCGGCACAATGCTGCTGCCGTTCTATGCAGGACAGAGCAACCATTTTGTGGTTACCGGCGGCCTGCTGCTGGCCTTCTTCTACCTGGTGGTTATCGGCACGTCGCTGACGTTTAGCCTCTATTTAAACGGCGCACAGGAGATTGGTGGCGCGAAGGCAGGGATCCTCAGTTGCGCGGAGCCGCTGAGTAGCGCCCTGCTCTCTCTGCTTCTGCTCGGCATCACCTTTACCCTCCCGGACTGGCTGGGCACGCTGCTGATTCTCTCGTCAGTGGTGCTGATCGCCATGGATTCGCGTCGGCGGGTTAAAACGGCCTGATGGTTATCTGGCTGGGGATGCTGCGACATTATTTTGCAGCATCTTCAGGCTATCGTCCGATAGTCATTCGTACCAGCCTGGGCTCACCAGCGGTTCGGAATGATCACCTCTCCGCGCTGCAGGTTGCTGGCGAGCATTTGCGCCTTCTCTCAGCCAGTTGGCTATCCGGCTGACCATCGCGTCCATTGAATGTTCAATCGCCGGAATGGTCGGAATACCGGGCAGCTGTAACGAGCCAGCAAGGCTGAACACCATGCCTTTTTCCGGCTCCGCGCGATTAAATGCCTGGAGTTGCGGCACCACCAGTTGCGCCTGCTGCTCATTTGCAACCAATAACGCATTGAAATCCAGGGTGCTTGCATTGTTCACCAACTCTTGCGCCGCCCCTGGCTTATCCGTTAGTTACAGGCCGTTTCCGCCGCGAAGACGTGGTCAAACGGGATCCTCCTCGTTCCGTCGCTTTCCAGGCAGTCAGCACCACATCTGGTCGGTAGTGAAGCTCTTCCGCCGCCTGTAATACCGCCTGTCGGCTGGCTTCCTTCACGTCGCGCGAACCGCTCAATACCCGAGAGACCGTGGCTTTATTAGCCCCAGCTAACCGTGATACATCGTTGATTGTAGAGGTTTTTTCTCTGAAAGGGCAAACCGATCCTTGTAAATCCGCAAAGCTGAATCGACTCAACAATAACCAGAAACAGTATATCCATTCCTTTTTCTTTGGAAACCGATTTTCCGTTTCATGGAAAATCGTGGCAAAAACCACGGAAATTTGTGAACCAAATCTAATTAACACGCCCTTTGCCTGATAGATCTTGACGGTTATCACAGTTCTGTTTTTTATAAATGGAAACCGGTTTCTGTCTGATATCAAATCATCCATGCAATAACTTTTTACATTTTGGAGATGGTCGTCAATGTATAAGATTATGCTGTGCTGCTCTGCCGGAATGTCCACCAGCCTGTTGGTCAGAAAGATGGTCGATGCCGAGAAAGAACGTAACCTGCCAGTGCAGATTGACGCCTACGGAGTTTCCGAATTTGACATGCAGTTTCCGCAATATCAGGTGGTGCTTCCTGGGCCACAGGTGAAATACATGCTGAAAAACTTATATGAGAAAGCCGCTCCTCTGAATATTCCGGCCCAACCAGTTAACACCATGGATTACGGAATGCAACGGGGAGAAAACGTCCAGGAATATGCCCTGTCGTTGATCGAAGCGCATTAAGAGGTGTGTAAATGAGTTCTCTGTATCAGTCCATGACTGCCTTGACCGAGCAATCAATTATTTCGCTGGCAGAACAAATGGACTTTCACTGCATTATTTAAATAATAAAATTAATGACCTCGGGATCTATCATGATTAAATCAGAAGATGCGGTAATGGAAATTATTGTTAACGCGGGCCAGTCACGCTCATTATGTTTTGAAGCGCTGCATTGCGCCCGTAACGGTAATATAGATGAAGCGCGTTTGCTTCTGAATGAGGCCGATGGTTACGCCCGTCGTGCGCATCAGATGCAGACCCAGCTTATCGAGCAGGATGCGGGCGAAGCACGCCAGCCGATGACCTTGATTATGGCCCGTGCTCAGGATCATCTAATGAATTCACTGCTCGCCCGTGAATTTTCGGAAGAAATTATTCAGCTGTATCAACGTTAATATATATATGCCCTAAATAAGTATTACCAGTTTATCCTGGCGGGATGGTTATTATCTGAATATACACGTCATCCTTCAAGCCGCCTCTTCGCAGGCTGCGCTTACTCGCCTCAGTCACGTACTATTTGTACGCTTCTGGGGGGTATTATCTTGCTGCCTTGATGCAACTTGAATGATTTGTGTATATATAAATTATTAAAAGCGAGATTATTATGAAAACTGTAAAAATGCTGCCATTAGCAATGGCAGTCGTCGCCGCGCTGTGCCCAATTTCCGTATTCGCGCAAGAATTTACTCAGGAACAAATCGATGCCATTGTGGCGAAGGCCGTTGATAAAGCTTTGGCCGAGCGGCAGGCAAAAATCGACGCCGCCGCCAATAAAAAAGTGGATATCATTACCACCCCACAAACCACCGCTTCCTCACCGGATATGGCGATTCCGTTCGGCCTGAAATTTAGCGGCTATGCACGCTACGGCGCACAGTTTCAGAGCGGCGATCAGAAGTTTGTCGCCGTTGATGGCTCCTATAACGGCGCATCGGCGATTGGTCGTTTAGGCAACGAGGGCAATGGCGGCGAATTCCAGATAAGCAAAGCCTTTAAGAGCAGTAAAGGCGCTATCTGGGACATCAACGTCATGTTTGACCATTGGGGTGATGAAGTTAACCTGAAAAAAGCCTACGTCGGGGTTACTAACGTGCTGGACTCTAACCCCAACGCCTATATCTGGGCCGGTCGCGACTTCCATCAGCGTCCGCAACAGGGGATTAACGATTACTTCTGGATGAGCCACGATGGGCAGGGTGCCGGGGTGAAAAACTTTGATATCGGCGGCATTCAGTTTGACGTGGCGGCGGTGTCGCAGGTGGAATCCTGTAGCCCGAAAGTGATGGCTGATGAGGCCAACCCGTCGCGCATCACCTGTACTGGCGGCTCCGGTACCGGCGATAACGGCCACTATGCGCTAACGACCAAAACTCACAACAT
>DASYFN010000074.1:0-27152 GCA_036498385.1 Klebsiella sp.
TTTTTGCCATGATCGTACCTTGATTGAATGGGGGATGAATCAGGGCGCAATAGTAGCATGGGCTAGCGGCGATACAGCACCTTAATGATGTGGTAGCCAAACCTGGTTTTGACCGGCCCGTAAGGCTTGAGCAGCGGGCAACTGAAGACTGCTTTATCAAACGGCCCGACCATGACCCCTTGATTAAACTCCCCGAGATCGCCACCGTTGCGCCCGGATGGGCACTTTGAATAGCGCTTTGCCAGATGATCGAAGCTCACGCCACGCTCCAGTTTGGCGATGATCTCTTGCGCCAGCTTCTCTTCTTTAACCAGAATATGCAGGGCTGCTGCGCTCTTTGCCATTATTTTGTTCTCACGTCTCAAAGATATCCCGTTACTTTACCACCCGCTTTGGTCGCGGACCTATACTCTTCGCCATCGCGGGACAGATGTCTCGCCTGATATAGGGAAGCGGGAGATGAGCAACACTTTTATTCGGCGTATTCCCTCTGGCCGGGGACAGCCGTCCTGTTCTTATAGTCGTGGAGCGAGATAACATGGACACAATGAAAAAACCTGAATTTTCAGTCGACTGGCTTTCGGGGCTGTGTGAGATTGTTAGCGATCCGCTGCTCTATGAATTACTGAAATATTGTCCCCTGGAGATCATGCAGCGCTGGCGCTTCGAAGAGATACCGCGCGGTGAGTTTATCTGCCGACAGGGTGAAGTGTGCCAGCGTTTTTCGCTGATTATCGCCGGTGAGGTGGACGTTTTCTATGAGGCTGAAGACGGGCGCCGCTACCGCCAGGCCCGCTACCGTAAAGGCGACATGGTGGGTGAGCTCGAGATCTTTGAGTCGCGCCATTACATCTGCTCGGTGGTGGCGGTGGACCATGTGCAGCTCCTGAGCCTGTCGCAGGAACATTTCTGCCGCTGGCTGGCGCTGGATAACCACTTTAACCAGCGGATGCTGCGCTTCTTTAGCCAGCAATATTACCAGTTGTCGAAAAAGGCCAGCAGCGACAATCTTTACTCGCTGCATCAGCGGGTGTGTCAGGCGCTATGGCTGCGTTATCAACAGGATGGCGCGAATGAAATCTTGCTGGATAAGCAAAATTTCAGCCAGGAATTCGCCGCGACGACCCGCAGTATTAACCGTATTTTACATGACCTGAAAGCACTACAGATTATTGATACCGATGGTGAGCGCGTTGTGTTGTTAGCTCCTGAAAAATTGAAGCAGGAGGCTGATATTGGATAACCACAAGAGTGAGTAAGGAGGCGGGAGAATGCCGTTGCAACCCCATATCCAGTTAAGCAAAGAGATGACTGGCGCGCGGTACGCGCTGCTGCCGGGCGACCCGCAGCGAGTCGACCGCATCGTCAATTTTCTTGATAATCCACAACTGCTCGGTCAGAACCGGGAGTTTCGCGCTGCACGTGGCTGGTATCAGGGCATCGAGATTTTGGTGCTCTCTACCGGCATCGGCGGGCCATCCACGGCGATTGCCATTGAAGAACTGCGCCAGATCGGCGTAACCACCCTGATTCGTATCGGCAGCTGTGGGGCATTGCAGGATAATCTTGCGCTCGGCGATGTGATTATCGCTCATGCCGCGGTCATGGATGACGGTACCAGCCGAACCTATGCGCCGACGGGTTATCCGGCCTGCGCCGACCCACAACTGACCTGGGAACTGATGGCGCAGGCGCGACAGATGAATATTCCCGCCGCGTGTGGCCTGGTGCGCAGCCATGACAGTTTTTATACCGATAGTGAGGCGGAACTGGATGCGCAGTGGTCGGCGCGCGGCATTCTGGGGGCGGATATGGAGAGTGCCGCCCTGATGACCATCGGCGCACTGCGTGGGTTACGTACGGCATCATTACTCAACGTGGTTGTTGTCCACAACGGTTGCCTGGATAGCAGCATCAATGATTATGTCCAGTTGGAAGCGCTATGCCAGCAGGGCGAAGAGCGGCAAATTACCCTGGCGCTACGCGCCATTTATTCCGATAGCCAGCAAGGAGATCTGTGATGGACTTTTTTAGCATTAACAATGTGATGGTCAACATTCCTCTTGGCGAAGGCGGCTATGCGCTATCGTGGATTGAAGCCATCGGTACTGTATTCGGTTTGCTGTGCATCTGGTGCGCCAGCCGGGAAAAAATCATCAACTATCTGTTTGGCCTGATTAACGTCACGCTGTTTGCGGCCATTTTTTTCCAGATCCAACTCTATGCCAGCCTGTTGCTGCAGGTGTTTTTTTTCGCTGCCAATATTTACGGCTGGTACGCGTGGAGTCGGCAAAACGAGGCACAGGAATCCGCACTCAAGGTACGCTGGCTTTCCCGTCAGCAAACCCTGGTGCTGGGCGGCGTCTGCGCGGTGGCGATTGTTCTGATGACGCTGTTTATCGATCCGGTGTTCGCGGCGCTCACCCGCATCATGATTACCCTGCTGCAAACGTTCGGTATGCAGGTTGTGATGCCTGACCTCCAGCCTGACGCCTTCCCGTTCTGGGATTCCACCATGCTGGTATTGTCGATTGCGGCCATGGTACTGATGACGCGCAAATTCGTCGAAAACTGGTTGCTGTGGGTGCTTATCGACGTGATTAGCGTGGTTATCTACGCGGTACAGGGCGTTTACGCCATGTCGCTTGAGTACGTTCTGCTGACGGCAATCGCGGTGATAGGCTCGTACAACTGGATTAAGAGCGCGCAGCGTAACGGCTATACGCCGCTTGCCGCAGCCTGATTGACAGATATCCAGGCTGCCTGAAAGGGTAGCCTGTTGCTCTCACCGCCCCTCTTTCTGCTACAATCCCCACCCCGTTCGAAGATTGAGCAAAATACACCCATGCGTTTAAACCCTGGCCAACAACAAGCCGTCGAATTCGTTACCGGACCGTGCCTGGTGCTGGCGGGTGCCGGTTCCGGTAAGACCCGTGTAATAACTAATAAAATCGCCCACCTGATCCGCGGCTGCGGCTATCAGGCGCGCCATATCGCGGCGGTCACCTTTACCAACAAGGCGGCGCGTGAAATGAAAGAGCGCGTCGGGCAAACGCTGGGGCGCAAAGAAGCGCGCGGCCTGATGATTTCCACTTTCCACACGCTGGGGCTGGATATCATCAAACGCGAGTACGCCGCGTTAGGGATGAAATCTAACTTCTCGCTGTTCGACGATACCGACCAGGTGGCGCTATTAAAAGAGCTCACCGAAGGGCTGATCGAAGACGATAAAGTGGTGCTCCAGCAGTTGATCTCCGCGATCTCCAACTGGAAAAACGATCTGAAAACCCCTTCCCAGGCTGCTGCTGGCGCGAAAGGGGAACGGGAGCGGATCTTTGCTCACTGCTACGGGCTGTACGATGCGCATATGAAAGCCTGTAACGTACTCGACTTCGACGATCTCATTCTCCTGCCGACGCTGCTGCTGCAGCGCAACGAAGAGGTGCGGGAGCGCTGGCAGAACAAGATTCGCTATCTGCTGGTGGATGAATACCAGGACACCAACACCAGCCAGTACGAGCTGGTGAAGTTGCTGGTGGGACTGCGGGCGCGCTTTACCGTGGTGGGCGATGACGATCAGTCGATCTACTCCTGGCGTGGCGCGCGGCCGCAGAACCTGGTGCTGCTAAGCCAGGATTTCCCTGCGTTGCAGGTGATCAAGCTGGAGCAGAACTACCGCTCTTCCGGGCGCATTCTGAAGGCGGCGAATATCCTGATTGCGAATAACCCGCACGTCTTCGAGAAACGCCTGTTTTCCGAGCTGGGCTATGGCGTAGAGCTGAAGGTGCTCTCCGCCAACAATGAAGACCATGAGGCTGAACGCGTTGCCGGTGAACTGATCGCTCATCACTTTATTAATAAAACTGCCTATAAGGACTACGCGATCCTGTATCGCGGCAACCATCAGTCGCGGGTTTTTGAAAAGATGCTGATGCAGAACCGCATCCCGTACAAAATTTCCGGCGGCACGTCGTTCTTTTCCCGCCCGGAAATTAAAGATCTGCTGGCCTATCTGCGCGTACTGACCAACCCTGATGATGACAGCGCCTTCCTGCGCATCGTGAATACGCCGAAGCGTGAAATTGGTTCGGTGACGTTGCAAAAGCTGGGTGAATGGGCGATGGGGCGCAATAAAAGCATGTTTACCGCCAGCTTCGATATGGGGCTGACCCAGACGCTGAGCGGACGCGGCTATGAATCTTTGACCCGCTTTACCCACTGGCTACGGGAGATCCAGCAGCTCTCAGAGCGCGAGCCGATTGCCGCCGTTCGCGATCTGATCCGCGGTGTGGATTATGAATCCTGGCTCTATGAGACCTCGCCCAGCCCGAAAGCCGCCGAAATGCGGATGAAAAACGTCAATACGCTGTTCACGTGGATGACCGAAATGCTCGAAGGCAGCGATATCGATGAACCGATGACGCTCACCCAGGTTGTCACTCGCTTTACCCTGCGCGACATGATGGAGCGCGGCGAGTCGGATGAGGAGACGGATCAGGTTCAACTGATGACGCTTCATGCTTCAAAGGGGCTGGAGTTCCCGTACGTCTACCTGGTAGGTATGGAAGAGGGGCTGCTGCCGCACCAGAGCAGCATTGATGAAGATAATGTAGATGAAGAGCGCCGTCTTGCCTACGTGGGTATCACCCGCGCGCAGAAAGAGCTCACTTTTACCCTGTGCAAGGAGCGCCGTCAGTACGGCGAGCTGGTGCGACCGGAGCCCAGTCGTTTCCTGCTGGAACTGCCGCAGGATGACCTGATTTGGGAGCAGGAGCGCAAAGTTATTTCGCCGGAAGAGCGTATGCATAAAGGTCAGGCGAACGTCGCCAACATCCGGGCGATGCTGGCGAAAGCGCGTAAATAGCGGTTAGCGGCTGTTTTGCTGTTGGATCTGGAACTGACGTAGCTCTTCGCGACCCGGAGCGCCGTCTGAACCCGGCCTGGTGACGACAATTGCCGCCACTTCATTGCCCAGCCGCGTGGCCTGATGCAGATCCATCCCGCAGGCCAGCCCGGCGATCGTACCGGCGCAGTGGCTGTCGCCTGCGGCAATCGTGTCGTGGACCTTCACGCGGCAGGCCGGGATATGCTGCGGTGCTGCGTCAGGTTCAACCACCCACGCGCCATCCTTATCAAACCGACAAATAGCCCGTAAATGCCAGTCGCTGGCGAGTTGTGAGGCGGTGTCAAGCGTGGCGCTATCCTGCTCATATAAACGTGCGCCTAGTACGCTGAGTTCATCGCGATTCAGAGTGAGTACGGGACGTTTGCGCAGCAACGCCTGGATAAAGGGAATATCCAGATCGCACAGGCGCGGGCCAAAATCGACGAACAGCGTTTTATCTTCCGCAAGGTTCAGAATCCACTGGCGCAGCGCTTCGCTGGCCAGCTCGTAGCCCGAGACGTAAATAATCGCCTCCTTCGGCAGCGGAATTTGCGCCAGCAGCTCGTCATTCCAGTGCTGTTCGCACCCCTCAACGGTGATAAACGTCCGCTCTTTGTTGGCTTCGACAAGAGCCAGGCACCAGCCGTTATCATAGGTGAGGTGGCGCAAGAGGACGGGTAAGTTTTCCTGCGCCATTTTTTGCGCAACGGCTTGCCCCCAGTCGCCATTGCCTACCGGTATCGCGTTAATCAGAGGGAGTTCGAGGCGCGAGAGCGCGCGGGCAACATTGAACGCGCAGCCGCCAATCTGCCGTCCGCCGTTGCGTGCGGAAACATCGCTACCGCTTTGCGGCAGCGTATCGAGATGGAGAATAATGTCGCCAAAAGCGGCGCCGATCACCACGATAGGCCGCCGTGGCGATAGCAGGTCAGCGGTGATTGTCACGGCAGGCTCCCTTTCTTGCTCCAAAGGCGAGATACAGAACCAGGCTCAGAATAAAAGAGACAAATAACCCGAGGCTGGAGTCCGCGAAAATGCCGACGGCGAAAGGCCCGTCGATAAACCCGGTTTTGGATACCATCAATCCAGCCAGTGCGCCGACAATCCAGCAACCCAGCGCGGTTCGATTGGCGCCGCTTTCCCTGAATAAATCAGCTTCAGAATATCCGATACGGCGGCGAATCCGATAAAAATCGACCATAAAAATGGCGGCCCAGGCGGCCAGAAATACGCCGCAGAAAATCAGAAACGCAATGAACGGCCCGAGAAAATCTTTCGAGATAAACAGCACGTAGAGTGCAATCCCCAGAACCAGGACGGCATCGAGGGCCACGGCGGAACGCTGCTGTAGTTTAATCCCCATGCTTAACAGGTTAAGGCTGGCGGAATAGAGACTCAATACGGCGATGGTCACGACCCCGGCAGTAGCCGCGGCCAGATAGGGGATTGCCATCCAGGAAGGCAGCAGTTTGCCGATCGCTGAAATGGGGTTCTCGCTGGACGCCAGATCGGGGATCTGGGCGGTAAGCAGTATCCCGGTGAGCATCAGCAGCAGCAGGGGAAGCGCGGCGCCGCTGACAACGGCGAGAAAAATACGCTTTTCACCGGAGTCGGGGCGCTGATCCCGGCTATAGTCGGCGCCCGCGATAGCCCAACTGATGCCGGTACCGGCGGCAATAATAGAAACTGCCGGCAGAAAGCCGGTCAACCAGTTGCCAGAAGGCAGCGCGAGAATGGCCTGCCAGTTCGCAGTGAAGAGCAAATAGATCACTACCAGCAGCGTCATGGCGCCGAAGATGCGGGTGATCCATTTTTGCATCATCAGTACGGCATTTTGGCCGAGCACGCTGACCAGCACGGTCAGGCCGCCAAACAGAAAAAGCGACAGCGCAGTAGTGGTCAGGCTTTCTGCAAAACCCATGGCGGCAAACAGCGCAACAAGGGTGAGTGTACCGGTAATGATATTGACCGACTCCCAGCCCATCAGGTTCACCCAACAGAAGCTGGTGGGCGCGATATTGCCGCGTTTGCCAAAAATGACGCGCGAGAGCGTCAGTGTCGTGGTACGGCCTATTTTTCCGGCGATGCTGGTGACGCCGACCAGCGCAAAGGAGGCAACTCCCGCTACGGCTGCAAGAAGCGACTGCCAGAATGAGAGGCCGAACGACACAATGACCGCACCGTATACAACCCCAAGAATGCCGATATTCGCCGCACACCAGACGAAAAATAGCTGTACCGGTTTTTGGGTTTGGTGCACCGGGGGAACGAGATCAATCCCTAACTCCGCCATGCCGGGATCTGCCGTCTGGATATTGCCATCGTATGAAGCTTTGCTGTCCATAGTGATGCCCTCTGTGAATTATGCGAAGCGGTAGCCTGCAAGCCGCTGTGCGTAAGGCGTGAAATCTATACAGTTGGCCTGATTAATTTGTTGTATATGGCCTTCAGGGAAAGCCTCGATGCCATGAAGCGCGCCGCAGATAGCGGTTGCCATGGCGCCAATGGTGTCGGTATCGCCGCCTAAGTTTGCCGCCAGCATCGCGCATTTCATGGGCTGCGTTTTTGCTAGTTCGACTAATGCAATCGCTGCCGGGACGGATTCGATGATATCCATGCCGGTACCGATATCCTCATAAATACGCTCAATACCTGTCAAGTGGTCAGTCTCCCTGGACACCTTATTCAGCGCCAGATGAATACGATTTCCAAGAAGTGGACTAAAAGTGGACTCGTAGTGGTGTTGGGTTTTATTGGCAAGTGTCGCCAGCTCCGTTTTGATTAACGACCATTCGATACCCTCAATGGCGCGACTGATAGCCCAGGCTATGACCACCGCGCCGGCGATAGCGATATCTGATTTGTGCGTCGGCAGGCAGGATAGCCGTACTTGCTCAATGAAAAACGCGTTATTCCGGGTTGGCAGCAGACAGCCCATGGGCGCCACGCGCATTGCCGCACCGTTGGTCACGCCGTTGGCCGCGATTTCATCCAGCGACAGCCCCTGTTCGAGCGCAAGCAGGGAAGCCCTGGAGGTGGGGCCGAGAATATTTTTCTCAAATGCCTGGCAGCGTCTGGCCCACAGCAGGATATGTCTGGCGATAGCCAGTGGATCGGTCACGCCGTTGGTTTCATTCAGGGCATCCATCAATGCGATACACTGATGGGTGTCATCGGTAAACTCCGCAGCGCTAAATTCACAAGCCGCGATATTCTCTTTCGGACCAGGCAGGAAACGTTCGATCCAACCAAAATGACTAATTATCCGGCGTTTAGGCCACAGTTCGGAAGGCATACCCATCGCATCGCCTATGGCTTGCCCATAAAGACAGCCAAGGATTCGGCTTTCGGCAATATATGTAGGGCGAATATCAGACATTGTCGACTCCCTGGAAAAATGAATAAAAGTTAGACTAAAAATAGATCCAGATTAAGTCCAGTTAAAGTCCTGGATGGCCACGCTGTGATCGCAGGCGCATTCTGAGAGAAAAATGAGACGCTAAAAAGGGGGAGAGACATTATGCTGGGACTATTGATTCCAGTACCGATCCACTATGATAGATCCACTGTTACTGGATCCCGGAAGGCTATGTAATTATGTCGCAACCGTTGCTTGAGTATATAAAAGCGCGTCTGAATGGAGAGACTCCCGCACCGCTGTATATTCAGCTTAAACAAGCCATTGAAGCGGCAATGACGGAGCGGTTACTGACTCATGGCAGTATTTTGCCCTCCGAACGCAAAATGTCTCAGGCTCTTGAGCTATCACGCGTGACGGTCGTTAAGGCGCTTGATGCGCTACTGGAAGCCGGGCTGGTTATTAAGCGCCACGGAAAGGGTACCGAGGTGAATCTACCGGTAAGCTATAACCTTGCCAGCGGCGGATTCTCTGCCCAGTTGCAAAATTCGGGGACGGTGTCCAACCGCTGGCTGGTGAGGGAAAAGCTGGCGGCGGATGAGTTTCTGGCCCGTGAACTGGAGATCGCTGTCGGCGATCGGGTGGCGAAAATAAAACGCGTGCGTCTGGTCGATGCCCTTCCGGTTTCTATTGAAACCATGTTTATCCCCGAGCGTTTCTTGCCCCGCCCGGATCTGCTTGAAGGCTCGCTGTACGCGTACTGGGCCGAAAATGATATTTTTCCCGATCTTCAGGATTACTCTCTGACGGTACATATTCCTTCAGGGGAAGAGCGTAATTTGCTCGACTTGCCGCACGGTGTGCCATTGATGAAAATTACGCTGAAAAGCCGTAATGCTCGGGGAGAAGTGCTTGAATACGGAACCGCATTTTGCCTGAGCAATTACTTTAATTTTGATTTCAGAGTGAAGCTGCAGTAACCGCAGTTGACCAGTAATCGTTCATTACAGTTTGGTATTGTCGGCGTATGAAACCAGCAATCGCCGTATGCAAGACCGGATAATATCAAACTACTGCTCGTTCAGCAGCAGTGACCAGTGAACGTAGCTCTGCCACTGGCACTCTTGTTCGACCATTTCCTGGCCCAGCGGATGATTCTCCAGCCACCCCTGCGGCAGTGTTAGCGTCAAATTCTCATCTTTGGCAGCCAGCGTAATCATCGGCAGCAGATCGTCGCGTCGGCGGCTGGCAAACAGAATAGCCAGACGCAGCAGGCGGCACATATGCTCCGCGACTCGCGGCGGAACCGCGTTTTGCTGATGAATTGAAGAAAGGTCGATGGCGTTGGTTTGGTTTAACAGCAGTGTCGCCAGCAGCTTCTTTTGTGCGGGGGTAAAGCCGGGCAGGTCGAGGTTGCGCACCAGCCAGGCGGCGTGTAAAGGCGCCTGCTTGTACTCCACGCTCAAACCGATTTCATGCAACTGGCAGGCGCTTTGCAGCAGATCGACGCATAATGGCTCAATTTCCCAGCTATTTTCGACCTGATGAACGAAATGGACTGCCAGTTGGGCTACGCGCTGCGCCTGTTCAGTATCAACCAGAAACCGGCGCTGAATATTGCGCAAAGTACGGGTGCGAATATCCTGATCGACCGACAGGTGCAGCATACCGTAGACCAGCCCCTCGCGTAGCGCGCCGCCAGCGAGCGTCATGCACTGAATGTCCAGCTCGCTGAAGATGGCAATCAGAATCGCCAGCCCGCTAGGAAAGACGAGCGCACGTTCAAGGGTCAGGCCTTCAATCTCCAGTTCTTCCAGACGGCCGCACTGAATCGCGCGCTGTTTGAGCTGCTGTAACTTGGCTAAGGTGATGCGTTCATCCATCCCCTGCGCCATCATGATTTCTTGTAACGCCTGGACCGTACCAGATGCCCCGACGCACACTTTCCAGTCGTGATAGCGCAGAACATCGGCGACGGGACGCAAAACTTCACGCGCGGCGCTTTCGGCTAGCTCAAAGTTTTCTTTGGTCAGACTGCGATTGGCGAAGTAGCGCTCCAGCCAGGTCACGCAGCCCATCGACAGGCTGAAAAGCGAAGTGGTTTGCGCGCCAGTGCCGGTAACCAGTTCGGTGCTGGCTCCGCCGATATCCACGACCAGACGCTGATCTGCGCCGCCTGTTGTGTGCGCGACGCCTTGATAAATCAGGCGTGCTTCCTCTTCACCGCTGATAACCTGCACCGGGCAGCCGAGGATTTCCCGCGCTTTCTCCAGAAACTCACCGGCGTTAACCGCCAGACGCAGCGTTGCGGTGGCGACCACGCGGATTTGCGCCGGGGGGATATCCTGCAAACGCTCGGCAAACAGGCGTAAACATTGCCAGCCGCGCTCCATGGCTTCCGCAGAGAGCGTGTTGTCGCTATTGAGGCCAGCGGCCAGACGGACTTTGCGTTTAATACGGCTGAGGGTCTGGATGCTCCCGGCCACCTCGCGTACAACCAGCATATGAAAGCTATTGGAACCAAGATCGATAGCTGCATAGAGCGAGCTGGAACTCATACACTTCATCCTTCAAGCTGCCTCTGGGTGGGCTGCATTCTTTTACCCGAATCACTTACCAGAGTAAACTCATTGGGATTTGCTCTCTTGCCGCCTTGATGCAACTTGCATGATCGTGTGTATGGCATATTTCTTTAACCTGAACGACGACGATTACGTGGCGGACCGTTACGCCGCGGGCCATTGCCCGGGCGGGTACGCGTGAGGCGCAACGGCTTAGGCAATTCAGTCATGAGCGCGTCTGAATTGTATTTGCTGACCGGAATTGAATGACCAATATAGGTTTCAATCGCCGGAAGGTTCAGCGCGTACTCTTCACAGGCCAGGCTGATGGAGTGGCCGCTGGCACCAGCACGGCCGGTACGGCCAATACGGTGAACGTAGTCTTCGCAATCGTCTGGTAGGTCGTAGTTAAAGACGTGAGTAACGGCCGGGATATGCAGACCGCGAGCGGCAACGTCGGTCGCGACCAGAATATCGATATCGCCGCGGGTAAATTCATCGAGAATGCGCAGGCGTTTTTTCTGCGCGACGTCGCCGGTCAACAGACCAACGCGATGGCCGTCCGCCGCCAGGTGACCCCAGATATCTTCACAACGATGTTTAGTGTTGGCGAAGATAATCGCGCGGTCCGGCCACTCTTCTTCCAGCAGCGTCTGCAGCAGGCGCATTTTTTCTTCGTTGGAAGGATAGAACAGCTCTTCTTTAATGCGATGGCCCGTTTTCTGCTCAGGCTCAACTTCGACATACTCGGCGTTGTTCATTTGTTCGAACGCCAGTTCACGTACGCGATAAGAAAGGGTGGCAGAGAACAGCATGTTCAGACGCTGATTCGCTGGCGGCATACGACGGAACAGCCAACGGATATCTTTAATAAAACCGAGATCGTACATGCGATCGGCTTCGTCAAGGACGACAACCTGAATGGCGGCGAGGTTAACATGGTTCTGTTTGGCGTAGTCGATAAGGCGACCGGTGGTACCGATCAGAATATCCACGCCGCTTTCCAGCACTTTCAACTGCTTATCGTAGCCGTCGCCGCCATACGCCAGGCCCAGCTTCAGACCGGTAGTCCGCGCCAGCGGTTCGGCGTCAGCATGGATCTGTACCGCCAGTTCACGCGTCGGCGCCATGATTAGCGCGCGCGGCTGATTGACCTGGCGGTCAGCGATAGCCGGGTGTGTGAGAAGATAATGAAACGTTGACGTCAGAAACGCCATCGTTTTACCGGTACCGGTTTGCGCCTGCCCGGCAACATCGCGACCTTCCAGCGTTAGCGGGAGGGCGAGAGCCTGAATGGGCGTGCAATTATGAAACCCTTTTTTTTCAAGGGCTTCAATCACTGCCGGGTGCAGGGCGAAGTCGGAAAACTTCTGTTCTGTTAAATGTGTTTTGCTCATAGTGTGGTAGAATATCAGCTAACTATTGCATTAAGAAAGCGTATCCGGTGAAATAACGTCAACCTTTCGTTGGCTATGTATGAAATTATTCAAGGTGCGTCTGCGGCAACTGAACGAATCTTCGAAAGCTTAGACTACTAAGCGAGGCGAGGGTGGCAAATCTGCGATAAGCCGGTTTGAGCTCGGGTTGCTTTAACTTTTGCGGGGCAAAATCCATGGTGGACATTGTGACGCAGAGCGTTATAAAAGAGGCATTCGGAAGAACAGCGTGCATAACGTAGCATCAACACGTCGTTGAGGGCTACGACACCAACACACCAGGCTTATTCCTGTGGAGTTAAATATGAGCGATAAAATTATTCACCTGACTGACGACAGTTTTGACACGGACGTACTCAAGGCTGACGGGCTAACCCTCGTCGATTTCTGGGCAGAGTGGTGTGGTCCGTGCAAAATGATCGCCCCGATTCTGGATGAGATCGCTGAAGAGTATCAGGGCAAACTGACCATTGCGAAACTGAACATCGATCAGAACCCGGGTACTGCGCCGAAATACGGCATTCGCGGCATCCCGACCCTGCTGCTGTTCAAAAATGGCGAAGTTGCAGCGACTAAAGTTGGCGCGTTGTCCAAAGGCCAGTTGAAAGAATTCCTCGACGCTAATCTGGCGTAAGCGGCTTGCTATTCCGGCGTCCAGACTCCTATTTTTTGTGGATCTCTGGACGCCCGGCAAGAGTCGTGCTAAGTTAAACTCAGACTTCGTTTTAAACATACCTTTGTTTGAATCTTGTTTTACCCAAAGTGTCCCGCAAAAATGCGCGTGACGCTTATAATCCGGGCTTATCACTCATTCCGTTTAGTCGTTTCAGTTCTGCGTTCTTTCCTGTGACCAGGCAACGTACAGACACGAGATGAAGGCCGTTAACAGGCATGGATGTTCCTGCCATACCATTCACAACATTAAGTTCGAGAATTACCCCGAGTTTAAGAACCCACACCATTATGAATCTTACCGAATTAAAAAATACGCCGGTTTCTGAGCTGATTACTCTCGGCGAAAATATGGGGCTGGAAAACCTGGCCCGTATGCGTAAGCAGGATATTATTTTTGCCATCCTCAAGCAGCATTCGAAGAGTGGCGAGGATATATTTGGCGATGGCGTACTGGAGATACTGCAGGATGGATTTGGTTTCCTCCGTTCAGCAGACAGCTCCTACCTCGCCGGTCCCGACGACATCTACGTATCCCCCAGCCAAATCCGCCGTTTCAACCTCCGCACTGGTGACACCATTTCCGGTAAGATTCGTCCTCCTAAAGAGGGTGAGCGTTACTTTGCCTTGTTGAAAGTTAACGAAGTTAACTACGATAAGCCGGAAAACGCGCGTAACAAGATCCTGTTCGAGAACTTAACGCCTCTGCACGCAAATTCACGTCTGCGTATGGAACGTGGTAACGGCTCAACGGAAGACTTAACCGCTCGCGTCCTGGATCTGGCATCACCGATTGGTCGCGGTCAGCGTGGCCTGATTGTTGCGCCACCGAAGGCCGGTAAAACCATGCTGCTGCAGAACATCGCCCAGAGCATTGCATACAACCATCCTGATTGCGTATTGATGGTGCTGCTGATCGACGAACGTCCGGAGGAAGTGACCGAGATGCAGCGTCTGGTTAAAGGTGAAGTGGTTGCTTCCACCTTTGACGAACCAGCATCCCGCCACGTTCAGGTTGCTGAAATGGTTATCGAAAAGGCGAAACGTCTGGTTGAGCATAAAAAAGACGTTATCATCCTGCTTGACTCCATCACTCGTCTGGCCCGTGCCTACAACACCGTGGTACCGGCTTCCGGTAAAGTGCTGACCGGTGGCGTGGACGCCAATGCCCTGCATCGTCCGAAGCGTTTCTTCGGCGCCGCGCGTAATGTCGAGGAGGGCGGCAGCCTGACCATCATCGCTACGGCACTGATCGACACCGGTTCTAAAATGGACGAAGTTATCTACGAAGAGTTTAAAGGCACCGGTAACATGGAGCTTCACCTCTCGCGTAAGATTGCAGAAAAACGCGTCTTCCCGGCTATCGACTACAACCGTTCCGGTACCCGTAAAGAAGAGCTGCTCACCACTCAGGAAGAACTGCAGAAGATGTGGATCCTACGTAAAATCATCCATCCGATGGGTGAAATTGATGCGATGGAATTCCTCATCAATAAATTGGCGATGACCAAGACTAACGATGACTTCTTTGACATGATGAAGCGCTCGTAAGTTAAAAAAAGCCAGAGAACGCCACGCGATAGCGTGGCGTTTTGTTTTCCGGGTTTGTATGATCCATAAAGGGAAAACAAAGCAGGGGTTAACAATGATGTGCACAGGATGATGGCAGGCAGAGGCAACTTTAACAGTCTAAAATTTCTACAATAAATTTGTAATGTTCTGCTTTGCCCCTTCTGGAGTCGAGACATCATCGTTATACTTCCCGGATTAACTATGCTGAGAGCACATGCGTTGTGAATTTACTCACTGCTATTACTGAATTAATCAGTATTTTCTTATTTACCACCCTGTTTATATTTATCGCTCGCAAGGCGGCAAAAAAAGTTGGGCTGGTAGATAAGCCTAACTATCGCAAACGGCATCAGGGTCTGATTCCGTTAGTTGGTGGTATTTCAGTTTTCGCAGGTATTTGTTTTACGTTTGCCATCGCCGATTATTACATTCCCCATGCCTGGTTATACCTGGGGTGTGCCGGGGTGCTTGTGCTGGTTGGTGCGCTGGACGACCGTTTTGATATCAGTGTAAAAATTCGCGCTGTTATTCAGGCTGCCATCGCCGTCATCATGATGATGGTGGGTAATCTTCATCTGAGTAGCCTGGGTTTTATATTCGGCTCATGGGAGCTGGTGCTCGGCCCCTTTGGCTTCTTCCTCACGCTTTTCGCCGTTTGGGCTGCGATCAATGCCTTCAATATGGTTGATGGTATCGATGGGCTGCTTGGCGGCCTGTCTTCAGTATCTTTCGCGGCAACGGGCATCATCCTGTGGTTTGATGGCCAGTACAGCCTGGCGATGTGGTGTTTTGCAATGATTGCCGCCATTTTGCCCTATATTTTACTTAACCTCGGTGCGCTTGGTCGTCGCTATAAGGTGTTTATGGGTGATGCTGGCAGCACCATGATTGGCTTCACTATCATCTGGATCCTGCTGGAGACCACCCAGGGAAAAACGCATCCCATTAGCCCAGTAACGGCACTGTGGATTATTGCTATCCCATTGATGGATATGGTGGCGATTATGTACCGTCGCCTGCGTAAAGGGATGAGTCCATTCTCCCCGGACCGTCAACATATTCATCACTTGATCATGCGCGCCGGGTTTACTTCCCGCCAGGCATTTGTACTGATAACCCTGGCCGCCGCGCTGCTGGCTCTGGTTGGCGTGGCGGCGGAATACACCCGTATTGTTCCTGAATGGGTGATGTTAATACTCTTTTTATTAGCCTTCTTTCTTTATGGCTACTGCATCAAACGCGCCTGGAAAGTGGCGCGCATGGTTAAGCGCATTAGACGCAGAATACGGCGACATAGTGGCAATAACCCGAAATTAACCAAGTAAATCTGGGGATGTGATGACTCAACCATTACCGGGAGCACAAGCAGTGAACGTTGAGAATGAGCTGGATATACGCGGGCTGTTTCGCGCCCTATGGGCAGGAAAAAGCTGGATAGCAGGTTTCGCGGTGCTCTTTGCACTGATTGTTCTGATTTATACCTTTTTTGCTCGCCAGGAGTGGAGTGCGACGGCGATTACCGACCGGCCAACGGTGAACATGCTGGGAGGATACTATTCGCAACAGCAATTCTTACGCAATCTCGATATCAAGGCCAATCTCGTCTCGGTCGAACAACCTTCGGTAATGGACGAAGCCTATAAAGAGTTCATCATGCAGCAGGCGTCATGGGATACCCGTCGCGACTTCTGGTTGCAAACGGACTACTACAAACAGCGCCAGTCGGGTAACGCTCGCGCTGATGCCGCGCTGCTGGATGACCTGATTAACGATATTCAGTTTATGCCCGGCGATGCGCTCAAAAGCGTTAACGATAGTGTGAAGCTGACGGCAGAAACCGCCCCGGATGCCAACAATCTGCTGCGCCAGTATGTGGCTTTCGCCAGCCAGCGTGCGGCGGGACATCTGAATGATGAACTCAAAGGTGCCTGGGCCGCGCGTACCGTACAGATGAAAGCGCAGGTGAAGCGTCAGGAAGAGGTTGCCCGCGAGATTTTTAATCGCCGCATGCATAGCGTGGAGCAGGCGCTGAAAGTCGCGCAGCAGCATAATATTTCCCGCAGCGAAACTGACGTTCCGCCTGACCAGTTGCCTGATTCTGAAATGTTTTTACTGGGGCGGCCGATGCTACAGGCCCGGCTGGAGAATCTACAGGCAGTAGGGCCGGAATACGATCTGGATTATGACCAGAACCGCGCCATGCTAACGACGTTGAACGTTGGGCCGGCCCTCGACCCACGTTTTCAGACTTACAGATATTTGCGAACGCCTGAAGAACCGGTAAAACGCGATAGCCCGCGCCGCGTGTTTCTGATGGTGATGTGGGGGATTGTGGGCGCGCTCATCGGCGCAGGCGTTGCGTTATCGCGTCGCCGGGTCCAGTGAATGCGGCCTGTGGTGAAGGACATTTCGCCTTCATCGCCTAATCGAAGAGAATCGATGTGAAAGTACTAACGGTATTTGGCACGAGACCAGAAGCTATCAAGATGGCGCCTCTGGTTCATGCGCTGGCAAAGGATCCTCATTTTGAGGCGAAAGTTTGCGTGACCGCGCAGCATCGGGAGATGCTCGATCAGGTGTTGAAACTTTTTTCTATTGTTCCGGACTACGACCTTAACATTATGCAGCCGGGTCAGGGGTTGACGGAGATTACCTGTCGCATCCTTGAGGGCTTAAAGCCCGTGCTGGAGTCGTTTAGGCCAGATGTGGTGCTGGTGCATGGCGATACCACCACGACGATGGCGGCAAGCCTGGCCGCTTTCTATCAGCGCATTCCGATAGGACATGTGGAAGCCGGGCTACGCACAGGCGATCTGAACTCGCCGTGGCCGGAAGAGGGCAACCGTACGTTGACCGGGCATCTGGCAACGTATCATTTTGCGCCGACGGCAACCTCGCGGCAGAATCTGCTGCGGGAAAACATCGCCGACAATCGGATCACGGTAACTGGCAATACGGTTATTGATGCGCTGTTCTGGGTGCGCGATCGGGTATTAAGCGATGAAGCCTTGCACAACGAGCTGGCTCAGTGTTATCCCTTCCTTGCCAGCGGCAAGAAGATGATTCTGGTCACCGGGCATCGTCGGGAAAGCTTTGGCCGCGGCTTTGAGCAAATCTGCCAGGCACTGGCGGAGATCGCCGCTAACAACCCTGACGTACAGATTGTTTATCCGGTGCATCTGAACCCGAACGTCAGCGAACCGGTTAAGCGTATTCTTGGCCACATTGATAACGTCATACTGATTGAGCCGCAGGATTATCTGCCATTCGTCTGGCTGATGAATCGCGCATGGTTGATCCTGACCGATTCCGGCGGTATCCAGGAGGAAGCGCCATCGCTCGGGAAGCCGGTGCTGGTGATGCGCGAAATGACCGAGCGTCCGGAAGCGGTCAGTGCTGGAACCGTATGCCTGGTGGGTACCGATAGTCAGCGCATCGTCAACGCAGTCACGCGCTTGCTGCAAGATGAGTCCGCGTATCAGGCCATGAGCCGGGCGCATAACCCGTACGGCGATGGACAAGCGTGTCATCGTATTTTGTCTGCACTTAAAAATAATCAGGTAACGCTATGAATTTCTCTACCATTTCAGTGATTGGCCTTGGATATATTGGCCTGCCAACCGCTGCCGCGTTCGCCTCCCGGCAAAAGCGGGTGGTCGGCGTTGATATCAATCAGCACGCCGTGGAGACTATTAACCGTGGTGAAATTCATATCGTGGAGCCGGATCTGGCGAGCGTCGTCAAAACGGCGGTCGAACAGGGCTATCTGAGCGCCACCACCGCGCCGGTAGAGGCTGACGCCTACCTTATTGCGGTGCCGACACCGTTTAAAGATCTGCATGAGCCGGACATGGTTTTCGTCGAATCGGCGGCTAAATCTATTGCGCCGACGCTGAAGAAAGGCTCGCTGGTTATTCTTGAGTCCACCTCGCCGGTAGGTGCGACCGAGCAGATGGCGGGCTGGCTGGCGGAAATGCGTCCCGATCTGAGCTTCCCACAGCAGGCAGGCGAAGCGGCAGACGTCAATATTGCCTACTGCCCGGAGCGCGTTTTGCCGGGGCAGGTCATGGTGGAGCTGATTAAAAACGATCGCGTGATCGGCGGAATGTCTCCGGTTTGCTCAGCCAGAGCCAGCGAGTTGTATAAAATCTTCCTGGAAGGTGAATGCGTGGTGACCAACTCGCGCACCGCCGAGATGTGCAAACTGACTGAAAATAGCTTCCGTGACGTTAATATCGCTTTTGCCAATGAGCTTTCGCTGATTTGCGCCGTTCAGGGGATTAACGTCTGGGAACTGATTCGGCTGGCGAATCGTCATCCACGCGTCAATATTCTCCAGCCTGGTCCGGGCGTTGGCGGCCACTGCATCGCGGTCGACCCGTGGTTTATCGTGGCGCAAAACCCGCAGCAGGCGCGGCTTATCCGCACCGCGCGTGAAGTCAACGACCATAAGCCTGAATGGGTTATCGAGCAGGTTAAAGCGCGGGTCGCTGATTGCCTTGCCGTCAGCGATAAACGCGCCAGCGAACTGAAAATCGCCTGCTTTGGCCTTGCGTTTAAGCCGAATATTGATGACCTGCGCGAAAGCCCTGCAATGACCATTGCCGCGCAAATCGCCCACTGGCACAGCGGCGAAACCCTGGTGGTTGAGCCGAATATTCATCAGTTACCGAAAAAGCTCGACGGCCTGTGCACGCTGGCGTCGCTGGACGAAGCGCTGGCGAGCGCCGATGTGCTGGTGATGCTGGTCGATCATAAAGAATTTAAAGCAATAGGCGGGGATAGCGTCAGCCAGCAGTTTATCGTCGATACCAAAGGGGTCTGGCGATGAGAAGGCGTCTGGTAAAAGATGAAAGCGCCCGGAGTTTTGCGCGCTTTCATCAAGAGCAAAACTCAACAGACCTGTTTTATGCCCGTCCGCGCCAGTATTAAACCCCTTGAGTGGGAAAACCGCTTCTTCGGCGTCAATAGCGCCATCCTGCGCTTTGGCGACGATGCTCCGCAACTGACGGCGCAAGCGCTGGCCGGATGGTCGCGGGTGCAGGCGAAAGTCGCGGCGGATGATACCGCATGCCTGGATGCGCTACAGGCATTGGGCTTCCGGCTGGTGGAGGGCGAGGTGGATCTCGCGCTTTCGCCCGCGGCTTCTGATGATATCGGCGCTGAGCCAGCGACCGAGGTGGATATTCCCCGGCTGCGCGAGCTGGCGGCGTTGGCCTTCGCGCAGAGCCGTTTTCGCACTCCCTGGTACGCGGCCGATGCCAGCGGCCGTTTCTATGCCCAGTGGATTGAAAATGCGGTGCGCGGAACTTTCGATCATCAGTGTCTGGTGTTTCGCGCCCCTGATAGCGATATTCGCGCGTTTGTCTCCCTGCGCCAGCTCAACGAGCGTGAGGCGAGGGTTGGTCTGCTGGCCGGACGCGGAGCCGGAGCGGAATTAATGCAGGCGGCGCAGCGTTGGGCCGTGCTGCGTGGGTTGACGACACTGCGGGTGGCGACCCAGATGGGCAACACCGCCGCGCTTAAACGTTACATTCTTAGCGGTGCGAATGTTGAAAGCACCGCGTACTGGTTATACAGGTGACATGATGATTCCATTTAACGCGCCGCCAGTGGTGGGAACCGAGCTTGATTATATGCAATCCGCGATGGGTAGCGGCAAGCTGTGCGGCGATGGCGGTTTTACCCGCCGCTGCCAGCAGTGGATGGAGCAGCGTTTCGGCACCGCGAAAGCGCTGCTGACGCCATCCTGTACCGCCTCGCTGGAAATGGCGGCGCTGCTGCTGGATATCCAGCCGGGCGATGAAGTGATTATGCCGAGCTATACCTTCGTCTCCACCGCCAATGCCTTTGTGCTGCGTGGCGCGAAAATCATCTTCGTTGATATTCGTCGCGATACCATGAATATCGATGAAACGCTGATTGAAGCGGCGATCACCGACAAAACTCGCGCGATTGTGCCGGTCCACTACGCCGGCGTGGCCTGCGAAATGGACACCATTATGGCTATCGCCAGCAAACATAATCTGTTTGTCGTGGAAGATGCCGCTCAGGGCGTGATGTCGACTTATAAAGGGCGGGCGCTCGGCACTATCGGCCATATTGGCTGCTTCAGCTTCCATGAAACCAAAAACTACACCGCGGGCGGTGAAGGCGGCGCGACGTTGATTAACGATCGCAAGCTGGTAGAGCGCGCGGAGATTATTCGTGAAAAAGGCACCAACCGCAGCCAGTTTTTCCGTGGCCTGGTGGATAAATATACCTGGCGCGATATCGGCTCCAGCTACCTGATGTCCGATTTACAGGCCGCCTACTTGTGGGCGCAACTGGAAGCGGCGGAGCGGATTAACCAGCAGCGCCTGGCACTGTGGCAGAACTACTACGATGCCCTGCTGCCGCTGGCGCGCGCCGGGCGTATCGATCTGCCGATTGTTCCTGCCGACTGCGGGCAAAATGCGCACATGTTCTACATCAAGCTGCGCGATATTGACGATCGCAGTAAGCTGATAGCCTGGCTGAAAGAGGCAGAGATTCTGGCGGTGTTCCACTATATCCCGCTGCATAGCTGCCCGGCTGGGGAAAATTTTGGCATGTTCCACGGGACGGATCGCTATACCACCCAGGAGAGCGAACGCCTGCTGCGCCTGCCGTTATTCTACAATCTGTCGAGCGTCAACCAGCGCACGGTGATTAACTCGCTGCTGAGCTATTTCTCCTGATATGTCGCTGGCAAAAGCTTCTCTGTGGACCGCGGCGTCCACACTGGTCAAAATCGGCACCGGTCTGCTGGTGGTTAAACTGCTGGCCGTGTCGTTCGGCCCGGCGGGGGTGGGTCAGGCGGGTAACTTTCGCCAGCTGGTGACCGTGCTTGGCGTGCTGGCGGGGGCCGGAATATTTAACGGCGTCACTAAGCTGGTGGCCGAGTATCATGACGATCGCCAGCAGTTGAACAACGTCGTCGGCACCGCTTCAGCGATGGTGCTGGGTTTCTCAACCCTGCTGGCGCTGATATTCCTGCTGGCGGCAGCGCCGATAAGCCAGGGTCTGTTTGGTCATCAGCATTACCAGAACCTGGTACGGCTGGTGGCGCTGGTACAGATGGGGATCGCCTGGGCTAATTTCCTGTTAGCCCTGATGAAAGGCTTCCGCGATGCCGCAGGCAATGCGTTGTCGCTTATCGCCGGAAGCCTGATTGGCGTGGCGGTGTACTATGCCTGCTACCGTTTCGGCGGTTATCAGGGCGCATTGCTGGGGTTGGCGCTGGTGCCCGCGCTGGTGGTGGTTCCTGCGGCCATTGTACTGTGGCGACGCGGCAATATTCCACTGAGCGCGTTGCGCCCGCGCTGGGACAGTGGCCTGGCGGGGCAGTTGTCGAAATTTACCTTGATGGCGCTGATAACCTCGGTGACGCTGCCGGTCGCCTGGGTGATGATGCGTAACCTGCTGGCGGCCCATTATGGCTGGGACGCGGTGGGGATCTGGCAAGGGGTGAGCAGCATCTCCGATGCTTATTTGCAGTTTATTACCGCTTCGTTTAGCGTCTACCTGCTACCGACGCTGTCCCGGTTGACGGCGAAGACAGATATCACCCGCGAGATTGGCAAATCGTTAAAATTTGTCCTCCCGACGGTGGCGGTAGCGAGCTTAACGGTATGGTTGCTGCGCGACTTCGCTATCTGGCTACTTTTTTCCGACCGTTTTACGGCGATGCGCGATCTGTTTGCCTGGCAACTGGTGGGCGATGTTCTGAAGGTTGGGGCGTATGTCTATGGTTATCTGGTGATCGCCAAAGCCTCGCTGCGTTTTTATATTCTGACGGAAATCAGCCAGTTCACGCTGTTGACCGCATTCTCGCACTGGCTTATCCCGGCGCACGGCGCAATCGGCGCAGCGCAGGCGTATATGGCGACTTATATTGTTTATTTCGCTCTCTGTAGCGGCGTGTTTTTACTTTGGCGTAAACGGGCATGACAGCACTGATACATGTACTGGGATCGGATATCCCGCACCACAACCAGACCGTTTTGCGGTTCTTTAATGATGAGCTGGCCGTCGATGACGAGCAGGCTCGCAGATTTATGGTCGTCGGTGATGCGACAGGAATTCGCGAAGCGTATCCCGCGCTCTCCATCAGTTATTATCCGGGGAAAAAGTCGCTGGCGCAGGCGGTTATCGCGCTGGCAAAGTCGAACCGACAGCAGCGCTTTTTCTTTCACGGTCAGTTCAATACCGGCCTGTGGCTGGCGTTGCTCAGTGGTGGGATCCGACCGGCTCAGTTTAACTGGCATATCTGGGGCGCGGATCTGTATGAGAATTGCGTCAGCCTGAAGTTTCGTCTGTTTTATCCTCTGCGGCGTATGGCGCAGAGACGGGTAGGGCGCGTATTCGCGACTCAGGGCGATCTAAGCTGGTTTGCCGATCGTCATCCGGGCGTGCCGGGTGAACTGCTTTACTTTCCGACCCGCATGGATCCGACTCTGAATTCGCTCGCCGATAACGCCCCGCGCGACGATACGTTGACTATCCTGGTGGGCAATTCCGGCGACCGCAGCAACGAGCATATCGCGGCGCTGCATGCGATTCGTCAGCAGTTTGGCGATACGGTCAACGTTGTCGTACCGATGGGCTATCCGGTCAATAATGACGACTACATCAACGAAGTCCGCGAGGCTGGTGCGGCGCTGTTCAGCCCACAGCATCTCCGGATATTGAGCGATAAGCTGGCGTTTGATGACTATCTTGCCCTGTTGCGTCGCTGCGATCTTGGGTACTTCCTGTTTGCCCGCCAGCAGGGTATCGGCACGCTGTGCCTGTTGATTCAGGCGGGGATCCCCTGCGTGCTGAACCGGGAGAATCCTTTCTGGCAGGATATGTCGCAGCAGCATATTCCGGTACTCTTTACCAGCGATACGCTGGACGCGGCTGTGGTGCGTGAAGCACAGCGCCAACTGGCCAGCGTGGATAAGAATCAGATTGCCTTCTTCCGTCCGAATTATCTCACGGGCTGGCGACGCGCGTTGCGGATTGCTGCGGGGGTGGATGCATGACATTAATGCAATTTAGCGGGTTGCTGCTGGTTTGGCTGCTGTCAACGCTATTTATCGCCACCGCCACTTATTTTGAGTTTCGTCGTGTGCGCTTCAACTTCAACGTCTTTTTCTCGCTGCTGTTTCTGCTGACGTTTTTCTTTGGCTTCCCGCTGACCAGTATTCTGGTGTTCCGTTTTGATGTGGCGGTAGCTCCGCCGGAAATTCTGCTCCAGACCCTGCTGGTCTCGGTCTGTTTTTATGCGGTTTACTACGTCACCTATAAAACCCGGCTGTACCCGGCTGCTCGGGAACAACAGCATCGTCCGCTGTTTACCATGAATCGCGTAGAGACCCATCTGACCTGGGGCATTTTGCTGGGACTGGCGCTGCTTTGTGTCGGGATCTTCTTTGCGCATAACGGTTTCCTGTTATTCAAGCTCAACTCCTATAGTCAGATCTTCTCCAGCGAAGTCTCCGGTGTAGCGCTAAAGCGCTTTTTCTACTTTTTCATCCCGGCGATGCTGGTGGTCTATTTTCTGCGTCAGGATTATAAAGCGTGGATATTCTTCCTCGTCAGTACCGTCGCGTTTGGCCTGCTGACCTACGCTATCGTTGGCGGTACCCGAGCGAACATTATCATCGCTTTTGCCATCTTCTTATTTATCGGCATTATTCGCGGTTGGATCAGCCTGTGGATGCTGGCGGTGGCGGGCGTTTTGGGCATCGTTGGGATGTTCTGGCTGGCGCTTAAGCGCTATGGTATGAACGTCACTGGCGATGAGGCATTTTATACGTTTCTCTACCTGACCCGCGATACCTTCTCGCCATGGGAAAACCTGGCCCTGCTGTTGCAAAATTACGACAAGATTGAGTTCCAGGGACTGGCACCGATCATCCGGGATTTCTACGTCTTTATCCCCAGTTGGCTGTGGCATGGCCGTCCGACCATGGTGCTCAATACCGCTAACTATTTCACCTGGGAAGTGCTGAATAATCATTCTGGCCTGGCAATTTCGCCGACTCTGATTGGCTCGCTGGTGGTGATGGGCGGCGTCTGGTTCGTACCGTTGGGCGCGGTGGCGGTTGGGCTGATTATTAAATGGTTTGACTGGCTGTACGAGCTTGGCAACCGGGAGACGAACCGCTATAAAGCGGCGATCCTGCACAGTTTCTGTTTTGGCGCTATCTTCAACATGATCGTGCTGGCGCGCGAAGGGCTGGATTCATTTGGCTCTCGTGTGGTTTTTTTTCTCATCATCTTTGGGATCTGCCTGCTGACGGCAAAACTGCTGTACTGGTTCCTGGATAGCGTGGGGCTGATTCACAAGCGGGCTAAACCGCTGACGCAACCTCAAGTCTGATAAGGGTGTACATGACTGAGACCACATCCGCGCCGTTGTACCTGCTGAGAGGGCTGCAACTTATTGGTTGGCGCAATATGCAGCATGCTCTGGATTATCTGTATGCCGATGGCGAGATCCGCACAGGTACGCTGGTAGCGATTAATGCAGAGAAGATGCTGGCGGTAGAAGACAACCCCGAGGTTCGGGCGCTGATCGAAGCCGCAGAGTTTAAATATGCTGATGGCATCAGTGTGGTGCGCTCATTACGTAAAAAATATCCTCAGGCGCAGGTGTCGCGCGTCGCCGGAGCTGATTTATGGGAAGCCCTGATGACGTGCGCTGGCGCGCAGGGAACGCCGGTATTTCTGATCGGCGGCAAGCCCGAAGTGCTGGCGCAAACGGAACAGCAGCTTCGTCAGCGCTGGAACGTGAATATCGTCGGTAGCCAGGACGGCTATTTCGCCGCTGATCAACGTCAGGCGCTGTTTGAACGTATCCGTGATAGTGGGGCGAAAGTCGTTACGGTGGCGATGGGTTCGCCGCGTCAGGAGATCCTGATGCGCGATTGTCGGGAAGTCTATCCGCAGGCTCTTTATATGGGCGTGGGTGGAACCTACGATGTCTTTACCGGGCATGTTCAGCGGGCGCCGAAGTTCTGGCAGGACCTTGGTCTGGAGTGGTTTTATCGCCTGGTTTCGCAGCCGAGCCGAATAAAAAGGCAGGCACGTCTGTTGCGCTATTTACGCTGGCATTACACTGATAAGCTTTGATATTTCACTGAAAAATGGCGGGGTTACCACTATATTCTTTGTGATGCATTCACTCGCCTGATGCTTTAATGGGCTATTTCCCTGAAATTCATTAACCATTCGCATGCTTAAAACGCGACGGCCAGCTTTACCGTCGCGCAGGCAGGGCAATTCCATTCTGTCAGGGCAATAGAGCTTATCGGTATTATCGCCGGTGAAGCGAAAAAACCGCAGGTCACTCTGCGCAGCGCGGTAGATAAGGTGCTGTCGGTATTGATTCTGCTAGTCGACTCGTGCACCAAGAAGCAATGGTCAGCCATCCATTTCGCTCGTTGCTGTTCCCGTGGGCAAACTATTTAACTATTTCATTTAACTATGGCGTTTCTGGTTTGCGTGCTGACAGGGATAGGGTTTAACGACGATACGCGTATGTTGCTCTTTGTCGGGATTATTTTGCTGGTCGCCGTGACGCTTATTTATCAAGTTTTTGGCCCTGGTCGACGCGGAAATGTTGATAATGTGGTGCAATAAGCGACAAAACGCACAAAGCATGAGCAAACGATAATTTTCTTTTAAAAGGCACTAGACAGCGGGGGAGGAAGTCCGTATTATCCGACCCCGCAACGGCGCTAAGCGCCCGTAGCTCAGCTGGATAGAGCGCTGCCCTCCGGAGGCAGAGGTCTCAGGTTCGAATCCTGTCGGGCGCACCATTTACCCGGTGCTGGAGCTGCGGTGGTTTTAATACCGCGTAAAAGATTTGTAGTGGTGGCTATAGCTCAGTTGGTAGAGCCCTGGATTGTGATTCCAGTTGTCGTGGGTTCGAATCCCATTAGCCACCCCATTATTTAGAAAGTTGTGATATTGCGAAGGTGGCGGAATTGGTAGACGCGCTAGCTTCAGGTGTTAGTGTTCTTACGGACGTGGGGGTTCAAGTCCCCCCCCTCGCACCACGACTTTATAAAGAATTGAACTAAAAATTCAAAAAAAGCAGTACATCGGCGAGTAGCGCAGCTTGGTAGCGCAACTGGTTTGGGACCAGTGGGTCGGAGGTTCGAATCCTCTCTCGCCGACCAATTTTGAACCCCGCTTCGGCGGGGTTTTTTGTTTTCTGCGTTTCTCTACCATTTTCCACGCTGTTGTCATTCCCCGACATTCCTTCTTCCCGCTGTCGCATTTTAGCGACATGTAAATCATTGAAAAATAACTGATTGTTAATAGTGATAGATTTATGTCTCTCCCTGGAGACACATAAGCGCTGCGACTGCGCCGTTTCAGGGTGTAAGACGCGCCTCAAAGATAAAATTTCCTTTTATCTTAGAATGTTGCGCGATGTAAAAGTTCTAAGTGTAAAACTGGCACGTTACGTGCAATAATATACGTGTAGATGCTCATTCCATCTCTTATGTTCGCCTTAGTGCCTCATAAACTCAGGAATGACGCAGAGCCGTTTACGGTGCTTATCGTCCACTGACAGATGTCGCTTCGGCCTCATCAAACACCATGGACACAACGTTGAGTGAAGCACCAAATATGTTGTCTTACAGACC
>DASYFN010000075.1:0-14564 GCA_036498385.1 Klebsiella sp.
AGCGATATTCGCTGTGTTGTTCCAGCAGCATTCGGACAGCACGCTCACGCAGCTCTGGCGGGTAACGGTTTGCTCGTTTGGATGTCATGTCGGGTCTCCTTTCACTGAGAGTTTAGTCTCCCGAAAACCCAGTGCGGTTCAAACCGCCTTGCTACGCGCCCGCGGCGTGATTAAAGAGTAAAAGGTTGTAAGCGCTGCCACGGAATCGGCAATGAGATGATATCCTGTATCATTCGTACGATTATCGGATGTCAGGATGCACGATAAGGCTTTTACTTTTCAGACGCTTCACCCGGATACTATCATTGATGGTTTATTTGATCTGGGAATGCGGGTAGATTCCGGTCTCACTCCGCTTAATAGCTATGAGAACCGAGTTTACCAGTTCCAGGACGAAGATCGTCGCCGCTATGTGGTGAAGTTCTATCGTCCTGAGCGCTGGTCCGCCGAACAAATCCTCGAAGAACACCAGTTTTCCCTTCAACTCGTTGAGGACGAAGTGCCTGTAGCGGCGCCATTGTCGTTTAACGAAAGTACCCTTCACCAGTATCAGGGGTTCTTTTTCTCCGTATTTCCAAGCCTGGGTGGACGTCAGTTTGAGGCGGATAACCTCGATCAAATGGAATGGGTTGGGCGCTACCTTGGGCGCATGCATCAAACGGGACGCAAGCAGCGTTTTGTCACTCGCCCGGAGATTGGCACAAATGAATATCTTCTTGAACCCCGCAAGGTTTTTGAGCTCTCCCCGCTGGTACCTGCAGGCCTGAAAGACGCTTTTCTCAGCGCTACCGATAAGCTGATTGGAGCGGTAATAGCGCAATGGCACGGGCGTGCTAATATTTTACGCTTACACGGTGATTGCCATGCAGGGAATATCCTCTGGCGCGATGGCCCCTTGTTTGTTGATTTAGATGATTCACGTAATGGCCCGGCTATCCAGGATCTGTGGATGTTGTTGAATGGCGATAAAGCCGAGCAACGGATGCAGCTTGAGATGATCATTGAAGCGTATGAGGAGTTTAGCTCTTTTAATACGGATGAAATTGCCCTCATCGAACCTTTACGTGCAATGCGATTAGTTTATTATCTGGCGTGGTTGTTAAGGCGCTGGGAAGATCCTGCTTTCCCTAAAAATTTCCCATGGTTAACTGGGGAAGATTACTGGCGTGGGCAGATAACCACTTTTCTTGAGCAGGTAAAGGTTCTGCAGGAACCCCCTCTTCAGTTAACGCCAATGTATTAATGTGATATATCCAGGAGAGAATTAAACATGAAGAAAGTTTGGCTGGCGCTGGCTGGTATGATTCTGGCTTTTAGTGCATCCGCTGTCCAGATCGTTGACGGTAAGCAGTACACGACTCTCGCTAAGCCGGTTGTCGGCAGCCCTCAGGTGCTCGAATTCTTCTCATTCTACTGCCCACATTGTTATCAGTTTGAAGATGTGCTGCATGTTTCTGATAATGTGAAGAAAAAACTGCCTGACGGCGTTAAAATGACCAAATATCACGTTGAGTTTCTCGGCGGCCCAATGGGCAAAGATATGACGCAAGCATGGGCTGTTGCGATGGCGTTGGGTGTGGAAGATAAGATCACCGTGCCGATGTTTGAAGCGGTACAGAAAAACCAGACCGTTCAAACCGTGGCTGATATCCGTAAGGTCTTCGTTGATGCCGGCGTTAAAGGTGAAGATTACGATGCGGCCTGGAACAGTTTCGTGGTGAAATCCCTGGTGGCTCAGCAAGAGAAAGCCGCCGCTGATTTCCAGCTACAGGGCGTACCCGCTATGTACGTTAATGGCAAATATCAGCTTAACCCGCAGGGAATGGATACCAGCAACATGGAGGCGTTTGTTGCCCAGTATGCCGATACCATTAAGCAGTTAGTTGAGAAGAAATAAAAATCAACGCCGGTTACCGACCGGCGTTATTTTTATCAGCGTCCAAAATCATTTCTTTTTCTTCTGCATTATTGCCGTTAACTGACGATCTTTTTCTTCCCAAAGTGTATTTAGCCAACGCTGAAAGCGTCGTTTAAAGTTTTTATCATTCACATAATCGCCGTACAACTCTTCTGTTACAGGCTCAAGGCTGATTCGCACCACAATCCGCGTCACTCGACCGCTCAGCATGTCGTAAAACGGTCTTTGATTATTCTCTGGATAACACAACGTTACGTTTAGCAGCTTATCAAACTGCGAGCCCAGTACGCTTAACGCCATAGCAATACCTGCAGCTTTTGGTGCTAATAAGTTATTGTAAGGCGAGCGAGTCTGATGCCGTTTTTCTTCAGTAAAGCGAGAACCTTCAACAAAGTTAACCATAGTTGTTGGATGAGAGCGGAATTTCTCGCAGGAGAGGCGAGTGGTTTCAACATCTTTGCCACGATGTTCTGGATGGCGGATTAAGTAGCCAGGGGAATAACGGCGCATAAAAGGCATGTCCAGCGCCCAGCAGGCCAGCCCGATGAACGGCACCCAGGCGAGCTGTTGCTTGAGGAAATATTTATTCATCGGGATATGTTTGCGAAACAGCACACAAAGTACCACGATATCGGCCCAGCTATGGTGGTTGCTGATAAGCAAATACCAGTTTTGCTTATTCAGGCCTTCAAGGCCCTGTACATCCCACTTAAGCCAGGGATTAAGATGCAGCAACAGCGCCAGCCCTTCACACCAGCAATACATCATGAAATTGCAGAAAACCGATATCGAGCGCCAGACTGCAGGAATAGGCACAAGAAGTTTAATTAGCCCGGCAACGATTATTGGCACAGAGCAGATGATGGTGACTACGATGGTAAGGGCGATACTCAGCGGGAGCGTTATCGCAGCGAGTAATCTCGACATAGTTAATTTATTCAGAAAGTTAGGCTGACAAAAAACGCATTTAAACAGCGCAAGGGGCTGATTTTACCAGAAAATAGAGTAAATGACGGGTTTTACCAGAACAGAAAAATCTCTCGATCTTATATCCACATGGAACATTAAGTCATTATGAAGATGTTCAAACGAGCTAAAAATTAATAATTGTTTGATAAATATAAGATAATTTATTCATAGATTATTTTATCGATGACAGGATGGTCATCGGTATAAAACTATTCACAAAGTTATCCACAGGTCAGGCTGTGATACGATCGAAGGGATCAATGAATCTTTTCGATGAATTGAGGGAAAAATTCAGGATTTAATGCCTGTCTGTGGCATCCTTTACCGATAATCTGATAAACAGGCACGGAAATTATGGTTCAGATCCCAGAAAACCCTCTCATTCTCGTTGACGGCTCCTCTTACCTTTATCGGGCATATCACGCGTTTCCCCCGCTGACGAATAGCGCAGGTGAACCGACAGGCGCAATGTATGGCGTGCTGAATATGCTGCGAAGCTTGATCCTTCAGTATCAACCGACCCATGCAGTCGTCGTGTTTGATGCTAAGGGGAAGACTTTCCGTGATGAGCTTTTTGAGCACTATAAATCCCATCGTCCGCCGATGCCGGACGATCTACGTGCGCAGATCGAGCCGCTGCATGCCATGGTAAAAGCGATGGGCTTACCGCTGATGGCCGTTCCTGGTGTAGAAGCAGACGATGTTATCGGTACTCTGGCGCGTGAAGCTGAAAAGATGGGCCATCCGGTGCTGATTAGTACCGGCGATAAAGATATGGCTCAGTTGGTTACGCCTGGTATTACACTGATTAACACCATGACCAACACCATCCTTGGTCCGGATGAGGTCGTGACGAAATATGGTGTACCGCCGGAACTGATCATCGATTTCCTGGCTCTGATGGGAGATTCATCGGATAACATTCCTGGTGTACCTGGTGTGGGAGAGAAGACCGCGCAGGCGTTGCTGCAGGGGTTAGGTAGTCTTGATACGTTATACGCGGAACCTGAAAAAATCGCCGGGCTGACTTTCCGCGGTGCTAAAACGATGGCAGCGAAGCTGGAACAGAATAAAGAGGTGGCATACCTCTCCTATCAGTTGGCGACGATCAAAACGAATGTTGAGCTGGAGCTGGGTTGCGAAGATCTGTTGCTTGCACCGCCTGTTGCTGATGAACTGCTGGCGCTGTTTAAAAGATATGAATTCAAACGCTGGATCACCGATGTAGAGTCCGGCAAGTGGATGCAGGCAAAAGGCGCTAAGCCTGCGGCGAAGGCGGTTGCAGCGGTGGCTGACGTGGCCGATGTGGAGGAGGAAACCGCGACGGCGCTCTCTTCTGAAAACTATGTCACGATCCTCGATGAAGAAACGTTGTTGACCTGGGTTGAGAGCCTGAAGAAAGCGCCGCTTTTTGCCTTTGATACCGAAACTGACAGCCTCGATAACGTATCCGCCAATATGGTCGGCTTATCCTTCGCCATTGAGCCTGGCGTTGCGGCTTATGTACCGGTTGCCCATGATTATCTGGATGCACCGGATCAGATCCCGCGCGACCGTGTCCTTGAGCTGCTGAAACCGCTACTGGAAGATGACAAGGTTCTGAAGGTTGGGCAAAACCTCAAATATGACCGCGGTATCCTGGCTAACTACGGCATTGAACTGCGCGGTATTGCCTTTGACACCATGCTGGAATCTTACATTCTTGACAGCGTGGCGGGCCGCCATGATATGGATAGCCTCTCCGATCGCTGGCTGAAGCACAAAACCATTACCTTTGAAGAGATTGCGGGTAAAGGTAAAAACCAGCTCACATTCAATCAGATCGCGCTGGAAGAAGCGGGCCGCTACGCGGCGGAAGACGCCGATGTCACGTTGCAGTTGCACCTTAAGATGTGGCCTGAACTTCAGCAAAATGAAGGCCCGCTGAACGTCTTTAAAAATATTGAAATGCCGTTGGTGCCCGTGCTATCCCGGGTTGAGCGCAACGGCGTGAAGATTGATCCGGCCGTGCTGCATGCGCATTCTCAGGAGATAGCCAAGCGCCTGATTGAACTGGAGAAGAAGGCGTACGATATCGCGGGTGAAGAGTTTAACCTCTCTTCGCCGAAGCAATTGCAAACCATCCTGTTTGAAAAACAAGGTATTAAACCGCTGAAGAAAACCCCGGGCGGTGCGCCGTCTACCTCGGAAGAGGTGCTGGAGGAGTTGGCGCTGGATTATCCGCTGCCGAAAGTTATCCTCGAATATCGTGGGCTGGCAAAACTCAAGTCTACCTATACTGATAAGCTGCCGCTGATGATCAGCCCGAAAACGGGTCGGGTACACACCTCCTATCATCAGGCGGTTACCGCAACGGGGCGTTTGTCGTCTACAGACCCGAACCTGCAGAACATTCCGGTGCGCAACGAAGAAGGGCGACGTATCCGTCAGGCGTTTATTGCGCCGGAAGATTCTCTCATTGTCTCTGCCGACTACTCGCAAATTGAACTACGCATCATGGCGCATTTGTCCCGTGATAAAGGCCTGCTAACGGCTTTTGCGGAGGGAAAAGACATCCACCGCGCGACTGCGGCAGAGGTCTTTGATTTGCCGCTGGAGAGCGTCAGCAGCGAGCAGCGCCGCAGCGCGAAGGCGATTAACTTCGGCCTGATTTACGGCATGAGCGCATTTGGCCTGGCGCGACAGCTCAATATTCCACGCAAAGAAGCGCAAAAATATATGGATCTCTACTTTGAGCGCTATCCGGGCGTGCTGGAGTATATGGAGCGCACCCGCATGCAGGCCAAAGAGCAGGGGTATGTTGAAACGCTTGATGGCCGTCGCCTCTATCTGCCGGACATCAAATCCAGCAACGGCGCGCGCCGCGCCGGTGCCGAGCGTGCGGCGATCAACGCGCCGATGCAGGGAACCGCTGCCGACATTATTAAGCGCGCGATGATCGCCGTAGATAGCTGGTTACTAAGCGAAAAACCGCGCGTGCGGATGATTATGCAGGTACACGATGAACTGGTCTTTGAAGTGCATAAAGACGACCTTGAGGCGGTTGCGAAAAAGATCCACGAACTGATGGAAAGCAGTACGACGCTTGCGGTTCCACTGCTGGTGGAAGTCGGAAGCGGGGAAAACTGGGATCAGGCGCACTAAATATTCGACGGATAAGGTCATTTTTTGTAAGTGAGTAACATGACTTAGCACGTTTTGTGATGATCATATGAATTTTCTATGTGAATAGTGAAAAAAAACTACAAAAAAGCTTTATCCATAACTGAAAGAAGAGTAGAGTTAAAGATGTAGGGTACAGAGGTAAGATGTTCTATCTTTCAGACCTTTTACTTCACGTAATCGGATTTGGCTGAATATTTTAGCCGCCCCGGTCATTTATGACCGGGGCGTTTTTTATTGCGCGAAAGGAAAGATTTTGTGTATCGATGCTGGGTGAGGCGGGTTACCCGGATAAGGTATTACGCGTCGCTATCCGGGCAATTAGCAAGATTATTCGCCGTCTTCAGGTTCTTGCTGAGGCGGGATATCGTTATACCAGCTATCCAGTTTCTGACGTAATTTATCCACGCCTTGCTTCTTCAGGGAAGAAAACGCTTCTACCTGCACATCTCCGTTAAAGGCGGTTACCGCTTCACGAACCATATTAATCTGCGCTTTCCGCGCACCGCTGGCCAGCTTATCGGCTTTGGTCAGTAGTACCAGAACCGGAATCTCGCTTTCAACCGCCCATTGAATCATCTGCTGATCGAGATCTTTTAACGGATGACGAATATCCATCAACACAACCAGCCCTTTCAGACACAGGCGCTTCTCCAGATATTCACCCAGTGCGCGCTGCCACTTGATCTTCATCTCTTCCGGAACCTGGGCATAACCATAGCCTGGCAGGTCGACCAGGCGTTTACCTTCAGCGACTTCAAACAGATTAATAAGCTGCGTACGCCCAGGCGTCTTCGAAGTGCGCGCCAGGCTTTTCTGGTTAGTCAGCGTATTCAGAGCGCTGGATTTCCCGGCGTTAGAGCGGCCGGCAAATGCCACTTCAATACCGGTATCGGCAGGAAGATGGCGAATATCGGGCGCGCTAGTGACAAAATGCGTCAGTTGATAATTCCAGTTGGTCAAGACGGTCGTCTCCGTTAAATCAGGCTTTGACGGAGATTATACCTGAACAGCAGAAAAAGGCTGTTTTTACCGCATCTCATCGCTGTAAGTTAAAGCCACAGACTTTGTAAGACATTGGCTATTGATTATATGGGAAATTCATGAGGGGATCCTGAGTAAGAACAATACAAAATCATATAAATCATGTGGTTGAAATAAAAGAAAATTCTGAATCTCGTTTTATGTCTGTACAGTTGGTTGTAGGTTTTCTTCAAACCAGTAAAGTAGCGGTCAAGGGCGAGGATGCCAACAGGATTATGACTCAGGATGAGGAGTCAGGAAGCGCCAGGAGGCGAGGACTACGGATTGTCAGGATGACAACGTCTGGAGACGTTTTAAAGGGAAATGGATGTAACAGGGACTGTTGATAGCTAAAGGAAAGACAGGGTGTGTCGTTAGCTAACATGGAAAGTAGAAGCCCATTAAGGGTTGTCAGTGCGGAAAAAGGCGGCAGAGTAATCTGTCGCCTTTTTTCTTTGCTTGCTTTCTGCTAGATTCCGCCTCAATTCTATACTGAAGAAAACGGCCTGAAGATTACACAACATGAAAAAACCGACATCTGTACCTCGCGGCAAAAAAAATCGCAAAACGCGTGAAGAATTGAACCAGGAAGCCCGCGAGCGTAAGCAGCAGAAGAAGCATCGTGGCCATGCGGCAGGAAGTCGTGCGACCGGTGGCGACACCGCTTCAGCAGTCAAAAAACAAGGTCAGCAGCAAGATCCCCGAATTGGCAGTAAAAAACCAATCCCGCTGGGCGTGACTGAAAGTGCCCCGGCGATTAAGCAGCATAAACCAAAGAGCGAGAAACCTATGCTTTCACCGCAGGCTGAGCTGGATTTGCTGGAGAATGATGAGCGCCTGGATGCGCTGCTGGAACGTCTGGAAGAGGGGGGTACCCTGAATGCTGAAGAGCAAACCTGGGTTGATGCTAAGCTGGATCGTATTGATGAGCTGATGCAGCAGCTGGGCCTCTCCTACGATGATGACGAAGATGAAGAAGAGGAAGAGCGCAAAGAAGATATGATGCGCCTGCTGAAAGGTGGAAACTAACATTTGCACCCCATCGGATTCCCGGTCCTGCTTATAACCCTTCTGGTTATATGTTATCTGCTGTGGTTATTCGTTAAACTACGACGGTTGTCGCGGCGTCAGAAATGGCTGCGCAACCGGCTCATTACCCGAGGTGCGGTTGGGCCGGGGCGGCGTACCCGCAGACGGCACCATCGGAAGGAGTGAGCATGTCTGTACCGTTAATCGACTGGGATCTGGCCCTGATCCAGAAATATAACTATTCCGGGCCGCGTTATACTTCGTATCCCACTGCGCTGGAGTTTTCTCCAGAATTTGGCGCCGCTGAATTTAATGCGGCGGTTGCCCGCTATCCGCAGCGTCCCCTATCGCTGTATGTGCATATCCCGTTTTGTCATAAACTCTGCTATTTCTGCGGCTGCAATAAAATCGTTACCCGTCAACAGCATAAAGCTGACCAGTATCTGGATGTTCTTGAGCAGGAGATTATTCATCGCGCGCCGCTTTTTTCTGGTCGCAAAGTTAATCAGCTGCACTGGGGCGGCGGTACGCCAACGTATTTAAACAAGGCGCAAATTAGTCGTCTGATGGGTTTGCTGCACAGGTATTTCAATTTTAACGCGGATGCAGAGATCTCCATCGAGGTTGATCCCCGTGAAATCGAGCTGGATGTACTGGATCATTTACGCATCGAAGGCTTTAACCGCCTGAGTATGGGCGTACAGGACTTCAACAAAGAAGTGCAGCGTCTGGTGAACCGCGAGCAGGATGAAGCGTTTATCTTCGCACTACTCAACCATGCGCGCGATATTGGTTTTACCTCTACCAATATCGACCTGATTTACGGCCTGCCGAAGCAAACGCCGCAGAGCTTCGCTTATACGCTACAGAAAGTGGCGGAGCTCAACCCCGATCGTCTGAGCGTTTTCAACTACGCGCACCTGCCAACGCTCTTTGCTGCGCAGCGCAAAATCAAAGATGCCGATTTGCCCTCCGCAGAGCAGAAGCTGGACATTCTTCAGGAAACCATTAATTCGTTGACGACCGCGGGATATCAGTTTATCGGCATGGACCATTTTGCTCGTCCGGATGATGAGCTGGCGATAGCCCAACGTGAAGGTATTCTGCATCGCAACTTCCAGGGATATACCACTCAGGGAGACACCGACCTGCTGGGTATGGGCGTGTCGGCGATCAGCATGATTGGCGATTGCTATGCGCAGAACCAGAAAGAGCTGAAGCAGTATTACCAACAGGTTGATGAAAACGGAACGGCGCTGTGGCGCGGTATTGCGTTGACTCGCGATGACTGTATTCGTCGTGATGTCATTAAGGCGCTGATCTGTAATTTCCGCCTCGATTTTTCCGCTATAGAAGCACAGTGGGGATTAGATTTCGGCAGCTACTTTGTACAAGATTTGCAGCTTCTGGCACCGCTGGTCAAAGACGGGCTGGTGGATATGGATGAGAAAAGCATTAAGGTGACGCCGAAAGGTCGGCTGCTGATTCGCAACATCTGTATGTGTTTTGATGCTTATCTGCGCCAGAAAGCGCGGATGCAGCAGTTTTCTCGCGTGATATAAAGCATACCCCCACTCCTGCAAGGAGAGGGGGTATTATCAGCTAAACAGTCCAACCATCGCTGCGCATAAGACGGCAGCTACCGCCGTCTGCGGCGTATGACCAACTGCGACACCGCTTGATATAATATTAATGAGTGATTCAAGCATGATTTACCCCCATCTTTGCTGGCAAGATCATACTCAACGCATGGCAACAGTAAAGTACAAAATAGCAGCAGCTTGCGCTGAGTGACTATTTTTTACACGCCACGGCACTGCTACTCCATCCCCAGTTCTTTTAGCTTACGCGTCAGGGTGTTACGACCCCATCCCAGCAAGCGCGCCGCCTCTTGTTTATGCCCCTGAGTATGGCGTAACGCGGTGGTCAGCAGCGTGCGCTCCATCTCTGGCTGCGCTTCCGAGAGCAAGTTTTGATGACCGGAACGCAGAGCGCGATCGGCCCACTGTCCCAGCAGCGTGGCCCAGCTATCCGGCAGCATTTGTGTCGGATTATCTGGTATCGCAGTTTCAAATAACTCGCCGGGAAGATCCTGCGTCAGAACCTCCTGCCCTGCAGCCATCACCGTCAGCCAGCGGCAGGTGTTTTCCAACTGACGTACGTTACCCGGCCATGCCAGCCGGGTTAACGCCATCTCCGTTTCCGGATGCAGCAGTTTAGCCTCCACGCCCAGTTCACGAGCGGCGATTTGCAGGAAATGTCTCGCCAGACGCGGAATATCTTCCCGACGCTCGCGCAAAGGCGGCAGATGGACGCGAATCACGTTCAGGCGGTGGAATAAATCCTCGCGGAATTTCCCTTCCTGGACGCGCAGCTCAAGATTCTGGTGGGTGGCGGCAATAATACGTACATCCACTTTCACTGGCGCATAGCCGCCCACGCGATAAAACTGACCGTCAGCCAGTACGCGTAGCAGACGAGTCTGTACGTCCAGCGGCATATCGCCGATCTCGTCGAGGAACAGCGTGCCGCCGTCGGCCTGCTCAAAACGCCCCTGACGCACGGTATTGGCGCCGGTAAAAGCGCCTTTCTCGTGACCAAACAGCTCTGATTCAATCAAATCTTTAGGAATCGCCGCCATATTCAGCGCGATAAACGGTGCTTTGGCGCGCGGGCTGTGGCGGTGAAGAGCATGGGCAACCAGCTCTTTACCGGTCCCGGACTCCCCGTTGATCAACACACTGATTGAAGAGCGCGACAGGCGGCCAATAATACGAAAGACGTCCTGCATTGCTGGCGCTTCGCCGATGATATCGGCCGTCGGACTATTAATTGGTGCATTACGCGGCTGCTGCTGTTCCTGGTAATGACTAATTGCACGCTCAACCAGCGCCACCGCTTCATCGATATCAAACGGTTTCGGCAGGTAATCAAAAGCGCCTTGTTGATAGGCGCTGACCGCCGCGTCGAGATCCGAATGCGCTGTCATTATGATGACCGGAAGCATCGGATGGCGCTGTTTAATTTGCTTTAACAGCGCCAGCCCATCCATTCCCGGCATGCGAATATCAGACAGCAGCACATCCGGGGTTTTGGTCGTGAGGGCGTCAAGCACCTCGTTGCCGCTTTCAAACGTTGTACAATTCAAGCCTGCCCCGGTGAGTGCGCGTTCAAGCACCCAACGGATGGAGCTATCGTCGTCAACGATCCATGCTATCCCTCGTTGCATAAACACCTCTACTTCCGAATAGGCAGGTACACCGAGAATTCGGTATGTCCAGGCCAACTGGTAAATTCAATTTTTCCGGAGTGCTGATCGATAAGGCTGCGGGCAATAGACAGCCCGAGTCCGGTACCGCCTTCGCGCCCGCTTACCATCGGATAAAACAGCGTATCCTGTAAGTGAGACGGTATTCCTGGACCGTTATCAGCAACGTCAATACGCGCAGCGAGGCGGTAGCGCACACCGTGCAGGGTTAACTGGAAGGCCGTCCGGGTGCGCAGAGTTATCTCGCCGCCCTCCGGTCCCAGCGCCTGCAGCGCATTGCGTACGACATTCAGCAGCACCTGTTCAATTTGGTCCGGATCGTGCGGGAGTTCTGGCAGGCTGGGGTCATAGTCGCGCACCAGTTTGACGTTATCCGGCAGCTCCATCGACACCAACTTCACCACCCGCTCAGCGACCTTGTGGATGCTTTGTGTTACGTGCATTCCGGGATGCTGTGGTCCCAGTAAACGGTCGACCAGATTTCTTAACCGATCGGCCTGCTCAATAATGACTTTGGTATATTCCATTAGCGCAGGATCGGGCAGCGCTTTGCTCAGTAGTTGAGCCGCTCCACGCAGACCACCTAATGGATTTTTAATCTCGTGGGCCAGACCACGCACTAAGTCGCGTGCGGCAACCTGCTGTGCGTGCTGCAGTTGTTCCTGGCTCAGCCGACGCTGATTATCCATCGGCGCCATTTCCAGCAGGATATAGCCTTCCGGCAGGCGTTGCGCGGTCAGGGAAAGGATGTGCGAGCGGCCATCAATGACTAGTGTCACTTCGTTATCGGTAAACCCCTGGCCCGCAGCGAGGCTCTCTTGCATGAGGCCTGTATTCAATGAGAAATAGCTCAACAGCTCGGGCAGCGGCGTGCCGAATAACTTACGAGAACTTTGCGCCAGCAACTGCTGCGCCGCCGGGTTCGCGTAATGTACCGCAAGGTCGTCATCGACCAGTAAGATACTGTTGATTAAAGAGTTAAGGATCTGCCCAGCATCGGGCAGTGTGCCTGTTGCCATTCGACAGTCTCCAGAAAAAGAGTGCACCAATATAGTGCAGTATAGCTTTTTATGAATAAAAAGCTCATGAGATCAGCGTGTTGGTGGAGAAAAAAGCCCATCCTGAGATGGGCTGAAAGTTTCCACGGCAACAAAACATCCTTGGTACCCCACGCCACAACACGGAATACCGCGGATTTACAGCAAAATTAGACGCTGTAGTACAGTTCGAACTCAACCGGGTGCGGAGTCATACGTACGCGGTCGTTCTCTTCCATACGCAGGGCGATGTATGCATCGATTGCGTCGTTGGTGAATACGCCACCAGCGGTCAGGAATTCACGGTCTGCGTCCAGCGCATTCAGTGCTTCTTCCAGAGAGCCAGCAACCTGTGGGATCTCTTTCGCTTCTTCCGGCGGCAGATCGTACAGGTTTTTATCCATGGCTTCGCCCGGATGGATTTTGTTCTTGATACCGTCAAGGCCAGCCATCAGCAGCGCAGCGAAGCACAGGTACGGGTTAGCCGCCGGGTCCGGGAAGCGAACTTCGATACGGCGCGCTTTCGGAGAGGTGACAACCGGAATACGGATAGACGCGGAACGGTTACGGGCAGAGTAAGCCAGCATAACCGGCGCTTCGTAACCCGGGACCAGACGCTTGTAGGAGTTGGTGGTCGGGTTAGCCAGGGCGTTAATCGCTTTAGCGTGTTTGATAACGCCGCCGATGTAGTACAGCGCTTGTTCAGACAGGCCTGCGTATTTGTCGCCGGAGAACAGGTTTACGCCGTTCTTGGACAGAGACATGTGGCAGTGCATACCGGAACCGTTATCGCCAAACATTGGTTTTGGCATAAAGGTCGCGGTTTTGCCGAAACGGTGTGCAACGTTGTGCACAACGTATTTGTAAATCTGAATTTCGTCCGCTTTTTTGGTCATGGTGTTAAAGCGGGTAGCGATTTCGTTCTGACCCGCAGTCGCCACTTCGTGGTGGTGAGCTTCAACAACCAGGCCCATCTCTTCCATGATCATACACATGGTGGAGCGGATATCCTGAGAAGAGTCTACTGGCGGAACCGGGAAGTAACCGCCTTTCACGCCCGGACGGTGGCCTTTGTTGCCGCCTTCGTATTTGGTGGAGGAGTTCCATGCGCCTTCGATATCATCGATAGCAACGTGGGAACCGGAGATGGACGCACCAAAACGGATGTCGTCGAACAGGAAGAACTCTGGTTCTGGCCCGAACAGCACGGTGTCAGCAAGGCCGGTAGAGCGCAGATATTCTTCAGCGCGCTTAGCAATGGAACGCGGGTCGCGGTCATAGCCCTGCAGGGTGCCTGGTTCCAGGATGTCGCAGCGGATAATCAGAGTCGGTTCTTCATAGAACGGGTCGATCAGCGCGGTGGTTGCATCCGGCATCAGAACCATGTCGGATTCGTTAATACCTTTCCAGCCGCCAATCGAGGAGCCATCAAACATTTTGCCTTCTTCGAAGAATTCGGCGTTTACCTGATGTGAAGGAATAGTAACGTGCTGTTCTTTACCTTTGGTATCGGTGAAGCGTAGATCGACAAACTTCACTTCATGCTCGTTCAGCATCGTCAAAACGTGTTCAGCGGACATACTTAAACTCTCCCGGATTAGTCATTGTCGTCGTGGAAACGAAAACTTTCTATTTACTAAAAGTGGCGTTGTTGCCTTAAAAAATATAAAGCGAAATCTGTGCCAACTTTTAAATTGCCCCCAAAAGGCGTTATGATGCACCTCATCGTGCAAAAGGGCCGCACCAAAATGAATTAAATGCACCAATATGGTGCATTTGTGTGAACGCTGAGCACTTATTTGGTGCAATTGACCTTTAATAACCCTTTTAACGCTCCGTGAAAGCGATCACAAAGAATCTCTGCAATACTTGTTTGCGGAGGATGTTTGTGATCCTGTTTTGTACTGCGATTAATCCGTGTACAATAACGCGCTATTTCTAATGCCTGAGGCAAAGTTGTGATCGAAAATCTGCGTAATATCGCCATCATCGCGCACGTTGACCATGGTAAAACTACCCTGGTTGATAAGCTGCTACAGCAATCCGGTACGTTCGACGCGCGTACTGAAGCACAAGAACGAGTGATGGACTCCAACGATTTGGAGAAAGAGCGTGGGATTACCATCCTCGCGAAAAACACCGCTATCAAATGGAATGA
>DASYFN010000076.1:0-31963 GCA_036498385.1 Klebsiella sp.
TAAAATTTGGGCTACGTAGCTCAGTTGGTTAGAGCACATCACTCATAATGATGGGGTCACAGGTTCGAATCCCGTCGTAGCCACCATACAAAGGAATTATTGATTCAGTTCGATAAATCCAAAAGCTTGTTGGGGTATCGCCAAGCGGTAAGGCTCTGGTTTCTGATACCAGCATTCCGAGGTTCGAATCCTCGTACCCCAGCCAATTTTAAAAGACGCTCGCTTCAGAGAGCGCTTGTTGAAGTCTATCCAGACTGTGCTTAAGTCTGACTTCAACACAAGAGAGCCAAAATAAAATTGGGGTATCGCCAAGCGGTAAGGCACCGGATTCTGATTCCGGCATTCCGAGGTTCGAATCCTCGTACCCCAGCCAACAGAAAGCAAAAAGCTCGCTTCGGCGAGCTTTTTGCTGTTTGTCGTTTACGCTATGCGCATCATCACTCCATACCCCAGCTTCACCTGCACAAGCCGGGGTATATCAGCATTACAAGCCCAGCGCGTATTTCAGCGCCTGCCGTTTCAGCACACCAGCGCGCTCGGCCGCCATCAGCCCTAAATTTCGCAATATACGCACCGGCGGTAGATCGTTGCTAAAGCCGGAGTAAAACAGATCCATTCCCGACTGCATAATAAAGTTGTCCGCCCGACGCCGCGTCTGATACCGCTTAAGTACCGGCAGGCTGGCCCACTCTTCACCGTGCGCGTTTGCTCTGCCAAGAATATCAAGCAGCGCATCAACATCGCGATAACCGAGGTTAACCCCCTGTCCCGCTAGCGGATGAATGGTGTGCGCAGCATCGCCCACCAGCGCCAGTCCCGGCTTCACATATTGCAATGCATGGCGGCGGGTTAACGGGAATGCGCCCGCGCTCAGCGGCGTAACTTCTCCCAGCCGGGACGGGAAGTGGCGGATAATTTCCTGCTGCAGTTGAGCCATACTCATTCCCTGCAGTTGGCGGATCCTCGCAGGCGAGTCGTACCACACCAGCGAAGCCCAATGGTCGAACAGCGGTAAAAACGCCCGTGGCCCCGCTGGGGTGAACTGCTGCCAGGTACTATCGCCGGGATCGTCCGCACACTGTACGCTGATTAACATACAGGATTGCTGATACTGCCACGCGTGGATGCCGATTCCGGCCAGCTGACGCACTTGCGAACTGGCGCCGTCCGCGCCCACCACCAGCCGCGCAGCAAGCTGGCTGCCGTCGGTCAGCGTTAAGGAGGTGTACGTTTCTCCACGCCGCATCGCCTGGAGCGATGTCCCCACCTGCAGCGATATGCGTTCATGGGCTTCCAGCGCATGCCACAGGGCAAGCTGCAGAACGTTATTTTCCACCATATAGCCCAGTTCCGGCAGTTTCAGCTCTGCGGCGTTAAAGACGACATGAGCGCTTTCCCACTCCCAGGTCTCCAACTGGCGGTACGCATGCGCGCGCATTGCTCGTACGGCGTCCCAGACGCCCAGACGTTTAAGTAGCCCTACCGATGACGCGCTGATTGCCGAAATACGCACGTCAGGCGGTGAAGAAGCATCAAAAGCTGGTGGTGCGTTTTTTTCAATGACCGTCACCGTAAAACCTTGCTGCACCAGGCCAAGCGCCAGGGCGCCGCCAACCATCCCGCCGCCGACGATAACGACATCTGTTGCATGAATTGTCATGGCTATTATCCTTAAACCAGAATCTCCTGAGTTTACCGGATTTTTATTCACCTTGTGGTGATTACAGTCGTACTGGTCAGGGCGCGGTCAAAGCATTACAATACGCGCCCTGCAATCCTGGCTTATATCCGTCACCCTTCACATTGCAGAGCAACCTCCGGTGAAGATACTGACTTTGGGTATATCTACATTAAGCATGAGCAAGTCGATGACAAAAAAACTCCATATTAAAACCTGGGGCTGTCAGATGAACGAATATGATTCATCAAAGATGGCCGATCTGCTGGATGCCACCCACGGGTATCAACTCACCGAAGTGGCGGAAGAAGCAGATGTGCTGCTGCTCAATACCTGCTCAATCCGTGAGAAGGCACAGGAAAAAGTTTTCCATCAGCTAGGACGCTGGAAGCTGCTGAAAGAGAAGAATCCCAACCTGATCATCGGCGTCGGCGGCTGCGTGGCCTCTCAGGAAGGCGACCATATTCGCCAGCGCGCCCACTATGTCGATATTATTTTTGGGCCGCAGACCCTGCATCGTCTGCCGGAAATGATCAACTCGGTACGAGGCAACCGCAGCCCGGTCGTCGACATCAGCTTCCCGGAAATCGAAAAATTCGATCGCCTGCCGGAACCGCGTGCCGAAGGCCCAAGCGCCTTTGTTTCCATTATGGAAGGCTGCAACAAGTACTGCACCTACTGCGTGGTACCTTACACTCGTGGTGAGGAAGTCAGCCGCCCAGGCGATGATATTCTGTTTGAAATCGCCCAGCTTGCGGCTCAGGGCGTGCGTGAAGTCAACCTGCTCGGGCAGAACGTGAACGCCTGGCGCGGGGAAAACTACGACGGCACCCCTGGTAGTTTTGCCGATCTGCTACGTCTGGTTGCGGCGATCGACGGTATTGACCGGATCCGCTTTACCACCAGCCATCCAATCGAGTTCACCGACGATATCATCGAGGTTTACCGCGATACGCCAGAGCTGGTCAGCTTCCTGCATCTGCCGGTGCAGAGCGGTTCCGACCGCGTGTTGAACCTGATGGGCCGGACCCACACGGCGCTGGAATATAAAGCGATTATCCGCAAACTGCGCGCGGCACGCCCGGATATTCAGATCAGCTCCGACTTCATCGTCGGCTTCCCAGGCGAAACCACTCAGGATTTCGAGCAGACCATGAAGCTGATTGCCGATGTGAATTTCGATATGAGCTACAGCTTCATCTTCTCAGCACGTCCGGGAACACCGGCGGCCGACATGGTCGATGACGTACCAGAAGAGGACAAAAAACAGCGTCTGTATATTCTGCAGGAGCGTATCAACCAGCAAGCAACGGCCTGGAGCCGCCGTATGCTCGGCACCGTGCAGCGCATTCTGGTGGAAGGCACCTCACGTAAAAGCATTATGGAGTTATCTGGCCGCACCGAGAACAACCGTGTGGTGAACTTTGAAGGTACGCCTGAGATGATCGGTAAGTTTGTCGATGTCGAAATTACCGACGTCTGGACAAACTCCCTGCGCGGTAAAGTGGTGCGCACCGAGGACGAAATGGGTCTGCGCATCGCGGAAAGCCCGGAGTCGGTGATTGCTCGTACCCGTAAAGAAAACGATTCTGGTGTTAGTATTTATCAGCCATAATCCGTTCAGGCCTGCTGGCTCCAGCAGGCCTTGTATTTCCTCCCCTCAACCCAATATCTATAGCGATGCTTGCGCCATATTCCGATGACGTGAATAATTTCCTGACAGGCCGGTGAATGTTTACCTTCCGGCTACCTTATACATAAGAGGAATAGTTTGAATACAGACACTCGCGAAATCACCCTTGAGCCCGCAGACAATGCCCGTCTGCTGAGCCTGTGCGGCCCGTTTGATGACAACATTAAACAGCTGGAGCGCCGTCTCGGCATCGAGATTAATCGTCGTGACAACCACTTTAAACTGACCGGTCGACCGATTTGCGTCACCGCTGCGGCGGATATCCTGCGCACTCTTTACGTCGATACTGCGCCAATGCGCGGCGAGACTCAGGATATTGAACCGGAACAAATTCATCTGGCGATCAAAGAAGCCCGCGTGCTGGAACAAAGCGCCGAAAGCGTGCCGGACTACGGCAAGGCCGTTAATATCAAAACCAGGCGTGGCGTGATTAAGCCGCGTACGCCGAATCAGGCGCAGTACATCGCCAATATTCTCGACCATGACATCACCTTCGGTGTCGGGCCTGCCGGGACCGGGAAAACCTATCTGGCGGTCGCCGCAGCAGTAGACGCGCTGGAGCGTCAGGAGATCCGCCGTATTCTTCTGACCCGCCCGGCGGTTGAGGCCGGCGAAAAGCTGGGCTTCCTGCCCGGCGATCTGAGCCAGAAAGTTGACCCATACCTGCGCCCGCTGTACGACGCGCTGTTCGAGATGCTCGGCTTCGAGAAAGTCGAAAAGCTGATTGAGCGTAATGTCATTGAAGTCGCGCCGCTGGCCTATATGCGCGGCCGGACGCTAAACGATGCGTTTATCATTCTTGATGAAAGCCAGAACACAACCATCGAACAGATGAAAATGTTCCTGACTCGTATCGGCTTTAACTCTAAGGCGGTCATTACCGGCGACGTCACGCAGATTGACCTGCCGCGCAGCACTAAATCGGGCCTGCGCCACGCAATTGAAGTGCTGGCAGAGGTCGATGAGATCAGCTTCAACTTCTTCCATAGCGAAGACGTCGTACGCCACCCGGTGGTCGCTCGCATCGTTAACGCCTATGAAGCATGGGAAGAAGCAGACCAAAAACGTAAAGCAGAACTGGCCGCCGAGCGCAAACGCGAGGCCCAGGAACAGGAGCATAAATGAGTCAGGTCATTCTCGATTTACAGCTGGCTTGCGAAGATAACAGCGGAATGCCTGATGAAGCCCTGTTTCAGCGCTGGGTCGATAGCGTTATCTCGCAGTTCCAGGAGGAGTCGGAACTCACGATTCGTCTGGTTGATGAAGCGGAAAGCCACGATCTGAACCTGACCTGGCGTGGGAAAGACAAACCGACTAACGTGCTCTCTTTCCCGTTCGAAGCCCCGCCAGGCATTGAAATTCCGCTGCTTGGCGATCTGGTTATCTGCCGTCAGGTGGTTGAACAGGAAGCGAAAGAGCAAGGCAAACCGCTGGAAGCGCACTGGGCGCATATGGTTATCCACGGTAGTCTGCATCTTTTGGGCTATGACCATATCATTGATGAAGAAGCGGAAGAGATGGAATCCCTCGAAACAGAGATAATGCTTGCTCTGGGCTATGAGGATCCGTACATTGCCGAGAAGGAATAACCTGTTGCTGGCTTTGCCGGCGACTGGCCGCTATGCCGGGCGCTGAGTATACGCGTGACGAGCGACTATTTAACTAACACGAGAACCCATACGACGCCATGAGCGACGACAATTCACACAGTAGCGACACAGTAAACAGCAAAAAGGGATTCTTCTCCCTGTTACTCAGCCAGCTCTTTCACGGTGAACCCAAAAATCGTGACGAACTGCTGGCGCTGATCCGTGATTCCGGGCAAAACGATCTTATCGACGAAGATACGCGCGATATGCTCGAAGGGGTAATGGATATCGCCGACCAGCGCGTCCGCGACATCATGATCCCCCGCTCGCAGATGATTACCCTGAAACGCAACCAGACGCTGGACGAGTGCCTCGATGTGATTATCGAATCCGCCCACTCGCGTTTCCCGGTGATCAGCGAAGACAAAGATCACATCGAAGGGATTCTGATGGCTAAAGATCTGCTGCCGTTTATGCGTAGCGATGCCGAAGCCTTCAGCATGGAAAAAGTGTTGCGTCCGGCGGTTGTCGTGCCAGAGAGCAAGCGGGTTGACCGCATGCTGAAGGAGTTCCGCTCCCAGCGTTATCATATGGCTATCGTTATCGATGAGTTTGGCGGCGTCTCGGGTCTGGTGACCATTGAAGACATCCTTGAGCTGATCGTCGGTGAAATAGAAGACGAATACGACGAAGAGGAAGATATCGATTTCCGTCAGTTGAGCCGCCACACGTGGACAGTGCGCGCGCTGGCCTCAATCGAAGACTTTAATGAAGCCTACGGCACCCATTTCAGTGATGAAGAAGTCGACACCATTGGCGGCCTGGTGATGCAGGCGTTTGGTCATCTGCCTGCCCGCGGCGAGTCTATCGATATTGATGGTTACCAATTCAAGGTCGCAATGGCTGACAGTCGACGTATTATTCAGGTACATGTAAAGCTTCCTGATGATGCCCCGCAGCCAAAGCTGGAAGACTAATCCAACGGGACGATTAACCTAAATGGTATTTGCCTCTCTTATTGAACGCCAGCGCGTACGTTTGCTGCTGGCGCTGTTATTCGGAGCCAGCGGAACGCTGGCTTTTTCACCTTATGACGTCTGGCCCGCAGCCCTTATTTCGTTAATTGGCCTGCAAGGTTTAACCCTCAACCGCCGTCCCCTGCAAAGCGCCGCGATTGGCTATTTCTGGGGTTTAGGGCTATTCGGCTCCGGTATTAATTGGGTCTACGTCAGCATCGCGCAGTTTGGCGGCATGCCGGGGCCGATCAACGTTTTCCTGGTTGTACTACTGGCCGCGTATCTCTCCCTTTACACCGGATTATTTGCCGGTATTCTTTCGCGCCTGTGGCCAGGAACCAATTGGATACGCGTTGCTATCGCCGCCCCGGTGGTGTGGCAAATTACCGAGTTCCTGCGCGGCTGGGTACTGACCGGCTTCCCATGGTTACAGTTCGGCTACAGCCAGATTGATGGCCCGCTAAAAGGACTGGCTCCCATTATGGGCGTTGAGGCGATTAACTTCCTGTTGATGATGGTCAGCGGCCTGCTGGTATTAGCAGTTGTGCAGCGCAACTGGAAGCCGCTGATCGCCGCCATCGTGCTGTTCGCCCTGCCCTTCCCGCTTCGCTATATTCAGTGGTATCAGTTGCTGCCGGAGCGCGTAACCACGGTTTCGCTGGTACAGGGCAACATACCTCAGTCGATGAAATGGGAAGAAAGTCAGTTAGTTAACACTCTGAAAACTTACCTTGATCTCACCCAGCCGCACATCGGTAAATCGCAGTTGATCGTCTGGCCCGAGTCCGCAATTCCCGATCTGGAAATTAATCAGCAGCGTTTCCTGAGCATGCTGGATGACCTGATGCGGTCGAAAAACAGCTCGCTTATCACCGGTATCGTCGATGCGCGTCTGAACGCGCAGAATCGCTACGATACTTACAACACCATTATTACGCTGGGCAAAGATAACCCGTACAGTTACGACTCAAAGAATCGCTATAACAAAAATCATCTGGTGCCGTTTGGTGAGTTTGTGCCGCTGGAGTCGATTCTGCGTCCGCTGGCGCCGTTTTTCGACCTGCCGATGTCCTCTTTCAGCCGCGGGCCTTACGTACAGCCGCAACTGGTTGCGCATAATATGCGTCTGACAGCGGCTATCTGCTACGAGATCATTCTTGGCGAGCAGGTGCGGGATAACTTCCGCCCGGATACTGATTTTCTGTTAACCATCTCTAATGACGCGTGGTTCGGTAAATCTATCGGCCCGTGGCAGCACTTCCAGATGGCGCGGATGCGCGCGCTGGAACTGGCCCGCCCGCTGCTGCGCAGCACCAATAACGGTATTACTGCGGTTATCGGTCCACGCGGTGAAGTTCAGGAGATGATCCCGCAATTCACTCGTGCCGTATTAACGACTGAAGTGACGCCTACTTCAGGCCTGACGCCGTACGCTCGTACGGGGAACTGGCCGCTGTGGGTGTTAACTGTTCTGTTTGGTTTTGGTGCGCTGCTGATGAGCCTGCGCCAGCGCCGTCAATAATTACTGCTCTTCTCTTCTACCGCGGTGGCATTCGTCGCCGCGGTTACCCTCTTTTTTATCGTCCCATTCTGGCACGAGCTTTGCTTAATAAATTCATGTAGCAACGCGATTCTTAGAGGGTACAACCTGGTTGCACTATCACAGATCAACAAGCGGCGCTATTTTGGTGCAATGGAAGGATTTTGCCTTTAAATGGTGCGGTGCGCTTCGCAAAAATCAACAATATAAGAGCAAAATCTTTACATCAAGCCAAACTAAATGCTAACAAACACATACAAATGCTGCACACATAGACGGCAGCAATAAAAAGCACACACATTCACAATCGGTATCAATAGCGTCTGACGGCGCTGAGGATAAGGAGTCGGATATGCAATTACGTAAACTGGCCGCAGCTATGCTGGTCATGGGCCTGACCGCCGGTGCGGCACATGCTGAAGATGCGGCAGCAACCGCTGGTCAGAGCACTCTGGATAAAATTGCCAAAAACGGCGTTATCGTCGTCGGTCACCGTGAATCATCCGTTCCGTTCTCTTACTATGACAACAAGCAGCAGGTCGTTGGCTATTCTCAGGACTACTCGAATGCGATCGTTGATGCCATCAAGAAGAAGCTGAACAAACCGGATCTGCAGGTCAAGCTGATCCCGGTCACTTCACAAAACCGTATTCCGCTGCTACAAAACGGCACTTATGATTTCGAATGCGGCTCTACTACTAATAATCTTGAACGTCAAAAACAGGCGGCCTTCTCCGACACCATTTTCGTTGTTGGTACCCGTCTGCTGGTGAAAAAAGGCGGCGCGATTAAAGACTTCCCGGACCTGAAAGATAAAGCCGTCGTCGTCACCTCCGGCACCACCTCTGAAATTCTACTGCACAAGCTGAACGATGAGAAAAAAATGAACATGCGCATTATCAGTGCAAAAGATCACGGTGACTCTTTCCGTACTCTGGAAAGCGGTCGCGCGGTGGCCTTTATGATGGATGACGCACTGCTGGCGGGCGAACGAGCGAAAGCGAAGAAACCGGATAACTGGGAGATTGTCGGTACGTCTCAGTCTCAGGAAGCCTACGGCTGCATGATGCGTAAAGACGATCCACAGTTCAAAACGCTGGTAGATGAGACGGTCGCCCATGTCCAGACCTCCGGTGAAGCCGAAAAATGGTTCGATAAGTGGTTTAAAAATCCAATTCCGCCAAAGAATCTGAATATGAACTTTGAACTCTCAGACGAGATGAAAGCGCTGTTCAAATCACCCAACGATAAAGCTCTTAACTAATTAAAAAAACAAAGGGCGGGGGATCCCACCCTCCCGATTGTTGTTACGGCGCGGACAGACTATACGGCGGCTGGTCGTTCCCCAGCCGCCGCGAATACCGAAACAGGCTGAGCAACAATCTTCGAGGGTAGCGCTGCTACCCTTTTTTTCCAGGAGTCATTTATGTCAATAGACTGGAACTGGGGAATATTCCTGCAACAGGCCCCGTTCGGCAATACCACCTATTTAGGCTGGCTGTGGAGTGGTTTTCAGGTCACCGTCACCCTGTCGGTAACGGCCTGGATTATCGCGTTTTTTGTGGGTTCGCTATTCGGTATTCTTCGTACGGTCCCTAACCGTCTGCTATCCAGCATCGGCACCTGTTACGTTGAACTTTTTCGTAACGTTCCGCTTATCGTTCAATTCTTTACCTGGTATCTGGTGGTACCTGAACTCCTGCCGGAAAACATCGGCATGTGGTTTAAGTCCGAGCTGGATCCCAATATTCAGTTCTTCGTTTCCTCGATGCTGTGTCTGGGATTATTTACTGCCGCGCGCGTCTGTGAGCAGGTTCGTTCCGGTATCCAGTCCCTGCCGCGCGGACAGAAAAACGCCGGGCTGGCAATGGGGCTAACGCTACCGCAAACCTACCGTTACGTGCTGCTGCCTAATGCCTATCGCGTTATCGTGCCACCAATGACCTCTGAAATGATGAACCTGGTGAAAAACTCGGCCATCGCTTCCACTATCGGACTTGCCGATATGGCTGCGCAGGCGGGCAAACTGCTGGACTACTCGGCCCATGCCTGGGAGTCGTTTACCGCAATCACCCTCGCCTACGTGTTTATCAACGCCGTTATTATGCTGATCATGTACGTGGTCGAACGTAAGGTCCGCCTGCCGGGCAATATGGGGGGCAAATAATGTACGATTTTGACTGGAGTTCCATTATTCCTTCCATGCCATACCTGCTGGCAGGACTGGTCATCACCCTAAAAATCACCGTGACCGCGATTATTATCGGGATTGTCTGGGGGACGATCCTGGCCGTCATGCGCCTGTCGAGTTTCCTGCCGCTGGCGTGGTTTGCCAAAACCTACGTTAACGTCTTCCGCTCCATTCCGCTGGTGATGGTACTGCTGTGGTTTTATCTGATTGTTCCGGGCTTCCTGCAGAACGTGCTTGGTCTGTCGCCAAAAACTGACATTCGTTTGATTTCGGCGATGATCGCCTTCTCCATGTTTGAAGCAGCGTACTACTCGGAAATTATCCGCGCCGGCATTCAGAGTATCTCTCGCGGCCAGTCCAGCGCGGCGCTGGCGCTGGGCATGACCCACTGGCAATCCATGAGGCTGGTGATCCTGCCACAGGCATTCCGCGCCATGGTACCGCTGCTGCTGACTCAGGGTATCGTACTATTCCAGGATACCTCGCTGGTCTATGTTCTGAGCCTGGCCGATTTTTTCCGTACTGCCTCCACTATCGGCGAGCGTGACGGAACCCAGGTAGAGATGATCCTGTTCGCAGGTGCCGTCTATTTTGCTGTTAGTCTCAGCGCATCTCTGTTGGTCAGTTGGTTGAAGAAAAGGACTGTGTAATGATTACCCTGAAAAACGTTTCAAAATGGTATGGTCACTTTCAGGTGCTGACCGATTGCTCTACGGAAGTGAAAAAAGGCGAAGTTGTGGTGGTCTGTGGGCCATCAGGCTCCGGTAAATCGACGCTGATTAAAACCGTTAACGGTCTGGAGCCAATACAACAAGGTCACATTCTCGTTGATGGCACCACGGTTAATGATAAAAAGACCAATCTGGCCAGACTACGCTCTCGCGTTGGAATGGTATTCCAGCACTTCGAGTTATTCCCGCATTTGTCGATTATCGATAACCTCACGCTGGCTCAGGTCAAGGTGCTCAATCGTGATAAAACCGCTTCACGTACAAAAGGGCTAAAACTGCTGGAGCGCGTAGGGCTTTCCGCGCATGCAGAAAAATATCCCGCTCAGCTCTCGGGTGGCCAACAGCAGCGTGTAGCCATCGCCCGAGCATTGTGTATGGACCCAATTGCAATGCTGTTTGACGAGCCCACTTCCGCGCTTGACCCGGAGATGATTAATGAAGTACTGGACGTGATGGTTGAACTGGCTAATGAAGGAATGACCATGATGGTCGTCACTCATGAAATGGGCTTTGCTCGTAAGGTAGCCAACCGGGTTATCTTTATGGATGAAGGAAAAATTGTTGAAGACGCCGATAAAGAAGCGTTTTTTGCTAACCCACAATCAGAACGAGCAAAAGACTTCCTCGCCAAAATTCTACATTAAGCTTCTGGCGTACACACAAAGTGTACGCCACTTTTTTCTGCGCCCCACACTATCCCGCTTCCTGTCATATTGTTAATCATTGTTTAGACCTCATTAAATAATCACTACAAATATATTCAACCTCACACGCAATATTTCATCAATTGAAATGACCAGTTCATTATAAATTCAGCTTTGCCATCGTGGATTGCCTAATCCCACATCGCTAACATAATGCAACCATTTACAACAACAATGAGCATCGGATGTAACTTCTTAGCCTGCCACCCTATAAAAATAATATTATTAAGTTTGCATACCCATACCAGTTAGCTAAGCCAACGGCGAGCGTCAAAACATCCTGACTATCCTTAGCTACAGACCAATCCATCAAATGAAACAAATGGAACTTGCTTCATGGAAAATAGTAAAAGAAACCTGATTATTGCTTTCTTATTTTATATTTTTTTTACTTCATTCACTTTTGCGAATGTCTCTAACAGCAACGCCAATCAGGCCGAGCGGGACAAAGCACGTCAGAGCGCATTAACGCCTGAACCGCAGGAATATCAGCCATCGGGATTTGGATCACGTAAGTATAAAATAAACTTCCCCGTGGAAATAACCTGCCGCTATATCAAGCATATTGAAATTCTTTCCGCGCACGAAAAGCTGACCAGGCATCTGACAGGTGCTATCACGGCCCAGGCCGAAAATAAGTGTCTGGGTATTGAAGGTATACGCCTGCTCGCGACAACCTTACAAAATGAACTTATCGCCCAGGGATACATCACTTCACTTATCGATGTCCCGGAACAATCTCTGAATGACGGTATTCTGAACATTGCTCTTACATATGGCAATATCGGTGATATTAACTGGTCCTCCGACAATAGTGCAACAACCAGTCTATGGAACGCTATACCTGCCGCCACAGGGGATATACTGAAGCTCACTGACCTGGAACAAGGAATGGCTAACTTACAGCGTTTACCAGGCTCATCGGCGCAGATGAAAATCTTACCCGGAAAAAATAATGCGGAAAGCGATATTGAAATCACACGACATCTGGCAAAAAAATGGCAGGTGGGTGCATGGCTGGATGATGCAGGAAGCCGTGCCAGCGGGCGTTATCAAGCCGGAGCCGCGCTTTACCTTTATGATTTAACGACGCTCAATGACATTCTCTACTTTTCCGCAGGCAGAGATATTGAATTCAGTCAGCATAATGATGGCAATCAGAATAATAGCCTCTATTATTCCATTCCCTTTGGATATTGGTCATTGAGTCTTTACGGCGCGCAGAGTGAATACCGGCAGTCGTTTCAGGGAAATTACTCAACCATTGAATACAAAAGTAAAAATCGCTATGCCAGTGCAACATTGTCTCATTTACTTTCCCATACCCGGGACCAGAAAACCACACTTGATGCCCGAATATCAAAAGGTATATCGCGCTACTATTTTGGCGGCAGTGAAATTAGCGTGATGCGTAAACAAAACCCGGTCTGGGAAATCACTGTACGTCAACAGCGCTATTTCAATAACACACTCGTTGATGCCAGTCTGGGCATACAGCGCAACCTGCCCTGGCTTAGCTCAATGCCAACGCCGGAAGCAGCAGCCGGGTTATACAGTAGACTTTCACGAGTCATTCATGCCGATATTCAAGCTTTAATGAAGTTTGACGCCACGGGAGATAAATTCAGCTATGCCTCCCATATTAATGCTCAATTCAGCCCGGATATATTATCAACGGATAACCAATTTAATATTGGCAACCGCTGGACGGTACGTGGATTTGATGGTGAAAATACTCTTTCAGGAAATCAAGGCTGGTACTGGCGTAATGATTTTATTTGGGATATTACCCCCTCTGACCAGCAACTATACGTAGGTGTAGATATTGGTCGCATTATCGGCATGGAAGGATATAACAAGGGAAAAGTGATATCCGGGACTGTCGGTGGCGTTCGCGGTAAATTATTCTCCACGCAGTATGATTTTTTTATCGGTACTCCCGTAGTGAAACCAGACTCTTTTCATAGCGACACTCTTAACCTGGGATTTTCATTACAATGGAGGTATTAATAACTTTAAAAATCCAATAATCGCTTAACTCTGGCATAATTTTATAAAGGAATATATTTAATGTTTAAATTCAAAGTTTCTTATCTCGCACTGACAGCTGCGCTGGGCTCAAGCTTTGTGTATGCTGACCCAACGACCTATACCCATCTATCCGGTACAAAGGTCATTGATATTGAAAAACCCAATGCGGCTGGTGTCTCACATAATATGTATCGTGATTTCAATGTCGATAGCAAAGGCATGATACTAAATAATAGCACCAACGATCTGACGCACAGCACTCTGGGCAATATTGCCAAAAATAACAATCTGGGAAACGGCAGCGCCAGCGTTATTCTTAATGAAGTCATCTCGAAAAAGTCCAGTGCGCTCAATGGATTTATCGAGGTCACAGGTCAAAAAGCGGATGTTATCGTTGCTAACCCTAACGGCATCTCCTGTTCAGGCTGTAGCTTTATCAACACCAATAAGGCGGTGTTAACCACCGGGAAAGTGGCGCTGAGCGATACAGGCGCTATTGCCAGCTACACCGTCACCGGCGGCAAATTGACCATTGGTCAAAATGGTATGGACGCGACCAACAGTTATGCCGTTCTACTCGCAGACGCTATCGCGATTAACGGCTCCGTAACGGCAACTAATGCCATGGTGGGGGGCGGAAACTTTACATTTGATAATAGCACCGGCGCGATGGCTTCTGCCGGTAAATCAGCGACAATCTTCCAAACTTTAATCCCTGAATATAGCATTGATATCAGTAAACTGGGGGGGATTAAAGCCAATAGCATTAGCATGACCGGTAACAATCTAGGCTTCGGTGTCCGTAATAAAGGCACAATTATTGCGAATACCACTCTGACCATGAGTAGCAATGGTTCACTTATCAACGAAGGTTCGATTACCAGCAACGGTTTGGTTACTCAGATGGCCTCCGTCGGGAACCTTAAAAATACGGGGAATATATCTACCACGAACACCACGGTGCTCAACACTCTGAGCTCTCTAACAAATAGCGGGGCAATTTCCAGCACTAGCCAGTTGTTAGTCAATGCGTCCGGAAACATTGAGAATAGCGGTACGCTAAAAGCCACCAATGCATTAAATGTCACCACTGGCGGCAACCTGAAAACAACAAAAGGTTCCACTCTATCCTCTGATAACCAGTTAGTAGCGGCAGCCGCCGGTAATATTGACAATGGTGGTTCGATCAAAGGTATGAATACGCTAGTGACCTTTGGAGGGGATACACTTAAAGTAAGTGGAAATATTTACGGTGATGGCAACCTGGTACTTCAGGCGAAAAAGGATGATAGCCTGACCGGCGGTGAAATTACCAATTCGGGGACTATCTCTGGCGGCAATGTTATTGTTCAAACCAATGGCACTGTAGATCTGGCAAAAAACAGTTATATGCAGGCTTCCGATACGCTGACAACCCAAAGTTACCAACTTACGAATAAAGGCTATATGAGCGGAGATAGTATTTATATTGATAACTTCGCCACCTACAATTATGGCAATATCAAGGGAACTAGCGTGACACTGCAAACATATAAGGAGCTTTATAATGAAAATAATATTCTCGCTACTTCAGATATGTACTTAAGCACTCAGGGTTATGGCAATATCACTAATCGTGGCCATATCGGGGCGAATGGAACGCTGACCATGACGGCAAAACATGTGGTTAACGGCGGATATCGCTGCGGTTTCTTTTATATGTCCACCTGCGGAACAGGTACGCTATCTGCCACTAACCTGTTATTAAACTCTTCACATGATTACGCCAGCAACATGGGTGGCACGCAGCAGTTTAAGAACACTATCATTAACACCGTCAATTAATATGAAGCGATAATCTGACGATTAGCTTCCTGTTTCAACCCAAAAATAAATGCTGGCGCTTCGGCGCTGGCATTTTTTTAATATTCGACACCCGTTTTAGAGATTGATGAAACCGTTATTTATCTTATTTAGCGATCCAGACCAACACTACTACATATACCCGGCATACTGCAATTTGCACTATGCCAGGTATAGATGTCACACCTGGCCTTATTATTAAGGCTCAAATGGGCGACGCTGGAACTGGTCGTGGCCGCATTTTGGACAACGCGGAAGAACATCTGGCGTATAAACCGGCAGATGATAATGACACTTCTCACACACCAGATTGCCGAGCCCCACTACCTCACCGCTGTGATAAACACCGTGGTGGCTGAGATCCTGAAATACCTCACGCCATTCAAGCTGAGTTTTATCGGTTATATCCGCCAGCTCCTGCCACAGGCTCTCTTTGATCACCCGCATAAAGACGCTATCAGTGAGCTCATCCTGGCTCTCTTCATAACTAAGCGCGAACTCTTCCAGATCGCGTCTGACAGCGTGGATTACATTCTCGATTTCACTCTGCGTTAACTCGCCGGACTGACTAATTTTTGCCCTGGCCTGCGCCACCAGCGCATCAATATCGCGTTCTCCATTGCGTAACCGCTCGCTGAGCGTCGACACCAGCTCTCGGTAGAATTGAGCAACCTTGTTCATCTTTTCGCCTCCGGTGTGGTTAACTTCTTCTAATGATAGACGTTATCTACGTCTTACTCTGCCAGCCAATCCACAGAGTCGCGAAATATTCTCTATCGCTTTCATCCAGGTAAGTGTGTGAAAGGCTGTTTTGACGTTAGTGTTTGGGCTATGCTATGCCGATCTGAAATAACACCTCCATTGGCTACATTTTGTAGCTGTATTGAAAACAGGACCACTGGCTGCCATGCAAGAGCAATACCGCCCGGAAGAGATAGAATCGAAAGTCCAGCAACACTGGGACGAGAAGCGTACCTTTGAAGTTACCGAAGACGAGAGCAAAGAGAAGTATTACTGCCTGTCGATGCTTCCCTATCCTTCTGGTCGACTACACATGGGCCATGTGCGCAACTATACCATTGGCGACGTGATTTCTCGTTACCAGCGCATGTTGGGCAAAAATGTCCTGCAGCCTATCGGCTGGGATGCGTTTGGTCTGCCTGCAGAAGGCGCTGCGGTGAAAAACAACACCGCGCCTGCCCCGTGGACCTACGACAACATCGCCTACATGAAAAACCAGCTGAAAAAGCTGGGCTTCGGCTATGACTGGAGTCGTGAAGTGGCAACCTGCACCCCGGAATATTACCGTTGGGAGCAGAAGTTCTTCACCGAACTGTATAAAAAAGGCCTGGTCTACAAAAAAACCTCCGCGGTGAACTGGTGCCCGAACGACCAGACCGTGCTGGCGAACGAGCAGGTTATCGATGGCTGCTGCTGGCGCTGCGACACTAAAGTTGAGCGTAAAGAAATCCCGCAATGGTTTATCAAAATCACCGCCTACGCTGACGAGCTGCTGAATGATCTGGAGAAACTGGATCACTGGCCTGACACCGTGAAGACCATGCAGCGTAACTGGATTGGCCGCTCTGAAGGCGTAGAGATCTCCTTCAATGTTAACGACTACAGCGACAAGCTGACCGTCTACACGACCCGCCCGGACACCTTTATGGGCTGCACCTACCTGGCCGTCGCTGCGGGTCACCCGCTGGCGCAGCAGGCTGCCGTCAATAATCCCGCGCTGGCGACGTTTATCGATGAATGCCGTAATACCAAAGTTGCCGAAGCTGACATGGCGATCATGGAGAAAAAAGGCATTGATACCGGCTACAAAGCGATTCACCCGCTGACCGGCGAAGCCATCCCGGTATGGGCAGCAAACTTTGTGTTGATGGAGTACGGCACCGGCGCGGTGATGGCCGTTCCGGGTCACGATCAGCGCGACTATGAGTTTGCCAGCAAATACGGCCTGAACATCAAGCCGGTTATCCTGGCTGCTGATGGTTCAGCACCCGATCTCTCCGAACAGGCGCTGACCGATAAAGGCGTGCTGTTTAACTCTGGCGAATTCGATGGTCTGGATCACGAAGCAGGGTTTAATGGTATAGCTAATAAGTTAGCATCTCTTGGCGTTGGCGAACGTAAAGTGAACTACCGCCTGCGCGATTGGGGAGTTTCCCGTCAGCGCTACTGGGGTGCGCCGATCCCAATGGTAACCCTTGAAGACGGTACCGTGATGCCGACTCCGGAAGATCAACTGCCGGTTATTCTGCCGGAAGATGTCGTTATGGACGGGATCACCAGCCCAATTAAAGCCGATCCTGAGTGGGCGAAAACCATCGTTAACGGCCAGCCGGCGCTGCGCGAAACCGATACCTTTGACACCTTTATGGAGTCCTCCTGGTACTACGCGCGCTACACCTGCCCGCAGTACGACCAGGGCATGCTGGACCCCGAAGCGGCGAACTACTGGCTGCCGGTCGATATTTATATCGGCGGAATCGAACACGCTATTATGCACCTGCTGTATTTCCGCTTCTTCCACAAGCTAATGCGCGACGCGGGCATGGTTAACTCTGACGAACCGGCTAAACAACTGCTTTGCCAGGGCATGGTGCTGGCAGATGCCTTTTACTATGTTGGCGAAAGCGGCGAACGTAACTGGGTGTCTCCGAAAGATGCTTCCGTTGAGCGCGACGAGAAAGGCCGTATCGTTAAAGCCTTCGACCCGCAGGGCCGCGAACTGGTCTATACCGGCATGAGCAAGATGTCCAAATCGAAAAACAACGGTATCGACCCACAGGAAATGGTTGAACGCTACGGCGCCGACACCGTACGTCTGTTTATGATGTTCGCCTCTCCGGCCGACATGACTCTTGAGTGGCAGGAGTCCGGCGTGGAAGGCGCGAACCGCTTCCTGAAACGCGTCTGGAAACTGGTCTACGAACATACCACGCAGGGTGAAGCTGTTGCGCTGGATGTTGCCAGTCTTAGCGAAGATCAAAAAGCGCTGCGTCGCGACGTGCACAAAACCATCGCTAAAGTGACCGATGATATCGGTCGTCGTCAAACCTTTAACACCGCGATTGCAGCGATTATGGAGTTGATGAACAAGCTGGCGAAAGCGCCGCAGGAAAATGAACAGGATCGCGCGCTGATGCGTGAAGCCTTGCTGGCAGTCGTTCGCATGCTCAACCCATTCACCCCGCATGCCAGCTTTACCCTGTGGCAGGAACTGGGCGGCGAAGGCGATATTGACAACACGCCGTGGCCGGTCGCAGACGAAAACGCAATGGTTGAAGATACCACTCTGGTCGTGGTCCAGGTAAATGGTAAAGTTCGTGGTAAAATTACCGTTGCGGTGGATGCAACCGAAGAGCAGGTACGTGAGCGTGCGAGTCAGGAGCATCTGGTCGCGAAATATCTCGACGGTGTGACCGTGCGTAAAGTGATCTACGTTCCGGGTAAACTGCTCAATCTGGTCGTTGGCTAAGCGCGGGAGGAAGCGTGCGATATCTGGCAACATTGTTGTTATCTCTGGCGGTGTTAATCACCGCTGGTTGTGGCTGGCACCTGCGTAGCACTACGCAGGTGCCGACCGCAATGAAAACCATGATCTTCCAGTCGGGCGATCCAAATGGTCCATTAAGCCGTGCTGTTCGTAATCAGCTGCGTCTGAACGGAGTCGAACTGGTCGATGCCAGTACGCTGCGCAAGGATATTCCTTCCCTGCGTCTGGGGTCATCGTCCATTCAGAAAGATACGGTATCTGTTTTCCAGGATGGCCGTACTGCTGAATATCAGATGGTGATGACGGTAAATGCCAGCGTCCTGATCCCTGGTCATGATATCTACCCCATCACGACCAAAGTCTACCGCTCGTTCTTCGATAACCCGCAGGCAGCGTTAGCGAAAGATGCCGAGCAGGAGATGATCATCCAGGAAATGTACGACAAAGCAGCCGAGCAGTTGATCCGTAAACTGCCGAGCGTACACGTTGCGGATGTCGAAGCCACCAAAGAGGATGAGAAGCCGGTTACCACGACTTCAACCTCCGGCAATCGCGTCTCCACCACGCTGGGTAACTGATGATTCGGTTGTACCCGGAACAACTCCGCGCGCAGCTCACTGAAGGGCTGCGCGCGGCCTATCTGCTACTTGGCAACGATCCGTTGTTGTTGCAGGAGAGCCAGGACGTCATACGCGAAGCCGCTGCCGTCCAGGGTTTTCTCGAACACCACACCGCCACCATTGATACCAGTACCGACTGGCCTGCCCTTTTCTCTTTAAGTCAGGCAATGAGCCTGTTTTCCAGCCGTCAAACGCTGCTATTAATCCTGCCGGATAATGGCCCTAATGCAGCAATTAACGAACAGCTCGCGACGCTTGTCAGCATGCTGCATGACGATTTACTGCTGATCGTTCGCGGTAATAAGCTGACTAAAGCCCAGGAAAACGCCGCATGGATGACGGCGCTTACCAGCCGGGCGGTGCAGGTAAGCTGCCAGACGCCGGAATATGCCCAGCTACCGCGCTGGCTCGCCGCACGCGCGCAGCATAATAATTTGCAGCTTGATGACGCTGCCAGCCAGTTGCTGTGCTACTGCTACGAGGGTAATCTGCTGGCGCTGGTGCAGGCTCTGGAGCGCCTGTCGCTTCTGTGGCCGGATGGTAAACTGACGCTGCCGCGCGTTGAGCAGGCAGTAAATGATGCCGCGCATTTTACGCCTTATCACTGGGTTGATGCGCTGCTGGCCGGTAAAAGTAAGCGCGTTCTGCACGTTCTGCAACAACTGCGTCTGGAAGGCAGCGAACCCGCTATCCTGCTGCGTACTCTACAGCGTGAACTGCTGCTGCTGGTGCACCTGAAGCGGCAATCCGCCCATACGCCGCTGCGTTCACTGTTTGACAAGCATCGGGTGTGGCAAAATCGCCGCCAACTGGTTAGCGACGCACTCGCTCGCCTTAACGCCGACCAGTTACGCCAGTCCGTCACATTGCTGACCCGTGCAGAACTCACCTTCAAGCAGGATTACGGATACTCCGTATGGCCCGAGCTGGAAAGTCTCTCTTTATTGCTCTGCCATAAAGCGCTGGCAGACGTTTTTATAGAGGGTTGATATGACTCAGTTACAGGCAATGTACGGCGGCACCTTCGATCCGGTGCATTACGGTCATCTTAAACCGGTGGAAATTCTGGCCAACCAAATCGGCCTCAATAAAGTCATCATCGTGCCCAACAATGTACCGCCACACCGCCCGCAGCCCGAAGCCACCAGTGATCAACGCAGGCATATGCTGGAGCTGGCCATCGATGATAAGCCGCTGTTTATCCTCGACGATCGCGAGCTTAAGCGCGACACGCCCTCATATTCAGCGCAAACCCTGCGCGAATGGCGCCAGGAGCAAGGGCCGAAACTGTCGCTGGCGTTTATTATTGGCCAGGATTCACTCCTCACCTTTCCCACCTGGCACGACTATAAAAGCATTCTTGATAACGTTCATTTGATCGTTTGCCGACGCCCCGGCTATCCGCTGGCCATGGCGAGCGAGCAGGATCAGCTGTGGCTGGACAAGCATCTGACTCATGACGTCGAGCAACTACATAGCAGCCCGGCAGGCGTTATCTACCTGGCCGAAACGCCGTGGTTTGATATCTCTGCAACCATTATTCGCCAGCGTCTTGAAGCTGGCGAGTCCTGCGCAGAAATGCTGCCGGAAACCGTGCTTGACTATATCCGTGAGCAGAAACTCTACTGCTAGCCTTGCAACAAGGAAGTCTCCCGGACTTATTTCGAGAGGGTCATCATGAAATTATGGTTAGTTCGTCATGGCGAAACCGAGGCCAATGTCGCGGGCCTCTATAGCGGGCATGCCCCTACTTCGTTAACGGAGCGCGGGATCAGACAAGCCAAAACGCTGGGAAAGCAGTTGCAGGCCGTTCCTTTTCAGCATGTGTTTTGCAGTGAACTTGAGCGCACTCAGCGCACGGCCAGCCTGCTGCTTGGCAAGCGTGACATTCCCCGCCAATCCTTTGCTGAACTCAATGAAATGTTCTTCGGCGACTGGGAAATGCGTTACCATCGTGATTTACAGCATGAAGATGCCGAAAACTACGCCGCGTGGTGCGCCGACTGGCAGCATGCGGTACCCACCAACGGTGAAGGTTTTCAGGCATTTGCCAAACGTATCTCCGGCTTTACAGCCACCCTCTCGCAGTACAGGGAATTTAATCATCTGCTGATCGTCGGTCACCAGGGCGTTCTTAGTCTGTTAATTGCTCAACTGCTCAACATGCCGGACTCGGCTATGTGGCACTTTCCCATTGAACATGGCGCATGGAGCGTTGTCGATCTACAGCCTGATTTCACTACACTGCGCGTGCTAAATAGCCGGGCCGTCTGGCTGGCGGAAGAAGAATTGCGCGCAGACCATTGACAGAGCAAAGCAGGCTGTTATTCTCCGCAGCCAGGCTGCATCCGCTATTTGAACTTTGCAGAAATTGTTTTACAAAAATGGCGATGCAATCATCGGCGATGAATGGGATGATAACCACTTTCACCGCCTGTCTATTGACATTGATCCCGACTTTGCCAACAGTCCGGTATACTGTCAGGCTGTTTGTTGTTATCACTCTTCACACACCCAGGGGGAACTCTTGCAGGGTAAAGCACTCCAGGATTTTGTTATCGATAAAATTGATGACCTGAAAGGTCAGGACATCGTTGCCATTGACGTTCATGGTAAATCCAGCATCACAGATTGCATGGTTATCTGCACAGGCACTTCCACGCGCCATGTCATATCTATCGCCGACCATGTTGTGCAAGAGTCTCGCGCCGCCGGTATGCTGCCGCTGGGCGTTGAAGGCGAAGCCGCCGCGGACTGGATCGTCGTCGATCTGGGCGATGTTATGGTTCACGTCATGCAGGAAGAGAGCCGTCGACTGTACGAGCTGGAAAAACTCTGGAGTTAACGCGTGAAGCTGCACCTGGTAGCCGTTGGCACCAAAATGCCGGACTGGGTTCAGACCGGCTTTAGCGAATATCTGCGCCGTTTTCCAAAAGACATGCCGTTCGAACTAGTGGAAATCCCCGCCGGTAAACGCGGCAAAAATGCCGACATCAAGCGCATTCTCGAAAAAGAAGGTGAAATGATGCTGGCGGCCGCAGGCAAAAACCGCATCGTAACCCTGGATATTCCAGGGAAACCGTGGAATACACCGCAGCTGGCGTGCGAACTGGAGCGCTGGAAGCAGGATGGCCGGGATGTCAGTCTGCTTATCGGCGGCCCGGAAGGCCTTTCACCCGCTTGCAAAGCGGCGGCGGAACAAAGTTGGTCGCTCTCAACGCTCACGCTACCTCACCCGCTGGTCCGCGTACTGGTGGCCGAGAGCCTGTATCGAGCGTGGAGTATTACCACCAACCACCCTTACCACCGTGAGTAATGATGACCAGGGTAGACTAAGCAGCGAATGAAATTACAGAATTCTTTCCGCGATTATACGGCTGAATCCTCGCTGTTCGTGCGTCGGGCGTTGGTCGCTTTTTTGGGGATTTTGCTGCTTACCGGTGTACTGATCGCCAACCTTTATAACGTGCAAATTGTGCGTTACACCGACTATCAAACGCGATCAAACGAAAACCGTATTAAGCTGGTCCCTATTCCGCCAAGCCGCGGCATTATCTACGATCGCAACGGCACGCCGCTGGCGCTCAATCGCACGATTTACCAGTTGGAGATGATGCCAGAGAAGGTCGATAACGTTCAGCAAACGTTGGATGCGCTGCGCGACATTATCGATCTCACCGATGACGATGTGGCGAACTTTAAAAAAGAACGCGCCCGCTCGCATCGCTTTACCTCCATTCCGGTGAAAGTCAACCTCAGCGAAGTGCAGGTTGCTCGTTTCGCGGTTAACCAGTACCGTTTTCCCGGCGTGGAAGTCAAAGGCTATAAACGCCGCTATTATCCCTATAACTCCGCTCTGACCCACGTTATCGGTTACGTCTCTAAAATTAACGATAAAGACGTCGAGCGCCTGGATAAAGAGGGGAAGCTGGCTAACTACGCCTCAACGCACGACATCGGCAAGCTGGGGATCGAGCGCTATTACGAAGATGTTCTGCACGGACAAACCGGCTATGAAGAAGTAGAAGTGAACAACCGCGGTCGTGTGATCCGCCAGTTGAAAGAGGTTCCGCCTCAGGCCGGGAGCAATATCTATTTAACGCTCGACCTGAAGCTACAGCAGTATATTGAAACGCTGCTTGCCGGCAGCCGCGCAGCAGTCGTTGTCACAGACCCGCGAACCGGCGCAATCCTCGCGCTGGTCTCAATGCCAAGCTACGATCCCAACCTGTTCGTTGACGGTATTTCCAGCAGAGACTACTCCGGGTTACTTAACGATCCCAATACGCCACTGGTCAACCGCGCGACCCAGGGCGTTTATCCACCCGCTTCGACAGTTAAGCCATATGTTGCCGTCTCAGCGCTCAGCGCCGGGGTCATTACTCGTAACACCAGCCTGTTTGACCCCGGCTGGTGGCAGCTTCCCGGCTCAGATAAACGCTACCGCGACTGGAAGAAGTGGGGCCATGGTCATCTGAATGTCACCAAAGCGCTGGAAGAGTCAGCTGATACCTACTTCTATCAAGTTGCCTATGATATGGGCATCGATCGTCTGTCGGAATGGATGGGCAAATTCGGTTATGGTCACTATACCGGTGTTGACCTGGCGGAAGAGCGCTCCGGCAATATGCCGACACGCGAATGGAAGCTCAAGCGCTTCAAGAAACCATGGTATCAGGGGGATACCATCCCGGTCGGTATCGGGCAGGGGTACTGGACCGCAACGCCTATCCAGATGAACAAGGCGCTGATGATCCTGATTAACGACGGCATGGTCAAAGTGCCGCACCTGCTGCAGAGCACAGTGGAAGACGGTAAACCAGTGCCGTGGGTTCAACCGCACGAACCGCCGGTCGGCGATATTCACTCTGGTTTTTGGGAAATCGCCAAAGACGGGATGTATGGCGTAGCCAACCGTGGCAACGGTACTGCGCATAAATACTTCGCCAGCGCACCGTATAAAATCGCGGCTAAATCGGGTACCGCTCAGGTCTTCGGTCTGAAAGCCAATGAGACCTATAACGCGCACAGAATCGCTGAACGCCTGCGTGACCATAAACTGATGACGGCGTTTGCCCCTTACAACAATCCCCAGGTTGCCGTTGCCATTATTCTTGAGAACGGCGGCGCAGGTCCGGCAGTCGGTACCATCATGCGTCAGATTCTCGATCATATAATGCTGGGCGATAACAACACCAATCTGCCGAGTGAAAACCCGGCGGTAACGGCAGGGGAGGATCAATAATGACTGATAATCCGAACAAAAAATCGCTATGGGATAAAATCCACCTCGATCCCACCATGCTGCTTATCCTGCTCGCGCTGCTAACCTACAGCGCGCTGGTTATCTGGAGCGCCAGCGGTCAGGACATGGGCATGATGGAGCGTAAAATCGGCCAGATCGCCATGGGGATTGTTATCATGATCGTCATGGCGCAAATCCCGCCGCGAGTCTATGAAGGCTGGGCTCCCTACCTTTATATATTCTGTATTATCCTGCTGGTGGCGGTTGATGCCTTCGGTGCCATTTCTAAAGGGGCGCAGCGCTGGCTGGATCTCGGCATCGTCCGTTTCCAGCCATCGGAAATCGCCAAAATAGCCGTCCCGCTGATGGTGGCGCGCTTTATCAACCGCGATGTTTGTCCGCCATCGCTGAAAAACACAGCCATCGCACTGGTGCTGATTTTCCTGCCCACGCTGCTGGTCGCCGCGCAGCCTGACCTCGGCACCTCGATTCTGGTCGCCCTGTCCGGTCTGTTTGTATTGTTTCTCTCCGGCCTGAGCTGGCGTTTGATTGGTATCGCTGTGGTGCTGGTCGCCGCCTTTATTCCAATCCTGTGGTTCTTCCTGATGCATGACTATCAGCGCCAGCGCGTCATGATGCTGCTCGATCCGGAAACCGATCCGCTCGGCGCGGGTTACCACATTATTCAGTCAAAAATCGCCATCGGCTCCGGTGGACTGCGGGGTAAAGGATGGCTGCACGGAACCCAGTCACAGCTGGAGTTTCTGCCTGAACGCCATACCGATTTCATCTTTGCCGTACTGGCGGAAGAATTGGGGCTGATCGGTGTGCTGATCCTGCTGGCGCTCTATATTCTGCTCATCATGCGCGGACTCTGGATCGCCGCCCAGGCGCAAACCACCTTTGGCCGGGTAATGGCCGGTGGTTTAATGTTGATTTTATTCGTTTATGTCTTCGTAAATATTGGTATGGTAAGTGGTATTTTACCAGTGGTGGGGGTACCTTTGCCGCTGGTCAGCTACGGGGGCTCTGCCCTAATCGTATTGATGGCCGGGTTTGGTATCGTCATGTCGATCCATACTCACAGAAAAATGTTGTCGAAAAGCGTGTAAGGGGTTCGCGATGCGTAAGCAATGGCTGGGGATCTGCATAGCAGCAGGACTGCTGACGGCATGTTCGGGTGAAGACGTTCAACAGAAAACGGTCAGCACTCCACAGCCGGCCGTTTGCAATGGCCCAACGGTGGAGATTAGCGGCGCCGATCCGCAGTATGAAATGCCTAACGCAACAGCGAATCAGGATTATGAACGCGATGGCAAAAGCTACAAAATCGTCCAGGATCCGTCTAACTTCACCCAGACAGGCTTCGCAGCCATCTACGATGCCGAGCCTAACAGCAATCTGACCGCATCGGGAGAAGCGTTTGATCCAACGCAGCTCACCGCTGCCCATCCCACCCTGCCGATCCCAAGCTACGCGCGGATCACCAATCTGGCGAATGGCCGCATGATCGTAGTACGTATAAACGATCGCGGGCCGTACGGTAATGATCGCGTGATTTCACTTTCGCGCGCATCAGCCGATCGTCTGAATACGTCGAATAATACCAAAGTGCGCATCGACCCGATCGTCGTCGCACCAGACGGCTCGCTTTCCGGTCCGGGTATGGCATGTACGACGGTGGCCAAACAGACCTATGCCCTGCCCGCTCGCCCGAATCTTGACGGCGACAGCAGCGCGGCGATTGCTCAACCCGCGCAAACTGACGTGCACGCTATTAGCAACTCAACGCTGAAACCGGAAGACACCACCGGTGCGCCAGTCAACAGCGGCGGTTTCCTGGGCGCGCCGACACCGCTGAATAACGGCGTGCTGGAAAGCAGCGAACCTGTCGTTCAAACCGCGCCAGCTACTGTGCCGGGTTCAGCACAAGGCAGTGTTGCGCCCGCTGTCGCTGCAACCGCTGCTGTGACGCCTGCCGCAGCGGCCAGCGCCAGCGGCGATTTCGTCGTACAGGTCGGTGCCGTCAGCGATCAATCTCGCGCGCAGCAGTACCAGCAGCGTCTGAGTCAACAATTTTCCGTCCCGGGCCGCGTCATGCAAAACGGCGCGGTATGGCGTATTCAGCTCGGCCCATTCAGCAGCAAAGCGCAGGCCAGCACGCTCCAACAGCGTCTGCAAAGCGAAGCTCAACTGCAGTCATTTATTACTCACGCCAACTAAAGGCAGCGGTCCCGCTTCCCCTGCACGTTGCGCATGACAAAGTCATTAACAAAGTCGTGCGCAATGTCGGATGCTGGTTCGTAGTGCATTTGTTATAGTAAGGCACTTTTTTTAACTCCATCACGGATGCCGTTGTTCAGACCATGAAGACCTCTTTTATCGCTCGTTTACTCGTTACGGCGCTCTCCGTGGCAGCGCTGTCCTCCGCTGCCCGCGCCGATGACCTGAATATCAAAACTATGATCCCAGGCGCCCCGCAGATTGACGCCGAATCCTGGATTCTTATTGATTACCACTCCGGCAAAGTACTGGCAGAAAACAACGCCGATGCCCGTCGTGACCCGGCAAGTCTGACCAAAATGATGACCAGCTATGTGATTGGTCAGGCCATGAAAGCGGGCAAGTTTAAAGAGTCCGACCTGGTCACCGTGGGTAACGACGCATGGGCGACCGGCAACCCGGTCTTTAAAGGTTCCTCGTTGATGTTCCTCAAACCGGGTATGCAAGTGCCGGTTTCCCAACTGATCCGCGGTATCAACCTGCAGTCGGGCAACGATGCTTGCGTGGCGATGGCCGACTATGTCGCTGGCAGCCAGGATGCCTTCGTCAGCCTGATGAACAACTACGTTAACGCCCTCGGCCTGAAGAATACTCACTTCCAGACTGTTCACGGCCTGGATGCCGATGGTCAGTTCAGCTCAGCGCGCGACATGGCGCTTATCGGCCAGGCGCTGATCCGCGATGTCCCGAACGAATACACCATTTACAAAGAAAAAGAGTTTACCTTCAACGGTATTCGCCAGCTCAACCGCAACGGATTACTGTGGGATAACAGCCTGAACGTCGACGGTATTAAAACCGGCCATACGAACAAAGCGGGCTATAACCTCGTGGCTTCGGCAACCGAAGGTCCGATGCGCCTGATTTCCGCCGTTATGGGCGGACGCACTTACAAGGGTCGTGAATCCGAAAGCAAAAAATTGCTGACGTGGGGGTTCCGCTTTTTTGAAACCGTTAATCCAATTAAAGCCGGTAAAGAGTTCGCTTCTGAACCTGTCTGGTTTGGCAATAGCGATCGCGCCTCTCTCGGTGTGGATAAAAACGTTTATCTGACTATCCCTCGCGGCCGGATGAAAGATCTAAAAGCCAGCTACGTTCTGAATAATGCCGAACTGCATGCGCCGCTGCAGAAAAACCAGGTGGTGGGCACTATTAACTTCCAACTGGATGGCAAAACTATCGATCAGCGCCCGCTGGTTGTATTGCAGGAAATTCCGGAAGGCAATTTCTTCGGTAAAATCATTGATTACATTAAGTTAATGTTCCATCACTGGTTTGGTTAAAAATCGAACACTTGAAAGTGTGATGTTCATCCCCATATACTAACCATCCTGATAACTCCCACACATCGTGGGAGTTATTATTTTTTGTTGTAACACCGGAGCTGACATGAAAACCAAACTTAACGAACTGCTTGAATTCCCTACTCCATTTACTTACAAAGTAATGGGACAGGCGTTGCCGGAGCTGGTTGACCAGGTGGTTGAAGTGGTACAGCGCCATGCACCAGGTGATTACTCTCCGACGGTAAAACCCAGCAGCAAAGGCAACTACCACTCAGTCTCTATTACCATCAATGCAACCCATATTGAGCAGGTAGAAACCTTGTACGAAGAACTGGGCAATATAGAAATCGTACGGATGGTACTGTAAATTATTCTCCCGACCCGGCCCTTACGCCGGGTCATTCTCGCTTCCTCGCTGTGATATACTCCCCACTCAAGTCATTCTCTCTGCGGAGACGTTGTTTTGCAGCACAATAAAATACTCATCCGTCAGCTCGGCCTGCAACCTTACGAACCTGTCTCGCTGGCCATGCACGAGTTTACCGATACCCGCGACGACGCCACTCTGGATGAAATCTGGCTGGTAGAGCATTACCCTGTGTTTACTCAGGGTCAGGCAGGAAAAGCCGAGCATGTACTCGTTCCCGGCGATATTCCCGTTATTCAAAGCGATCGCGGTGGCCAGGTTACCTATCACGGTCCCGGACAGCAGGTGATGTACGTCCTGTTAAACCTTAAACGCCGCAAGCTGGGCGTGCGTGAACTGGTCACGCTTCTGGAACAAACCGTAGTGAATACTCTGGCGGAATATGGCATTGAATCACACCCGCGCGCCGACGCGCCCGGCGTCTACGTTGGCGAGCAGAAAATCTGTTCTCTGGGTTTGCGCATCCGCAAAGGTAGCTCATTCCACGGCCTGGCGCTGAATATCAACATGGATCTATCACCATTCCTGAGGATCAATCCATGCGGTTATCCCGGAATGGAGATGACGCAAATGCGCCCGTGGCAACCGAACGCCAACCCGGAAAACGTCGCCCCACGGCTGATAGCTAATTTCCTGGCATTACTTGATAATCCGCCATACGAGTATCTTCAGGCCAGGTGAGCGCACCTCCCGCGATAGCACTCTTTCGCGGAATAGCGCACGCGCGGGAAAGCATAAAAACAACAACTATTTTACAATTTGCCCGGCAAGCAGGCTGCTTTCCTCCCCGTATCAATGTTATACTGCCTGCATTCAATTAAAAAATAGTTGATAAATACAACATTTACTTGAATTCATTCGCTTTCCTTTATCACTCGCAACTGGAACACGCACGCTATGAGTAAACCCATTGTGATGGAACGCGGTGTTAAATACCGCGATGCCGATAAAATGGCCCTTATCCCGGTGAAAAACGTGGCAACAGAGCGTGAAGCTCTGCTCAGAAAACCGGAATGGATGAAAATCAAACTTCCGGCTGACTCGTCCCGTATCCAGGGGATCAAGGCAGCGATGCGTAAGAACGGCCTGCACTCCGTGTGCGAAGAGGCCTCTTGTCCTAACCTCGCGGAATGTTTTAACCACGGAACGGCAACCTTTATGATCCTGGGTGCCATCTGTACCCGCCGTTGCCCATTCTGCGATGTAGCCCATGGTCGCCCGGTTACACCGGATGCCAACGAACCGCAAAAGCTGGCGCAAACCATCGCCGATATGGCTCTGCGCTATGTCGTAGTGACTTCAGTGGATCGTGACGATCTGCGCGATGGCGGTGCTCAGCACTTTGCCGACTGCATCAGCGCTATTCGCGAAAAAAACCCGAAAATTAAAATTGAAACCCTGGTTCCAGACTTCCGAGGCCGTATGGATCGTGCGCTGGAAATCCTCCAGGCGACGCCTCCGGATGTGTTTAACCATAACCTGGAAAACGTGCCGCGCCTGTATCGCCAGGTACGCCCGGGAGCCGACTACAACTGGTCTCTGAAGCTGCTGGAACGTTTTAAAGAAGCCCATCCTGAGATCCCGACTAAGTCAGGCCTGATGGTCGGTTTAGGCGAGACCAATGCTGAGATCATTGAGGTGATGCGCGATCTACGTCGTCACGGCGTCACCATGCTGACTTTAGGCCAGTATTTGCAGCCGAGCCGCCATCACCTGCCGGTACAGCGCTATGTGAGCCCGGATGAGTTCGAAGAGATGAAAGCTGAAGCGATGGCGATGGGCTTTACGCATGCTGCCTGCGGGCCGTTCGTTCGTTCGTCCTATCATGCCGATCTGCAGGCCAAAGGTCTGGAAGTGAAGTAATCCCTGCACCTACCGCAGCGTTATATTTTTTAGCGCCGCGGTCGGTCCTGACCATGCATTCAGTTACTCAATAAAAAGCCCAGTGCCGTAACAATTGGTTGCATCATTTTCGTCAAGACCCTGAGCAGATAACAAAAAGAGACTGCAGCGTTGTCACTGCAGCCTCTTTGCCAACGTGGTTTATCCCCCGCCGGTAGCGAGCCCTCTTCATCAGGAAACTCGTCGCGAATTACTCTTTATGAGAGAGCTTCTGTGCCGGAGTCTCTTCAGCACTGGTCTTCTTTGCACTATCATCGTCATCGTTCATGGCTTTTTTAAAGCCTTTGATAGCCGAGCCCAGGTCCCCGCCCAGCGTGCGTAACTTTTTGGTACCAAACACTAAGATAATCAGCGCTGCGACTACCAGCAGTTTGGTAATACTAATCTCACCCATAGCTAACCTTCTTTTCTAATACAAGCTGCGAATGCGCCATCATACACGCAAACAATTAACGGCTATTTGACGCGCGGACACAATAGCAATCTGTAACAAGGTGAATCAAGCCTTGTTTAAAAAAACGTCATAATAATTGCGGTGGCGCAAAGCGACGATTCCGCAACACCGGCAGGCGCTCTCGTACCTGCTGAATATACTCAGTTGAAAGCTCAGCAAAAATCAACTGCGGTCGCTCTCCTGCCCCGGCAAGGGTTGTCCCCAGGGGATCTATAATACGACTCTGACCGATATTACGTGTCCCGCACTCTCCAGCTGCAACGATATAACAGGTCGTATCCAACGCCCGTGCCGCCAGTAGCGTCACCCAGTGCTGCTCCTTCAGCGGCCCTTTTACCCACGCGGCGGGCAGCACGATGAGTTGCGCGCCGCTGAGCGCTAACGACAGAGCCAGCTCAGGGAAACGTAAATCGTAGCAGGTCATCAACCCGACGCGCATTCCATCGACTTCAATAAGAGGCGGAATTTGTTGCCCGGCATCGACCAGCCTGGATTCCTGGATATTGAAAGCATCATACAGATGCAGTTTCTGATATTGCGCAACAATCTTGCCCTGACATAAAGCCACCAGCGTATTAGCTGCTCGCCCTTCGCCGGAAGGAATGTGCAGGGTCAGCACCGTCGTCAACGCGCTATTTACACTCTCTGCCAGCAATAGCTGTAAAAATCCGCCATCCAGTGGCTGGGCAGATTTAACCGATAAATCCGCATCGTTATCGTCTCGCGCCAGCAATGCCTCCGGCAGAACCAGAAGCATTGCCCCCCGCTCCGCAGCCTGACGCATCATGCTGACGCAGGTCTGCGCGTTTACCGTCCAGTCCGACGTTACGGCAAATTGTCCGGCAGCAACAAGCATCTTTTCTCTCCCCTCAGGTTATTTATAGCCAGTCAGGTATTTCGCACGCTACACTCGAAGTTTAGTATTAATCAATATACCCTAAATGATTCGAGTTGCAGGACAAAACGGTTAATCGTTTTGAACAGCGCTTGCGCTGGCCCTGAAGGGGTGAGGCCGAAGGCCGAATCACGCGGCAAGGGAAGCGACAAATTCGTCAGGAACGAACTTGCACAACCGAAGGTTACCTCTGGTGAGGGACAAGGATGTCCCTCATTCATCCCGATGAGCTTATTCAGGTAAGTGATTCGGGTGACTGACAAATCTGTCTGGAACAGACTTGAACGCCGCTTGCGGCGGCCCGTAAGGGCGAGGCTCATGGATGAGT
>DASYFN010000077.1:0-3395 GCA_036498385.1 Klebsiella sp.
TAAGTGAACGCAAACTTAAGGGATTTACCTCAATTAACCCGGTCGCGCGAGGATGAATCCCCAAATACTCAGCAAGTTGGGAAAGAACAAGAAAGATCAGAGAGGGTAGCAACATTTGCCAGAATAATCGCTGAGGCATCAGTCTCACATTGCCATGCGAGATTTGCTGCCTGCGCGGGACAAAAACGCGATACCCGCCCCAGCAAAGGACGGTCGGAATAAGAAAATGGAAAATCACGCCGATGGAATCTTCCAGCGTCATGCCGCGCGTAATGGAAAGCAATAAACCGAGAATGATTCCCGGCAAAGCGGCCCAGCCAAAAAACAGCATCAGGCTTAGTACTAACGCCAGGGGTAAATAGTAAAGATAAACCTCATTACCATTCAGTAATGCAACGGTGTTAGCCCATCTTGCTGGCGGGAGCAACAGTACGGGTAAAATGAGCGGCAGCGCCCACCATTTATCCCGATATTGTCTGTAAAGTTTCATTATGTGCATAGATGCTCTATGGATAACCCTAAATCCTCTGGGTATATTCAGGCAGGCATCCAACCAACCATCATAAGCGCGCAAGGAATAACAACACGGAACTGGCTGGTAATTTTAGTTATTGGAGAGAACAGGCGATTGATATAAATCAAAAAATCACCTAGCTAATATTAATAACACCTGTTTTTTAACATCCATTCGCCATACGCAGAAAGCATGTAAATACGAAGATTATTTTATATAACATTAATTAATGCTTTACCCCTCGGATTTTTACATCCTCACCAATTGACCCTTCCGCTTTCCTGTGCCTTAATACGCACATCGCCCATCCTTTGGGTATACATTAAGGAACCTTTTGTGAGTCAGGCACCCAGCATGCGTAAACGACATCGATTTAACCGTCGCATGACCCGTATCGTACTGCTTATCAGCTTTCTCTTCTTCTTTGGACGCTTTGTCTATTCCTCTATCGGTGCCTGGTACCATCATCAGGACAAAAAGCAATCGCAGCCATCCACCATCACCGTTGAACCTTCAGAGCCGCTAAAAACACCGGTACAAAAATAAGCGCGGTACGTTGTTCAGCAACCGGCCTGAGAGAACAAACGCAGCACTTCAGCGATGCCTTTAGTGATGATTTTATCCTGCCGCATGACGACGCCTAACTGCCGATACAGACGCGGAGTCAACGATTGCACTGCCGCGCCCACCGCCAGTTCAATCCGCTCGCTATGCGCCAGCAGGGCGATGCCGGCCACCGTCGCTTTGATGCCTCGTCCTGTTCGCTCAAGTAGTCTGGTTTGGAGAAATGATTCCTGTCGCGGTGGGAATGCTGTGGGGGATTGGGCAAACCGGCGCGCGCTTTCTCGAAGTGGCATCCGGTTCCGCCCTTACGCCGTTGCGGCTAACGATGCTGACCACCCTGGTGATGCCGCTCTGCTTTGCGCTCGGCCTGAGCGGGCCATATCTGTCGTGGGCGGCCAGCGGATTTGTGCTGGGTTACGGCGCGATCAACGGCCTGACGACCGTATTTAAAGCCACTCTGCCGTTGCAGCTTTTTGCCGCCGAGGGTTATGCCCGGCGAACCGGTATTCTGTTGCTTCCCGCGCAGCTGCTGGCCGCCGCCTCGCCGTTTGCCTATGCGTGGCTGAATCATCATCTCGGGATAAGGGGCAGTTTAGCGGTTTCCGCCGCGCTGGCCCTGGTGGTGGCAGCCCTGGCGATGGCCATTGCATGGTATCAGCGGGAGAATACGCCAGCGGCGATTGAAGAACGGGGCTGACAGTAGAAGCCCGGTGTATCGGTATTTATCGTCTCAGGGAATGCCGTAATCCGGCGATATTGTTAAGAAAAATGCCATTAATGACGTCAATCATTAATGGCATTATTTTATTCAATTAACACAAAGAATAAAGTTTATTCCCACTCAATGGTCGCCGGCGGCTTACCGCTGATGTCGTACACCACACGGGAAATACCGTTGACTTCATTGATGATGCGGTTGGATACGCGGCCGAGGAAATCGTACGGCAGATGCGCCCAGTGTGCGGTCATAAAGTCGATGGTTTCAACCGCACGCAGGGAGACAACCCAGTCGTACTTACGGCCATCGCCCATTACGCCGACGGAGCGAACCGGCAGGAACACAGTAAACGCCTGGCTCACTTTGTTGTACAGGTCAGCTCTGTGCAGCTCTTCAATGAAGATTGCGTCGGCGCGACGCAGCAGGTCGCAGTACTCTTTCTTCACTTCTCCCAGCACGCGCACGCCCAGACCCGGACCCGGGAACGGATGACGGTACAGCATGTCGTACGGTAGCCCCAGCTCGAGGCCAATCTTACGCACTTCATCTTTGAACAGCTCGCGCAGCGGTTCAACGAGGCCCATCTTCATCTCTTTCGGCAGGCCGCCCACGTTGTGGTGAGATTTGATAACGTGCGCTTTCCCGGTTGCGGAAGCAGCGGATTCGATCACGTCAGGGTAGATTGTGCCCTGAGCCAGCCATTTGACGTCTTCCAGCTTCAGCGCCTCTTCGTCAAACACTTCAACGAACACGCGGCCGATGATTTTGCGTTTCGCTTCCGGGTCATTTTCCCCCGCCAACGCGGCCAGGAAACGCGCCTCGCCTTCAACGTGAATGATGTTCAGGCCGAAACGATCGCCAAACATGTCCATGACCTGCTGAGCTTCATTAAGACGCAGCAGACCGTTATCTACGAAGACACAGGTCAGATTTTTGCCGATGGCGCGATGCAGCAGCATGGCGGTAACGGAGGAATCCACGCCGCCGGACAGGCCGAGGATCACTTTATCGTCGCCAACCTGCTGACGAATACGCTCAATGGCATCGTCGATAATTTTGGCTGGCGTCCACAACGCTTCACACTGGCAGATGTCGCGTACGAAACGCTCCAGCATGCGCAGCCCCTGTCGGGTGTGGGTGACTTCCGGATGGAACTGCACACCGTAGAAGCGCTTCTCTTCGTTAGCCATAATAGCGAACGGGCAGGTTTCGGTGCTGGCAACGGTGACGAAGTCAGACGGAATGGCGGTGACTTTGTCGCCGTGGCTCATCCAGACGTCCAGCATGGCCTTGCCATCCGCGCTCAGCGCATCTTCGATACCGTGGATCAGGGCGCTATCGGTCTGAATCTCAACCTGCGCATAGCCAAACTCACGCTCATTAGACGCTTCAACGTGGCCGCCCAGTTGCATCGCCATGGTCTGCATGCCGTAGCATACGCCGAATACCGGTACACCGGCTTCAAAGACATACTGCGGCGCGCGCGGGCTGTTATCTTCGGTGGTGCTTTCCGGGCCGCCGGAAAGAATAATGCCGTTAGGATTAAACTCACGAATTTGAGCTTCAGTCACGTCCCATGCCCACAGTTCGCAATAGACA
>DASYFN010000078.1:0-2921 GCA_036498385.1 Klebsiella sp.
CAATGCGCCCGAGGAAAATGAGCCAATCATCATGACGCCGAAAACAATAAAATCGTTCAGCGATTGCACCTGGGTTTTCTCTTCGGGTCGATGGAAATCCATAATCTGCGCCGACGCGCCGGTAAAGCCAAAGTTCCAGCCGATACCCAGCAGGATTAGCGATAGCCAGTAGTGCATCACATCGACACCCGCCAGGCCAACCATCACCGACAATACCAGCAGAATTAACCCGGCCGCGTTAATACGCCGGGCGCCAAAACGATTAATCAACTTGCCAGTAAAAAATCCTGGACCGTACATGGCAATAACGTGCCACTGAATGCCCAGATTCGACGCCTGCTGCGAGATACCGTGCATATGCATAGAAAGCGGTGCGGCGGTCATCAGGAAGTTCATCACCATATAGGAGATTGCGCCGCTAAATACTGTCTGGTAAAAACCCGGCTGGCGTACGATTTCGCCCAGCGGACGCCCGCTGGGCTTCGCCTGCACCTCCGGTTCAGCGGTTTTTACCCCCAGCAATACCAGTGCCGATCCTGCTGCCACTAGCCCTTGAGCGATAAAGGTCATCGCAAAGGTGTGCGGCGGCCACAAATTCATGGTACCAGTCACCAGCATCGGACCGATGACCCCGGCCGCCACTCCGCCCCCCATCACCAGGGAAAGCGCCCGCGCGCGCCGCTCGCCGCTGACACCGTCGGTGGCGGCAAAGCGGAATGAAACCGCCACCGCCGCATAGGCTCCGCCGAAAAAGGCCGCGATGCAGAACAGCCAGAACGAGCTAATAACCACCGCCAACGCCGCCAGCAATCCCGTCAACATACCGGCACCGGTACCGGTCATAAATACCGTTTTACGTCCGCGCCTTCTGGCCAACGCGCCAAACGGCAAAATACAGGCCGCCATACCCAGCACAAAAATGGTGATGGGCAGTGTTGCCAGCGTCGGGTCAGGCGCGATTGCGTTGCCAATAATCGCCCCGGTAGTGTAAAACACTACTGAGTTTGCCCCTGCCAGCGCCTGCGCCGTAGCCAGGCGAACAATATTCTGGTTTAGCTGCCTGACGGGCAACGTTAACTCAGCGCTCATGGATTCTCTTTGTCCTGAATTTGTTTTTGTTTATGCCAACATCCTGAATGTCATAATGAACATAATCAGGCATTCCGACCAACATCACGTGGTCAGCAATATCCCTTCCCGCTCCGATCACCCAGCCGGAAGGACTTGCTGTGTTCTGCCAGCTTCGCATAGCAAACCTTTATGGTATCAGGGGCTTATACGGTCATGAATCCGCCATTTCTGCTTGAGCACATTTTTGTCCTGGCTATCCAGCCACTGGTTTACTTTCTCCAGCAGTTGTGGGTTGTCTTTATTCATCATATAGACTTTGAAGCTGGCAGTGCCCGGGAACGGCGTCTCGTTAGCCACGCAAAATACGCCCGGTTCATTGCTTTGGTAATAGATGCCTTCAATCAGGTCGGTCACCATCATATCCGCCGTTTTCTGCCGCAGCGCTTCAAGGTTATCAAGGTTATTTTTAACCCGAATAATCTGCGCATGCTTGATATGTTCATCGACGAAGCTTTGGTTGGTACCGCCCGGATTCACAACCACCTTCACATTCGGCTGGTCGATTTTTTCCAGGCTGCCGAGAGCGGATGCCGCTGCGCAGTTAGCCAGCGCAATCTTGCCATTCGGTACCACTGGCTGACTTAACGCGAACGCTTTCGCTCGCGCTGCGGTTTCCGTCACTCCCCCCATGGCGATATCAAACTTATCGGCCTTCAGGTCAGCGGACAGCGTTGGCCAACTGGTCGGCACGAAGCTCACCTTCAGGCCAAGCCGCTTGCCAAGATCTTTCGCCATATCAATATCGTAGCCCAGCAATTCCCCGGCTTTATTATGAAACGCCAGCGGCGCGTAATCTCCCGGCACGCCGACTTTAAGTTCGCCGCTTTGTTGAATGCTGTTCATATCGCGCGCCTGGGCGCCAAAGGCGACGGCAACGATGATGAAAGCCATACCTGACTTCAACTTCATCTTTTTATCCTTGCTCAAAGGTGAAACGCTTCTGATTAAACCGCGCTGCGCAGCGGGTTCTGTTTATTAGCTATAAGATATTGAATCATTGGCACCGTCAATACAGGCAGTGAGAGAGTGCATAGTCTCTTCAGTAACGCGCCCAGCAGCTCAATAATCGCCTCGCTAAAGCACATGCGGATGTCAGTCAGCGTAGAGCGACGGGTATGGAGAAGCGCTTCGCGCTGCCGCCAGTGGTGTTTTTGCCGTTGAACTCCGCTTTATTTACCGTGCCGAGGCTAACGTGAATATTTGCGGTCTATGGCGAATGAAAACGCCGGGGATGAAACCTGATTACAACCCTTTCTTTATGGAAGAACAAACCCGCAATCAGTGCTGAAGAGTGCGGGTTATCCGGAATAAAAACTCTCGGTCAGAACAGACCCAGCGGCGCGGTACCGTAGCTCACCAGCAGGTTTTTCGTCTGCTGATAGGCGTTGAGCGCCATCTTATGCGTTTCACGCCCGACTCCGGACTGTTTGTAACCACCGAATGCAGCGTGCGCAGGGTAGATGTGATAGCAGTTGGTCCACACCCGACCGGCCTTAATACCACGCCCCATGCGATAAGCCAGATTGGTGTCTCTCGTCCATACCCCTGCCCCAAGGCCAAACTGAGTCTGATTAGCAATAGACAGCGCTTCTGCTTCATCTTTGAAGGTGGTGACGCCGATAACCGGGCCAAAGATCTCCTCCTGGAAGCTGCGCATATCGTTGCGGCCTTGAATCAGCGTCGGCTGAATATAGAAACCGTTATCCAGTTCAGCAGAGATGCTGGCACGTTCACCACCGGTCAGGATCTTACCGCCTTCATCGCGAGCGATCTTGATATAGGAGAGAATT
>DASYFN010000079.1:0-10472 GCA_036498385.1 Klebsiella sp.
CATGGCAGGCACGGATAAAATCAAGGCGTTGCATAGGTCGGGTCTCAGTCCAGGGCATAGCGAGTCTCCTCTTCTATGCCAGTTATAACTGTTACCCATGTATCCGGTCTAAAGTGTTACCCATGTTTCCGGTTCATACCCTTCGCTTACCGGGCCTGATATCCTGGGCCAGGCTAAGCGGCTTGCCAGACGGCAAAGTAAATTTTGTGGCTATGCTTCTCTGATTCTGGCCGCCAGTGCCGCCAGCTTTTCATCGTCCTGATCGGCTGCCACAAAACCATATCGCGGTGCTATGCATCGGGCTGAGCTTACTGTACACATGGTCAACGCCAAACCCTTCAAAAAACGTCCCCGTACGGCCCACATCATCAAAGGCTTTATCCAGAAGCTTTGTTACCTTCTGCGTCGCCAGCACCAGATCGGCCAGCGCCTGCAATGTCATCGGTAGATATTCTTGCATCATCAACATTATGCTTTGTAATATAAAAGATATTTCTATTTTGGCTGATGATGTTCCGGCTACTTATTCTGACGAATAACCTCCTGCATCCGCTGAAGAAGACTCCCGCTCTCTGCTGGAATAAAATCATCAATGATCCATCGGTCATTGGCATAACGCAGAATAAAATCCTGTACCTTGCGCTGCTGGTTAGTGAGTAAAAAGCTTGCGCGTATCCTGGCATAGTCGGCCTTGCGATTAACAACGCTGATAGTGTCGATTTGCCCGAACTGGCTCTGCTCGCAATCGCAAATTGGATTAGCGTGGAATTCGGCGAGATAGCTGGCGTCCTGCATCCTGAAGGAGGCTTGCCAGTATTTATTCATGGTTTCCATAAACTGGGAAGAGACCACGCCGGTCCACGGCCACGAATACTCTTTCACCCGGGAAAGTAGCTCGCGGATATATTCCTGCGGCTGCTCTCTTTGCAATGACTGAAGTTTGGCCGCAGTTTCCTGGTTACTTGTCTCAATGTGTTGATAGGTGCTGCCGAATTCGCTAATTACATCATCAACCAGCCAGCGGTTTTTTTCTGCTACCAGATTTAGCATGAGCGTCACGCTTGCGTCGCTGTCTCTGAACGGGCGAAAGCGCACGACAGCATCGGCGTGGGTTTCATCCGGCTGGGTGATGACAATATTTTCCAGCACCAGATCTTCATAGTCCTGACAGGCGCAAATAGGGTCGGCATCCAATATGCCGATTTCGCCGGGGAGGGTGAAGAGGTTATCCTGGCGAATCACTTTTTTCATTCGCTCAGAGATAATCGATTTTTCGCCGAGGTCGCCATAGAATATAGGGTCTTCGCCTTTGGCGTAGCCCTGATAAATTTGCCTGATAGTCTGTTCCGGCGAGAGTACTGGCGTCTGAGCATGAACGAACAGACTAAAAGTCGTGAGTAATAGGGCGAGGATTGATTTCATTGGTAGCGTCAGGCTCCTTCGCTGCTTATGCTTTTATTTCCCAGGTTCTGCGATAGTCATTTGACGCAGCGTCTCACATTCCGGGAAATGCTCCGTGGGGCTATCCACCAGCGGTGGAATGCGTTTTTTCTGGATTTCAATCAGTGACAGTATCGCTGTACGAACGCTCTCCATCGCGGATGAGCCAAATAATAATGCCAGGAGCAGAACGACATAGTTTCGCTGGTTTTCGTGAGAGTCCTGCACATCTTTCATAGCCCGGAATAGCGTATCTTACCCATTGCCGGGAGAAAAGGAGGATAAATGATTTCTGAAAAGCCCGGCAGAAACCGGGCTTGAGGGGAGGTATTAACCGCCGAACTGATCCGGGTCTGGCCCCAGGCGCTTGTTCTGGTTCAGTTTAGTTATTTCACTCAACTCGTCTTTATCAAGACGAAAGTCCCAGATGTTAAAATTTTCGGCAATGCGCGATGGCGTTACGGATTTCGGAATCACGACCAGGCCGCTGTCCAGATGCCAGCGGATGATGATCTGCGCCGGTGTTTTACCGTATTTATCCGCCAGTTGACGAATAATTTTCTGATCGAATACCCCTTCACCGCCCTGAGCCAGCGGACTCCAGGACTCGGTCTGGATCTTATGCGTCGCATTCCAGGCGTGAAGCTGACGCTGCTGCATCAGTGGGTGAAGTTCAATCTGGTTTATCACCGGAGCGACGCTGGTTTCATCGATGATTTTTTGCAGATGGTGAACCTGGAAATTACAGACGCCGATACTTTTTGCCAGCCCCTGCTGCCGAAGTTCGATTAAGCTTTTCCAGGCGTCAACGTAATGGTTCGTTGCCGGAACCGGCCAGTGAATGAGGTATAAGTCGACGTAGTCGAGCTTGAGTTTTTTAAGGCTTTCCTGCAGCGCTTCTCTCGGCTGCTTTTGATCGTCATTCCACAGTTTCGTGGTGACGAAAAGCTCATCGCGGGCGACGCCTGCGCTGCTTAACGCATTGCCGACGCCGGTTTCGTTCTGGTAAATGGCGGCGGTGTCAAACGAGCGATAACCGACTTCCAGCGCCTTATGAATGGCGGAGACGACCTCCTCGTTGCCTGCTTTCCACACGCCGAGCCCCAGTTGCGGCATCAGGTTGCCGTCGTGTAGTTTTATAACGGTTGGATGTGTCATGCCTTCCTCCTGTTAATGAACTCAGCGGAATAAAATCCGCTGAGGGGTAGCATTAAGTCTGGACGAAATAGCTAAAAACGGTAGTTAAACTCCTCTCCTTTGCGCGAGTTTACGCGGCGGAGAGGCGGTTGATTAGCGCGCAGCCTCGTAAATACGGCGGCTGACGTCCAGCGTAATATCCTGATTTTCGCCCAGTTGGGTCATGCCGTGCTCTTCCAGTTTCGCCAGCAGCGCCGGGATGGAGCTGCCATCCAGACCGTAGGCGGAAAGGCGCGTCGGGACGCCCATCTGTTCGAAGAAATTACGTGTCGCGGCAATAGCGGCATCAATGCGCTGCTCTTCAGAGCCTTCGGTGATGTTCCAGACGCGAGCGGCATACTGCAGCAGCTTGGCGCGTTTAGCGTCGCGCTTTTCATTCCACAGGGCCGGCAGAACGATAGCCAACGTCTGGGCGTGATCGAGCCCGTGCATGGCGGTCAGCTCGTGGCCCAGCATATGGGTTGCCCAGTCCTGTGGCACGCCTGCGCCAATCAGGCCGTTCAGCGCCTGGGTGGCCGCCCACATAATATTGGCGCGAACGTCGTAGTTTTCTGGCTCTTTCAGCGCTTTCGGGCCCTCTTCCACCAGCGTCAGCAGAATGCCTTCGGCGAAACGGTCCTGGATTTTGCCGTCGACCGGATAGGTGACGTACTGCTCAACGGTATGGACGAATGCGTCAACGACGCCGTTAGCCACCTGGCGCGGCGGCAGAGTGTAGGTGTAAAGCGGATCCAGAATGGCGAACACCGGTTGAACGTGGGTGGACATAAACGCGCGTTTGTCGCCGGTGGTTTTGCGTGAGATCACCGCACCTTTATTGGATTCGGAACCGGTCGCCGGCAGCGTCAGCACGGAGCCCATCGGGATGGCGCTGGCAACTTTGCTGCCGTAAGTTTCGAGGATTTCCCATGGATCGCTATCAGCAGCATAGTGCGCCGCCGCGGCGATGAATTTGGTGCCGTCGAGAACGGAACCGCCGCCGACTGCCAGCAGGAAAGTGATCTTTTCATCACGCGCGATTTTCACCGCGTTCATCAGCGTTTCATAGGATGGATTCGGTTCGATGCCGCCAAATTCCCGGACGTCAATACCGTTCAGCGCGCTGAGAACCTGATCAAGCACACCGGTTTTCTTCACACTGCCGCCGCCGTAGGTGACAAGCACGCGTGCATTTGCCGGAATTTGATCGCGCAGATTTTCAATCACGCCTTTACCGAACAGAATGCGGGTTGGGGTATGCAGGTCGAAATTATTCATGGCTGGTGCCCTCAAATAGATAAAACCGCCAGCAGAGGCGATACCTCTGCCAGATGGATGACGAACATTGTGGTCCCGCCGACCATTCCCCTCAATGCACATTCCTGCCGTTGTCTTGCCCATTTCTCCTTGAGGCTGGAGAAATTCGCCGGAGGTGCGCACAATGCAGAGGTAAAAAAACGTTCGGAGAAGCATGATAAATGAACCGCGCTGAGATATGTCAGCGATTAACGCATAAGGTTAATCACCTGAAAGATAAAGAGGAAATGCTTAATGACCTGCTGCCGGGTATTCGCCTGCTGTACGGCACGCAGCCGGGGGCTCGTACGCCGGTCATGTATCAGCCGGGGATCGTTTTTCTCTTTTCCGGGCATAAAATTGGCTACATTAACGAGCGTACCTTTCGCTATGACACCAATGAATATCTGCTACTGACGGTACCGCTGCCGTTTGAATGCGAAACCTTCGCCACTCCGGAAGTGCCGCTGGCGGGGATTCGGCTTAATGTCGATATTCTTCAACTGCAAGAACTGCTGATGGATATCGGGGAAGATGAGCAGTTTCAGCCGTTCATGGCGTCGAGCGGGATCAATTCTGCGATGCTTTCCGAAGAGATACTGTGCGCGGCGGAGCGTCTGCTGGATGTGATGGAGCGCCCGCTGGATGCGCGCATTCTTGGCAAACAGATTATCCGAGAAATCCTTTATCACGTGCTGACCGGGCCGTGCGGCGGGGCGCTGCTGGCGCTGGTCAGTCGTCAGACCCACTTCAGCCTGATTAGCCGCGTGCTGAAGCGTATTGAAAGCCAGTACACTGAGAACCTCAGCATCGATCAACTGGCGGCGGAGGCCAATATGAGCGTCTCGGCGTTCCACCATAACTTTAAATCGGTCACCAGCACCTCCCCGCTGCAGTACCTGAAAACCTATCGCCTGCATAAAGCGCGCATGCTGATGATCCACGATGGCATGAAGGCCAGCGCGGCGGCGTTGCGGGTAGGATATGAAAGCGCGTCACAGTTCAGCCGCGAGTTTAAGCGTTATTTCGGGATGACGCCGGGAGAGGATGCGGCGCGCATCAGGACTATTCAGGGGATGTGATTAATGATTTCAGGGCGGTGAACCCGCGCCGCCCTGGCAAAATATCAGACGTTACAATATTTCTTTTTAATCACCACGATAACCGTACCGAGCAGCCCGGCTATCAGCAGCGCGAGAGGGAGAATCATCAGGCAGGTCATTACCTGATCTTCATGGCGTTTAACGAAGGGGATCATGCTCAGCGCATAACCCAGACCGGTGACAACCCCAACCCACAGCAGCGCGCTCAGCCAGTTGAAGAACTGGAAGCGGCGGTTTGGCAGCCCGGAAATGCCCGCCATGGTTGGCAGAAGGGTGCGAACAAACGCCAGGAAACGTCCGGCCAGCAATGCCAGCAGGCCGTGTTTATCAAACATGCAGGTAGCCCGCTGATGGTATTTATGCGGCAGATGCCCAAGCCAGCGCTTAACCGTTACGGTATTCCCCAGCCAGCGCCCCTGAATATAGCTCAGCCAGCAGCCGAGGCTGGCCGCGGCGGTTAAAATAGCGACAGTGGGTAGAAAGTCCATCACGCCTTTGGCGATTAGCGCCCCGGCGAGCAGCAGCAGGCTATCGCCCGGTAAAAATGAGGCGGGCAGCAGACCGTTTTCCAGAAACAGGGTTGCAAACATGACCAGATATACAACGCCCACAATGTGGGGGTTTGCCAACGCGGTAAAATCATGCTGCCACAGCGCGGCGACAATTTCTTGAATGACAACCATGGACTTTCCTAAGTGGTACCGTATTTTTTGTTTAGTGTACTCCTGAAGAGACCCGGGAGCCTTGATCCCGGGCGCAACTAAAGCGGCCGCTTTTCTAAAAACCGCCCGCTATTATTGCCACTGGCTGCCACTTTACACGATACGCGCGAAGCCTGCCGCTAAATCATCCCGCAGATCGGTAACATTTTCTAACCCGATATGTACGCGAATTAGCGTACCGCTGAAATCGACTTCAGCATCAGGACGGATGGCGCTGATTTGCTCCGGCTGGCTGGCTAAAATCAGCGATTCAAACCCGCCCCAGGAGTAGGCCATGCTGAACAAACTGAAATGGTCCAGATAGGCGGACAGCTCGGCATCGGTTAGTCGTTTATTGAGCACGAAAGAGAACAGGCCGCTGCTACCGGTGAAATCACGCTTCCAGAATTCATGCCCTTTGCTACAGGGCAGGGCAGGATGATTGACTCGCGCCACCTGCGGATGTTTGTCCAGCCATTCGGCAATATAGAGGCTGCTTTCATGGTGCTGACGCAGGCGCACGCCTAAGGTGCGCAGGCCGCGGCTGGTCATATAGGCGGTATCGGCATCCACCATTTGCCCCATCAGATAGGCATTTTCACGTAACTGAGCCCAACAGCGTTCATTAGACACTGCGGTACCCACCATTGCGTCGGAATGACCGATCAAGTATTTGGTTCCGGCCTGAATGGAGATATCAATACCAAACTCCAGCGCTTTAAACAGCACACCCGCCGCCCAGGTGTTGTCGATCATAATGATGGCTTCCGGGGCAACGCTGCGTACTGCCGCGACGATCGCCGGAACATCATGGACTTCCATGGTGATGGAGCCGGGAGATTCGAGGAACACCACGCGGGTATTTGGCTGCACCAGACGGGCGATATCGCTGCCGATCAGCGGGTCGAACCAGCCGGTGGTCACGCCGAGTCTGGCGAGGGTTTTGGTGCAGAAATCTTGAGTAGGCTCATAGGCGGTGTTGGTCACCAGAATATGGTCACCCTGCTCGACAAACGCCAGAATGGTATTGGCGACTGCCGCCGCGCCGCAGGGGAAGAGGGCGCAGCCAGCGCCGCCTTCCAGCTCGCACATCGCTTCTTGCAGGGAAAAGTGGGTCAGCGTCCCGCGGCGCCCATAGAACAGCTCACCTTTGGCCCGGTTGCGGGTGGCGTGCTTTTTCGCTTCGAGGGTGTCGAAAACCAGCGATGACGCGCGCTGAATAACGCTGTTTACCGAGCCCAGGGTGTATTTTTTGCTGCGCCCGGCGTGAACCAGCGCAGTATCAAGATGTTTATCAGCCATGATGAGATAACCTGTTTTTATACGTCTGGACGTCTAAACTAGCATGAATAGCCGGGTGTGTACCGGACAATGGTGGATACAGGTAAAAATTTTACCAATGCCGGAGTCAGCAGATTTTTTACTGTGCAAGCGCAAGGAAAATAACCGTGATTTGCTGCACAGTATAAATACTAATGAGAACCACTATCAATTCGGTACCATTTTGATATGATTATGCGCAGATTTTTTGATTTGCGTATCTGGAGATACAGTGTGGGTAATAATTTGATGCAGGCGGATCTCTCCGTTTGGGGTATGTATCATCATGCCGATATTGTCGTTAAGGTCGTGATGATCGGACTGATTCTGGCGTCGGTAGTCACATGGGCTATCTTTTTCGGTAAAGGTGCAGATATCCTGGCCAGCAAGCGCCGCCTCAAGCGCGAACAGCAACTGGTCGCTGAAGCACGCTCTCTCGACCAGGCCAGCGATATTGCTAACGCTTTCGCTGCTAAAAGCCTGACCTCGCAATTGATCAACGAAGCGCAGAACGAGCTAGAGCTTTCCGCGGGCTCTGAAGACAACGAAGGGATTAAAGAACGTACCGCTTTCCGTCTGGAGCGTCGCGTTGCGGCGGTTGGTCGTTATATGGGCCGCGGTAATGGTTATCTGGCAACGATCGGCGCTATCTCCCCGTTTGTCGGTCTGTTTGGTACCGTCTGGGGGATAATGAACAGCTTTATCGGTATTGCGCAGACGCAAACCACAAATCTGGCGGTGGTTGCGCCTGGCATCGCGGAAGCGCTGCTGGCAACGGCGATTGGCCTGTTTGCTGCGATCCCTGCGGTGGTTATCTACAATATCTTCGCCCGTATGATTGCCAGTTACAAAGCTTCTCTTGGCGATGTTGCCGCCCAGGTTCTGCTGCTACAAAGCCGTGACCTGGACCTGAGCGCCAGCGGCGTTAAGCCGGTACGTACCGCCCAGAAATTACGCGTAGGTTGATGCTTTATGGCAATGCATTTTAACGAAAACCTTGATGATAACGGCGAAATGCACGACATCAACGTCACGCCGTTTATCGACGTTATGCTGGTGCTGTTGATCATCTTCATGGTGGCGGCGCCGTTGGCCACCGTAGACGTAAAGGTTAATCTTCCGGCTTCAAGCAGCCAGCCGCAGCCGCGTCCTGAAAAGCCGATCTATCTGTCGGTTAAGGCGGACAAAACCATGTTCCTCGGTAATGACCCCATCACCGAAGAGAGTATGATTGCGTCGCTGGATGCCCTGACCGAAGGCAAGAAAGATACCACCGTCTTCTTCCGCGCGGATAAAACTGTGGACTACGAGACGATGATGAAAGTCATGGATACCCTGCACCAGGCGGGCTATCTGAAGATTGGTCTGGTGGGTGAAGAAACCGTACAAGCGAAGTAGCCCTCTTTCCAACGCCTCTCCCCTGGCTGGCTTTGTGCTGTCGGCCTTTGTGATGGGCTATCTCGATCGCCTGACCAAAGTGAAGCACTGATCCTTTCTCTCCGGCGGCTTTCAGCCGTCGGGTTTTCCTTCCGCCTTTCCCCTGTTTCGACTTCTCACCGCTGGCGCCTCCATAGCGCACAATGGGATCCCGCACTTCTGCATAATTTATCCATATTGCTTACGTTTATTTACATAATATAACCTTTGTTTTAATATGCCATTATTAATGGAGATTGAATGGATGAGGGAGTAGATGAGCAGGAAGGATTGGACGAGAAATGGCATTGTTATCGTCAATGGTTATCTCTGTGTTATGGTCATTACGGTATTTTTCGCCACCGTTTCTTCTGCATCCGCCGCACCGCTTTCCCCGGCTGACCGCGACACTATCCGGCAACAGCAGCAGCAACTGCTGGAACAAAACCAGCGTCAACGTGATGAGCTGAAGCGCAGCACGCCGCTTTCCCGGCCTTCAGAACCCGCCGTACCTCCTGCCACTCAGGGGCCCTGCTTCACGATTTCCCGTATTGATATGACAGGGGCAACGAAACTGACACCGCGTGCCGCCAGTCAACTTACGGCCCCCTGGATAAATCAGTGCCTGGATATGACACGCCTGACACAACTCACCAGCGCTATTTCCGACTGGTATATCAGCCGGGGTTACATTACCAGTCGCGCTTTCCTGACCGAACAGGATCTCTCGTCCGGTGTGCTGCATATTGTTGTGATGGAGGGCAAACTCCAGCAGATCCGCCTTGAAGGCGTGCCTGAGCGGACGTTGTACATGACGTTTCCTGGTCTGCAGGGCCGGATCCTCAATCTGCGCGATATTGAGCAGGGGATGGAGCAACTCAATCGCGTACGCCAGACGCCGGTGGAGATTGAAATTCTGCCCGGAGATAAGCCGGGCTGGTCTGTCGTGAACCTTACCGCTAAGCCGGAATTTCCGCTTAGCGGTTCGCTGAGCTTCGATAATAGCGGGCAAAAGAGTACCGGCACCGGTCAGTTGAGCGGGGTACTGGTGGGAAACAATGTGCTCGGTCTGGCGGATAAATGGTTTGTCAGCGGTGGTCGCAGCAGCGATTTTTCCCATTCTGCGGACGCGCAAAATTTTGCCGCTGGCGTGAGTCTGCCGTATGGCTACGGTCTGCTTGATTACAGCTACAGCTGGAGCAATTACCTCAGTACTCTTGATAACAACGGCTATCTCTGGCGCTCGACCGGTGACAGCGAAACGCACCGCCTGACAGGATCGTGGGTATTGTTTCGCAATGGCGAAATCAAAACTGCTGCGGTCGTCGGCCTGACGCATCGTATTAATCACAACTACCTTGATGACATCCTGCTGACGACCAGCAGCCGCAAGCTTTCCAGCTTCTCGTTGGGTCTCAACCATACGCAAAAAATATTTTCCGGCGTGGCGACGCTGAACCCGACCTTCACCCGGGGGGTACCGTGGTTCGGTGCGGAAGACGATAACGATAAACATGGTGATGTGCCAAAAGCGGAATTTCGCAAGTGGAGCGTGAACGGCAGTTTCCAGCGTCCGGTGGCGGATAATCTCTGGTGGCTCTCCAGTTTCTACTTTCAATGGTCGCCGGATCGCCTGTACGGCAGCGAGCGGCTGACCCTCGGCGGCGAGAGTTCGGTACGGGGATTCAAAGAACAGTATATCTCGGGGGATAACGGCGGCTACTGGCGCAATGAGGTCAATTATACCTTTCTGACGTTGCCCCTGTTCGGGCAGATTGGCGCAATGGCGGCCTTCGACGGCGGCTGGCTGAAAAAAGATGGCTTCGATCGTTACGCTTCCGGCACGTTGTGGGGAGCCGCGCTGGGGTTAACCAGCTCAGGGCGCTGGTTCTCCAGCCAGTTTACCGTTGGGATGCCAGTGAACTATCCGGACTGGCTGGCACCCGATCACCTCACTATTTATTACCGCGTGTCGGTGGCGTTTTAAGGGACAGGGAAGATGGATAACATTCAGGCTCGT
>DASYFN010000080.1:0-10998 GCA_036498385.1 Klebsiella sp.
GCTCACCGCGTACAATAGGAGAATTATCGCGTCGAGCGACGCGTCTGGATTGCTTAACGGTTTGAATGATGGAATTAGTACCACAGAATATTCGGCAGATCCTCGCCAGTGATACGCCGCTGATTGACGTGCGAGCCCCGGTCGAGTTCAGGCAAAGCGCAATGCCCGCTGCGATCAACCTGCCATTAATGAACGATGACGAACGCGCCGCCGTCGGCACCTGCTATAAGCGTCAGGGGCCGGAAGCCGCGCTCGCGCTGGGCCACCAGTTGGTCAACGGCGAGATTCGCGCCAGCCGCCTCGCCGCCTGGAAAGACGCCTGCGCGCGTTATCCCGAAGGCTATCTGTGCTGCGCCCGCGGCGGCCAGCGTTCGCATATCGTGCAGCAATGGCTGAAGGAAGCAGGTGTGGGTTACCCGCTGATCGTTGGCGGCTATAAAGCGCTGCGCCAGGCGGCTATTCAGCTCACCGAAGAGCTGGTGCAACGCCCTGTTGTGCTGATCGGCGGCTGTACCGGTAACGGTAAAACCCAGTTGGTTTGCGCTCAACCCGAGGGTATCGATCTCGAGGGGCTCGCCCATCATCGCGGCTCTTCATTTGGCCGTACCCTACAGGAGCAGTATCCGCAGGCAACCTTTGAAAATCATCTGGCCGTGGCGATGCTCAAAAAGTCAGAGCGGCAGACGCGCTGGGTGCTGGAGGATGAGGGGCATATGATTGGCGCCAATCATCTTCCGGCGTGCATGCGTCTTCGTATGGCGCAGTCACCGCTGGCGGTGGTGGAAGATCCGTTTGCCATCCGTCTTGAGCGGCTGCGCGAAGAGTATTTTGCGCGAATGCATCATGATTTCATTGCAGCCTATGGCGAAGAGCAAGGCTGGCAGGCGTATAGCGAGTATCTGCATCATGGCTTGTTCGCTATCCGCCGCCGCCTCGGGTTACAGCGTTTTGCCCAGCTTACCGCCCGGCTTGATGAAGCGCTGCTTGAGCAACAGCGCACCGCCAGCACCGAAGCGCATTTCAGTTGGCTGGTTCCCCTGCTGAACGAATATTACGACCCGATGTACCGTTATCAGCTTGGAAAAAAAGCGGAGAAGATCGTTTTTCGCGGCAACTGGCAGGAAGTCGCCGCCTGGCTGGTGCAGTAATCACCTTCCCTGAGCCCCGGCTTGCGGCGTAAACGCCTTAGCCGAGCTACGGGTCCGCAGACGGCGGTGAACCTGTAGCCCCGGTAAGCGCAGCGCCACCGGGGAAGTGTCACAGCTTAGAAATCGTAACGCAGACGCACCAGGTTCATATCGCCCAGGTTGTCGGTGCTGGATGTGAAGACATGTTCATAATCGACGCGGAAACCATAATCCAGTTGGAAGCTCACGCCGATGCCGTTATCAATACGCTGATAGTTGCGGCCATTCACGTACTGCAGGCGGTCGCCCATAAAGTACGGCTGAATAGATTTCACCGCATACTGACCAATCGGGAATTTATAACCAGCAAAATACTCAATACCCCAGGCATCGCCCGCGAAGTAGTTATGGGCATCGGTTTTCTTAGTGATCAGGAAGTTCTGATACCAGCCGCCGCCGAAGGAGAAGGTCCAGTTATCCGGCATCCAACTTAGCGCGGTACCGACGATATTCTGATCGTATGATTTGCTGTCAGAACTGGACGGATTACGCATATCGGCGCGGGTATAGTTCCACGCGGCGCCCCAGGTTAGATCCTTCATGATGTGGTAATCCGCACCAATGGAACCACCGCCTTTACGCTTGTAGCGCAATCCGTTGCCCGGCAGGTATTCGCTGTCTTCGAACAGATAAGAAGCGTAGAGATCGACATCGCCAACGGTTTTCTTATATTTTAGCATATTACGCGAGCGGTAGGAGCCATCGTAATCACCATTGATACCGTTTCCCGGCGCCTGGCCTATCATGTCGTAATCCCAGATATCGGTTTTCACCCCGACAACATCATAATAAACGCTGTTCTGCTGACCGTAGGTTAACGTCCCCCAGGTATCGCTTTTCAGGCCAGTATAGAGCATACGGCGGCTGGTGTTATTCGCGCCTTCGGCATAGTGGTTATCCCAGTTGAAGAGAGCCGGAATATTGACGCCCAGCTCGTAGTAGCTGATCCAGCTAATATCATCAAACAGATAGTAGTCGGCAGAGAAGCGGAAACGGGTGCCGCCGTCAAAACCATTACGTTTATAGGAGCCTTTATCGCCATCACCGGACATCATATTAAACTGGGGACGGATACTCCCGCCAACGGTGAAGTTAAGACGACTTAACGGATCGCCTGCCTGGGGATCTTGTTTTAAAAGCGTAATTTCAGCCTGGGATGCAAAGGAGGTTAACGCCAGGGCTGCGCCGATCGTTATCGCCAGCGTTTTTATTGTATGTGCCATACTTTTCCCTTAATTAATAAGCAACCTTATATTTACCAGTTGAATATTAACTGCGATTTAGTATGCCGTGTTGTTGGTTTTTTAATGTTTCGTGCGGTTAAAAATCAGTGATTTATCATTTTGTGCCGTTAAAATATCAGCGGTTATCATTTCATCGCTCTGTCATTAAAATGGAGTATTGACCCCAAACATCATCCATGGAGGAATTATGTCGAAAAAACTACTACAGCTGCACTTTACCTTTAACGGTCCCTTCGGCAGCGAGATGTCCCGCCAGCTCGTGGAGCTGGCAGAGTCAATCAATCAGGAGCCGGGGTTTATCTGGAAGGTCTGGACTGAAAGCGAAAAGAACCAGGAAGCGGGTGGGATCTACCTTTTTGAGGATGAAGAAACCGCCATTGCATACCTCAACAAGCACACCGCGCGCCTGAAATCTCTCGGTGTAAACGAAGTTATCTGTAAAATTTTCGACGTTAATGAGCCGCTCACTACGCTGAACCACGGTCATCTGTAATAGCAACTCGTATCCGTACCGGGTAACCCCCCGGGTTGCGGCTGACGCCTTACCCGGGCTACATAACTCACTCTATCCCTGGCTAAACTGGCGGAACAGCGCCTTACCTTTTAGCAGACGCAGCCCCAGCCAGCCGCCGCACAGCGACAGCAGTATCGCCCCACAGAGCGGTAGCATTAACCACAGCCGCCAGTCCGGAGACCACGGGAAATCAAATATTTTGCTTTGCAGCAACGCCAGCGCTACCTCAGCGCCAGTCGCCGCTACCACTCCGGAAACCACGCCCAGCAGGGCGAACTCCGCCCATAGCGTGGTACGCAGCAGAGACCTCCCGGCCCCCAGCGTGCGCCAGACCACCAGTTCCTGATAACGCTGACGCATCCCGACCTGTACCTGCGCCAGCAGCAGCAAAACGCCGCAGGCGGTGACCAGAATCACCATCACCTCAAGCGCGCGGCTTACCTGAGTCAGCACCTGGCCAATCTGCTGTAAAATCGCGCCGATATCCAGCAGGCTGACGGTCGGGAATTCACGGTTGAGCTGCGTTAGCATCCCGTTGCCGTTATCCCAGCGGAAGCTGGTCAGCCAGCTTTGCGGCTGCCCGTCTAGCGCCCCCTGCGGGAAGATAAAGAAGAAGTTCGGTCGCAGGCTCTCCCAGTCCACTTTACGCACGCTGGATACTTTCGCGCTAAAGTCCTGAGTATCCCCGGTAAAGGTCACGCTATCGCCGAGCTTGACGCCCAGCCGTTGCGCCAGCCCCTCTTCAATCGACACCTCGCCCGCTCTCGGTGGCCAGCTCCCGGCAACCAGCGGATTATGATCCGGCCGCTCGCTGCGCCAGGTGAGGTTCAGCTCCCGGTTCAGCGCTTCATCTTTATTGCCCTCCGTTGCCTGACCGTTAATTTGCGTCAGACGGGCGCGAACGATCGGGTAGAACTCCGTGGCGCGGGTTTGATGTTCGGCAAGGAATGTTTTCACCGGCACCACCTGCTCTGGCGCGATGTTGATCAGGAAATAATTAGGACTTTCCGGCGGCAGTTGCTGCTGCCAGCGGTCAAGCAGATCGCCTCGCAGCACCAGCAACAGGGCCAGCAGCATGAACGACAGCGAAAAGGCCGCCAGTTGGCTCAGCGTCGACCATGGCTGGCGCAGCAGACGGTTAACCGCCAGACGCAGCGGCAGCGCGTTTAACGTCAAACGCTTCAGTAACCACAGGACGCCCCATCCCGCCAGGCCGCACAGCAACGCCAGCACCACGGCTCCCGCCAGTACCGCCCACAGTAAGGGGCTGCCGCCCATCAGCAGCGCCAGTAGCGCCACCACCACCGCACACACCAGCGGAATGTAGAACTTCAGCGGCCAGACATTAGCGACGACATCCTGGCGCAGTACCCGCAGTGGCAGCGCCGCCAGCAGCAGTCGATAAGGACGCAGCCCGACCAACAGGGAAATCACCACCATCGCGCCAATTGCCCACAGCCACGGCCAGCCGCTTGCCGCCGGAAGCGCCGCCGGGAGCACTGGCTTAAGCATCACCAGCAGAATATATTCCAGCCCGACGCCCATCGCTCCACCAGCAATCACTGCCAGCGCCAGCAGCATCAGCCACTGGCCGACGATTAGCTTGCGCAGTTGCGCCCGCCCGGCGCCGAGGGTTTTGAGGATCGCCACCAGATCGTAACGGCTGCGGCAGTAATGGCTCATCGCCACCGCCACCGCAGCGACCGCCAGCAGCAGTGTTAACAGTGCTGAGAGCAGTAGAAACTGCTGCGAGCGCTCCAGCGATTTACCCAGCGCGCTGTCGTCCTGCTCCAGACCGATCCAGCGATGTTCAGGCCCCAGCTTCAGCAGCAGCCACTTTTCATAGTCCGCCAGTTGCTGCGGGGTTCCGGCATATTTATAGCGCCAGGAGACGCGGCTACCGGGCTGTACCGCGCCGGTTTTCGCCACATCGGCGATGTTCATCATCAGCCGCGGCGCCATCTGGAAGGGGTTAAATCCGGCATCCGGCTCCTGAATCACCTCGCCGGCAATCCGCAGCGTGGCGTCGCCCACATCAATGGTGTCGCCGGTTTTCAGATTCAGTAGCGCCATTAATCGTGGCGCCAGCAGCACGGTTCCGGTGTGCGGTTTCAGCCCCGGCGGCTGAGTTTGCAACTGACCATACAGCGGATAGGTGTCGTCAACCGCCTTCACATCCGCCAGTTGCGGCGTATCGCCGGAAAACGTCATGGTGGCAAAGCTCAGCTGTTCGCCGACAGTTAAGCCAAGGCGGCGCGCTTCGTCAATCCATGCGCCAGGGACCTCGCGAGAACTGCGCAGCGTGCGGTCTCCGGCCATAAATTCCCGGCTCTGCTGGCTGAGGCCTTTCTCCATGCGGTCGCTTATCGATCCCAACGCCAACACGCAGGCCACCGCCAGGCTTAGCGCCAGCCAGACGATCAGCAGCGATGGCGAGCGCCATTCGCGCCAGAACCAGCGGGCTATCATACTTCCTCCCGCAACTGGCCATCCACCAGCCGCAGCCGTCGGTCACAGCGCGCCGCCAGCAACGGGTCGTGAGTCACGAGGATCAGCGTGGTGCCGTGCTCGCGGTTAAGCGAAAACAGCAGGTCGGCGATTTTATCCCCGGTGTGACGGTCGAGATTGCCGGTGGGTTCATCGGCGAACAGCAGCTCCGGGCGGCCGTTAAACGCGCGCGCCAGCGCGACCCGCTGCTGCTCGCCGCCGGAGAGTTGCACCGGCAGGTGGTGCAGGCGTTTGCCCAGCCCCAGTTGCTCCAGCAACGCCCGGGCGCTGCCGCGGCTCTGGCTGTCGCTTTCGCCGCGCAGCAGCGCCGGAAGCTCGACGTTTTCCAGCGCATTGAGGGTGGGTATCAGCATAAAAGATTGAAAAACAAAGCCGACGTGCTTAGCGCGCAGCTTCGCCCGTGCCTCTTCGTTCATCTGATGCAGCGGCTGTCCGAGCAGTGAAACCTCCCCGCTGCTGCCGTCGTCCAGCCCGGCGAGAATGGCCAGCAGCGTCGATTTACCGGAACCCGACTCGCCAATCAGGGCGATGGTCTGCCCTTGTTTGACAACCAGCTCAACTCCGGTAAGGATGGAAAGCTGATGCTCACCCTGACCGACGGATTTCTTAAGATGATGAACTTCAAGTATGTTTTCCGCTGGCATTTGCCTTTCCTGTTTCTGGTCCTGTTTGCCTGCCGCGCAATGGCGGCCGACACGCTGTTGGTTCTCGGCGACAGTCTGAGCGCCGGATATCGAATAGCGGGCAATACCGCCTGGCCTGCGCTGCTTAACGATAAATGGCAGGCAAAAACGCCAGTGGTTAACGCCAGCATCAGCGGCGACACCTCGCAGCAAGGGCTGGCAAGGCTTCCGGCACTGCTTAAGCAGCATCAGCCGCGCTGGGTGCTGGTTGAGCTGGGCGGTAACGACGGGCTGCGCGGTTTCCCGCCGCAGCAGACGGAGCAAACTCTGCGTACCATTATTGAGAATATCAAAGCGGCGAACGCCCAGCCGCTGCTGATGCAAATTCGCCTGCCCGCCAACTATGGCCGCCGTTATAATGAAACCTTTAGCGCAATCTATCCGGCACTGGCCAAAGAGTTTGATATTCCTCTGTTGCCCTTTTTTATGGAAGAGGTTTATCTGAAACCACAATGGATGCAGGACGATGGAATTCACCCTAATCGCGACGCCCAGCCGTTTATCGCCGACTGGATGGCGACGCGTTTGGCTCCCTTAGTTAATCATGACTCCTGATAACAGCGAGTCATTTACAGGTAAAGTTATGCAAAAATCGGTTTTAGTTACAGGATGTTCCAGCGGAATTGGTCTTGAAAGCGCCCTTGATTTAAAGCGCCAGGGTTTTAACGTGCTGGCCGCCTGCCGCAAAGCGGAAGATGTCGCGCGGATGCAGGAACTGGGGCTGACCGGTGTTTTGCTGGATCTTGACGATCCGCAGAGCGTTGAACGCGCCGCCGCCGAGGTGATCGCCCTGACTAACAATCGCCTGTACGGCCTGTTTAACAACGCGGGCTACGGCGTCTACGGCCCGCTGCCGACAATTAGTCGCCAGCAGATGGAACAGCAGTTTTCCGCCAACTTTTTCGGCGCTCATCAGCTAACGATGCTGCTGCTTCCAGCGATGGAACCGCACGGCGAGGGGCGTATCGTGATGACATCATCGGTGATGGGGATTATCTCCAGCCCCGGCCGCGGCGCCTATGCCGCCAGTAAATATGCGCTGGAAGCCTGGTCCGATGCGCTACGCATGGAGTTGCGCCACAGCGGGATTAAGGTCAGCCTGATTGAGCCAGGTCCCATTCGCACCCGTTTTACCAACAACGTCAACCAGACCCAGGCCGACAAGCCGGTGGAAAATCCTGGCATTGCCGCACGCTTTACCCTTGGGCCGGAAGCGGTAGTGGAAAAAGTGCGTCATGCTTTTGTCAGCGATAAACCGAAACTGCGCTACCCGGTGACACTGGTGACGCACGTGGTCGCCCTGCTTAAACGCCTGCTGCCGACCCGTGTGATGGACAAAATTATCCAGGGTTAAGTTGAAGCGACTGTCGCCGCCCCCATATATTCATACAAATATCGACTAAAGAGACCCACTCATGTCCGCACAGAATATCGTCAATATTACCGAAGCTAACCTACACCAGACGCTGCAGCAATCTGCTACGACCCCGGTGCTGTTCTATTTCTGGTCCGCGCGCAGCCAACACTGCGAGCAACTGACGCCGGTGCTGGAGAGTCTGGCCACCCAGTACAACGGCCTGTTTACCCTCGCTAAGGTTGATTGCGATGCTGAGCAAATGCTGGCTTCACAGTTTGGCCTGCGCGCTATCCCTACGGTTTACCTGTTCCAGAACGGTCAGCCGGTCGACGGATTCGAAGGTCCACAGCCGGAAGAAGCGGTTCGCGCTCTGCTGGATAAATTCCTGCCACGCGAGGAGGAACTGAAGGCACAGCAAGCGCTGGAGTTGATGCAGGAAGAGAAATATGCCGAAGCGCTACCACTGCTGAAAGAAGCCTGGCAGTTGTCAAACCAGGAGAGCCAGATTGGCCTGCTGCTGGCGGAAAACCTGATTGCCCTGCATCGTTCCGATGAAGCGGAAACCGTGCTGAAAACCGTGCCATTACAGGATCAGGATACCCGCTACCAGGGGCTGGTGGCGCAGATCGAACTGCTGAAGAAAGCCGCCGACACGCCAGAAATTCAGCAGTTGCAGCAGCAGGTAGAGCAGAATCCGGGCGACGCAGCGCTGGCTTCTCAACTGGCATTGCAGTTGCATCAGGTTGGGCGTAACGAAGAGGCACTGACGCTGCTGTTCAGTCATCTGCAAAAAGATTTAAGTGCCGGAAACGGCGAAGTTCGCAAGATGCTTCAGGAGATCCTCTCCGCTCTCGGTACTGGCGACGTGTTGGCCGCGAAGTACCGCCGCCAGCTCTACTCTCTGCTTTATTAATGCTAAAGACCCCGGCTCGCGCTGCGCTTACCCGGGCCTGGATTTTTTAATAATACAAGCCCGGGTAAGGCGTTTACGCCGCAACCCGGGGGAAAGCTTACGCGCGCTTTTTCAACTGCGTCACCACCAACTGATGACGAGCAGTAAAGAACTTCAGATAGGTCAGATACCCGGCGATAATCGTTGACAGGCTGGCGGTCGATAGCAGCATAAACGTCACCATAATCTGATATTTAATCGCTTTTACCGGATCAATCCCGGCGAAAATCAGCCCCGACATCATCCCCGGCAAGCTAACCAGTCCAACCGTTTTCGCCGAATCTACCGTCGGGATCAGCGCAGCGCGGATGCTATCGTGGATCAGGCTTGCGGAAGCCATCTTCGGCGTCGCTCCGAGACTCAATTTCTCCTGAATCTGCTGCTGCTCACTGCTAAAACGCTGCCCCATATTGTTGTAACACAACCCGACCGCCACCATCGCGTTACCGGCCACCATCCCGGCAATCGGGATCACCTGCATGGGTACAAAGGCAATCGACCCGGAAAAAACCAGCACCGCCAGGGTTAATCCGGCACCAGTGGTTATCGCGATAAACGAGGAGACAAAGGCTTTATCGATATATTTACTGCGCTTTTTCGCATTCCATGCCGCGTTAAAACAGATAAACAGCACCATCAGTAGCGTCAGCACGGCGTGATTAACGTTAAAGATATATTTCAGCACGTAGCCGACGATAATCAGCTGCGCAATCGCCCGGCAAATACTCCAGATAATATCTTTTTCCAGCGCCAATTTTTCCCGGTAGCTGACCACTATCGCCACCAGTACCAGAACCATGGATAACGCCAGCGACTCGTTAGTAATATTATGCCCGTCCATTTTTCACCTCCTGCGCTCTCCCGCCGGCAGGCTTGAGCGTAATCACTTCATCCGCATGGGCAATTTCATTTTGATCATGAGTCACCCACAGAACGGCGATATTTTTTTCGGTCACATAACGATGAATAATCTCATTCACATTGTTTTTATTACTCTCGTCCAGCGCGCTGGTAATTTCATCCAGCAACAGGACCTGCGGTAAAAATTGCAGATGGCGAATCAACGAAACGCGCTGCTTTTCCCCACCTGAAAGTTCGTTAACTGATTTTTCCAGGGTATTTTCCGCCAGCCCGAAGCGCTGCAGTTCGGCGATCAGCGCTTCAGGATCCGGCTGTTTATGACGGATCTGCCACGGGAAGAGCAGATTGTCATACACCGAATCGCCGAACAGCGCCGGAGTTTGCGCACAGTAAGAAACCTGCTGACGATAGCTTTCCGGCGTTAAAACATTAATGTCTTTCTCGGCGAAAAAAATTTTTCCCGAAGAGGGGCTGAGCAGCGAAGCGATTATTTTTAATAATGTGCTTTTTCCACACCCGGAAGGGCCGGTGATCAGCTTAAATTCCCCAGCCCTGAGCTGAAAATTAATTTCATTAAGAATAATCACATCATCGGCCTGAAAACCCACGTTCTCCAGTCGCAAAATAGCGTTACTTTCGGTCATTATTATTCCTGGTTTTTCAATAATGCCTCTAGTGTACTTCAGTTCTCTTTCACCCGGATGCGCGGAAAGATATACTCTGGTTAAACGCGCGTCACTTTCCCGGCGCATCGACAGGCAACAAGACAGGAGGTTTTTGATGCTAATTTTTATTCCCATTCTTATTTTCGTCGCGCTGGTTATCGTCGGAGCGGCGGTAAAAATCGTCCCTCAGGGCTATCAGTGGACGGTAGAGCGCTTTGGCCGCTATACGCAAACGCTGCAACCGGGTATGAGTCTGGTCGTGCCGTTTATGGACCGCATCGGTCGAAAAATCAACATGATGGAACAGGTGCTGGATATCCCTTCTCAGGAGGTCATTTCGCGGGATAACGCCAACGTCACCATCGATGCAGTGTGCTTTATTCAGGTCATTGATGCGCCGAAAGCGGCCTATGAGGTCAGCAACCTCGAGCTGGCGATCATCAACCTGACGATGACCAACATTCGTACCGTGCTGGGTTCCATGGAGCTGGACGAAATGCTCTCCCAGCGCGACAGCATCAATACCCGCCTGCTGCATATCGTCGATGACGCGACTAACCCGTGGGGCATCAAAATTACCCGCGTCGAGATCCGCGACGTGCGCCCGCCAGCAGAACTGATTGCCTCCATGAACGCCCAGATGAAAGCCGAGCGAACCAAGCGCGCCTATATTCTTGAGGCCGAAGGGGTGCGTCAGGCAGAAATTCTCAAAGCAGAGGGTGAGAAACAGTCGCAGATCCTCAAAGCCGAAGGTGAGCGTCAGTCGGCGTTTTTACAGGCGGAAGCCCGCGAACGTTCTGCGGAAGCAGAAGCACGCGCCACGCAGATGGTATCATCCGCTATCGCCTCCGGCGACATTCAGGCCATCAACTACTTTGTCGCGCAGAAATATACCGATGCGCTGCAGAAAATTGGTGCGGCTAACAACAGTAAAGTGGTGCTGATGCCGCTGGATGCCAGCAGCCTGATGGGCTCCATCGCCGGGATCAGCGAACTGATTAAAGAAGGCACTGGCGACCGGAAAAAA
>DASYFN010000081.1:0-86299 GCA_036498385.1 Klebsiella sp.
CAGCACTTTTTTCTGCTGGGAAAGCTTATAGTTCAGACCGAGAAGATGACGTGCCTGTTGGTTCGATTTCATTCTTACTCCTTTATCCTGTTTCGGTTTCAAGGACAAGCCCGACAGATGTCGGACGAAATTTAACCCTAAGTACACCGCTCATTTTTAGTGCGGCGGTAATCATCGTGGTTCATTTTTCCAGGATTAGCAATGTTCAGGGGAAGATTCAGAGCAGTCCTTTCGATAGGGGATCGTATTGTCCGGCGGCGCTTCGCTTGCACGGGTCTACGGTTTATGTCTGAAGGTACGTTAGCCGCCACCCGGCAGAAATACGAGCACGATAGCCATAACCACTTCGCTATTTTGCTTTCAATAAGAAGCGATTAAACCCGTCATACTTCAAGTATGAGCAAAAATATCCCTGCGGATTGAGCCGAAAATAACCGTGCGCCGTTCAGATGCGCAAAGAGGCTCTATACTTAATCCTTTAATGTTAAAAAAGGAGCGATATTATGGCAATCCATAAGAAAGGTCAGGCGCACTGGGAAGGGGATCTGAAAAGCGGTAAAGGAACCGTCTCGACCGAGAGCGGCGCGCTGAACCAGCAGCCTTATGGTTTTAACACCCGATTTGAGGGCGTGAAGGGCACCAACCCAGAAGAGCTTATCGGTGCCGCCCATGCCGCCTGTTTCTCTATGGCGCTATCGCTGATGCTGAGCGAAGAGGGCTACACTGCTACCTCAATTGATACCGTGGCGGTAGTGACGCTGGATAAATCCGGCGGCGGTTTTGCTATCACCAGGATTGCGCTACAAAGCAACATTACGCTGCCAGACATTGAGACCGATGCGTTTGACAGCATTATTCAGAAAGCAAAAGCCGGTTGCCCGGTGTCACAGGTTCTTAATGCCGAGATAACCCTCGACTATCAGCTTAATCCTTAATATCTCAGATGCCCGCTACTGGCGGGCGCTTCCCCCTAAAAAGCCATAGTTGGCAAATGCCCACGCGCCAATTAATGCTATCTTTGCCGCTCACGGAAAAGAGCAGGTAGGGTAATGGTCAGCATACGTAGAACGATCGAAGCTCAGGTTCTGGGTTTAACCGGCATCGCGTTAAAAGAGATCGATTTTGAGCATCCTGAAGGCGAACCGGGGCTATTTGGTCCGCAGTCGGCTATCTGGCAGGTCCATGGGGATTTCACTTCCATGCTGTGCGGCGGCGTTAGTGCTCTGCTGTTACAGATGCTGCATCCGTTGGCGCTGGCGGGTGTCTGGGATCACTCAAATTTCCGTGAAGATATCTTTGGTCGTTTGCGTCGCACCAGCCAGTTTATTTCCGCCACCACCTTTGGTACCACCGTCGATGCTGAACGGCTGATCGCAAAAGTGCAGGCGATCCACCTGCGGATAAGCGGCGAGGATAAAGACGGCACCCCCTATCAGGCCAGCGATCCAGACTTGCTTACCTGGGTCCATGTTGCCGAATGCAGCAGCTTTATGGCTTCGCATTTGCGCTATAAACGGACCGTGGTTAGCGCCGCCCGCCAGGAGCAGTATTATCAGGAAGCCGCCGAAATTGCCCGCCGACTTGGCGCGTGTGATATCCCGGTGACGCCACAGCAGGTTGCCGACTACCTGCAGGATATGCGACCTATGCTGCGCTGCGATGAGCGAACTCAGGAAGTTGCCGACGTACTGCTGTCGACCCGCCTGCCAGGCCGTCTGAGCCAGCCGGTAGGGCGGATTATGATGCGCGCCGGTATTGACCTGCTGCCGCCATGGGCGCAGGAGATGCTCAATTTGCCGATGAGCGCGATGCAGCGGTACAGTGCGCGGATTGCGGTGCACGGTATCGCTCGCGTATTGCGCGCCTCGGTGCGCAACGGCGCCTATCATTGTGCAATGCGCCGGATGAATAAGCTTTAATGATTTTCAGCATACGGTTTTATATGTGAATATAGCCATGGCTATTATTGCCATGGCTATTTTTTATAAAAACAAACTACTCTCATTTATACCCGTCATTTATTGAGTATATATTTCGCCCTGATAAAAATAATTAAATATTGTCTTAATAGCTGTAGGCTATTCAGGAAAAATTAAGCCAGATCGCGTACGTTATTTCTTTTTAACGGGAAAGTCATCATGATGAAAATGACTGACGATGGTCAGCGCTCTCGGGTTGCACGTAAAACGACGCTGGTCAGCATAGTGGTAAACCTTTTTTTATCCAGCCTCCAGGTACTGGCGGGCGTGTTCTTTGGATCGCAGGGCTTAATTGCCGATGGTATTCATTCTCTTTCCGATTTAGTCGCTGATTTCGTCGTGCTGTTAGCCAATAAAAAAAGCCGCAAACCTTCGGATAGCGATCACCACTACGGGCACTGGCGATATGAAAACGGCGCTTCCCTGGTGATTGGCGGGCTGCTGTTACTGGTCGGCGTAGGTATGTTATGGTCCGCTTGCAACAAACTGCTGCATCCGGAATCTATCCAGAATGTCCATATTACCGCGCTGTGGGTCGCGCTCGCCGCGCTGACCGCCAAAGAGGTTTTATTCCGCTATATGCTCAGGGCGGCTACGCGGGTTCACTCCTCAATGCTGATTGCCAACGCCTGGCACGCCCGCTCTGACGCCGCATCGTCGATGGTAGTCGCTGTTGGCATCGTCGGTAATCTGGCTGGCTTAGCATGGCTTGATCCGGTTGCCGCTCTGGTTGTCGGCGCGCTGGTCACCCGCATGGGCTATACCTTTTCTTCTGATGCTCTGCATGACTTAATGGATAGGTCAGTGGATAGCGACATTGAGCAGCAGATAGAAGCCTCTATTCTGGCGGTGCCCGGCGTTGTGGCGCTGCATGACCTGAAAACCCGCCGTGCCGGAGATTTGATTCTGGTCGATGTACATATCGAAGTGCCGGGGAATTTATCGGTTGTTGAAGGGCACGATATTGCGCTGGCGGCTCGTTCACGGGTATTAAAGAGTTATAACGTTCTGAATATGATGGTTCATATCGACCCTGCCAGAATGAGTTTGATACCCAACCCGACGAAACCGGCGGCAAAGCTCACCCTCAGCCCCTGTAAAACCCTGGGGCGAGTCAGCACATATCCGCGCATCGCCGCCGAAAATGCGCCATAGAACATAAAAACCAGCAGCGTCATTAGCATAAAAACTGCGCTTAGTATCAGCATCTCCCTGACCGGGGAGGCCGAGTTGTGCTGGATGAACTGCGGCAAAAAGGCGAGAAAAAAGAGCGGCAGCTTGGGGTTAAGCAAATTGATCAAGATAGCGTGGGTAATCACCTGTCGTGAATTGCGCTTCACGCCACCTTCGACGCTCAGGCTACCGCGCTGGGCAAGGGTGGCCCATGCCAGGTACAGCAGCCAGACGACGCCAGCGTACTTCACCAGGTTGAATGCGCCAGGCGTGCTATGGAGTATCGCCGCCAGTCCAGTTATTGCCGCAAGCATATGCGGAATAATGCCCAACGTGCAGCCGAGGGCCGCGGCGAAACTCATGTGCTTTCCCGCAGCCAGACCGGTGGCAATAGTGTAAAGCGTCCCGGTACCGGGGGCGATAACCACAATAAGCGAAGTCAAAAGAAACTCAGGGCTGATTAACGACATGGTGTAGTTCCTGGCGTAGAGAATTGAAGCCAGAGTATTTCGCAAATCAGCGCATTGGTATTGAACAAAATTGCACAACGTCAGTTAGCGACTAGCCTGATAGCTCCCTGGCGTAATGGCGAACTGTTTTTGAAAAGCACGGGTCAGATGACTTTGATCGGCAAAACCGGCCATGAAGGCGGTATCTGCGGGGGAGTGACCTTCCGCTAACAAACGGCGCGCCAGGCGCACGCGGGACTGCACAAGATAGGCATGCGGCGTGATGCCGGTGGCGCGAGAGAAACCGCGGATCAACTGAAAGCGGCTGAGACCACACAGCGTAGCAAGAACATCGAGAGAGATTTTTTCCTCGGGGGCCTCATCGAGATATTGCCTGGCCAGGGCAATGGCGGGCGTGTCGCTTTTGCCAGGCCGCTGAGCACAGAGATGAAATCGGCTTATCCGCATCAGGCAGAGCAGCAGCGCTTCTTCTACTGCGGTATCGTCGGGTGCGCTGGCGACAATCTCGCTAAAAAGCCGCAGCATCAGCCCGCGTAGCTGCTGGTCTTCGACCACCGGGCGCAGGAGAATATTTTCGGCCTTTATCTCTCCCTGAAATTCACCGGCAACCAGCTCAGGGTCGAGATACACCATTTGCCAACTGCGGGGCCCATCCAGCGGGATGCCATCATGCATTTCCCCCGGATTAACCATAATGATATTCCCGGCGGCGGCCTCAATTTTGCCCAGATGGCTCCACGAGCGCTGTGCGCCCTGAGTGAAAATCCCAATACCGAATTGATCGTGCGAATGGCGCGGAAAGCTCTGTTCCGTGACTAACGACATGGCTTCCAGTCCCGGCATGGATAGCCGGTGCTGCTGAACGTAGTGAAGGCGAGTTTTCAACGGTGTCTCCTGCTGGTGCGTATCATGAGTGTAGCCTTACGCACGCGGGACGAGCAACGCTCGATCGGCGTCTGAATTTCATCAACGCATGTTGCACTTGGCTAAAAACCTTAATCGATGAAAGCCCCGGCGGGCGTAGAGCCTGCCGGGGAAGGGATTAGAGATCGAAGCGGTCCAGATTCATCACTTTGGTCCACGCCGCCACAAAGTCGCTGACGAACTTCTGCCGCGCGTCGCTGCAGGCATAGACTTCAGCCAGGGCGCGAAGGACGGAGTGGGAGCCAAACACCAGGTCAACGCGGGTTGCGGTATATTTCTCTTCGCCGCTCTTACGGTCACGGCCAATAAACAGCTCAGAGTGCTCATCAGCGGCTTTCCAGACAGTGCCCATATCGAGCAGGTTAGCGAAGAAATCATTGCTCAACACGCCCACGCGGTCGGTAAATACGCCGTGTCGGCTGCCGTCAAAGTTAGCGCCCAACACGCGCAGACCGCCTACCAGCACCGTCATTTCCGGTGCCGTCAGCGTTAACTGCTGTGCTTTATCAATCAGCAGCGTTTCGGTGGAAACGCCGCCGCCAACGCGACGATAGTTGCGGAAACCATCAGCCAGCGGTTGCAGCAGATCCATCGCTTCGACATCGGTCTGATCCTGACGCGCATCGACGCGACCAGGGGCGAAGGGAACACTAACCTGAACGCCTGCCGCTGCGGCAGCCTGCTCAATACCCACCACGCCAGCCAGAACGATAATATCGGCCAGCGAGGCTTTACCGGATGCTTGCTGAATCGCCTGCAGGGTCGGCAACACGCGGGACGCGATAGCGTTTACCGGCCAGGATCTTTGCGGTTCCAGCGCCAGACGCGCGCCGTTGGCGCCGCCGCGTTTATCGCCGCCGCGGAAGGTGGATGCCGATGCCCAGGCAACAGAAACCAGCTCGCTGACCGAAAGGCCAGCATCGGCAATAGCGGTTTTCAGGGTCGCAATATCCTCTGCGGTTGGGGCGTGAACCGCTGCCGGTAACGGGTCTTGCCAGATCAGATCTTCTTTCGGTACTTCCGGCCCCATGTAACGGGACTTCGGCCCCATATCGCGGTGGATCAGTTTAAACCAGGCGCGGGCAAAAGCTTCGTTAAAGGCCTGCGGATCATTAAGGAAGCGGCGGGAAATCTTGTCGAACTCCGGGTCGAAGCGCAGCGTCAGGTCGGTGACCAGCATGGTCGGCTTGCGTTTTTTCTCGGGATTAAACGGGTCAGGAATGATCTCCGGGGCGTCTTTCGCTTCGAACTGGATCGCGCCTGCCGGGCTACGGGTCTGCACCCACTCATATTTATACAGGTTTTCGAAAAAATAATTGCTCCACTGGGTTGGCGTCTGTGTCCAGACGACTTCCAGACCGGAGGTGATAGTGTCTGCACCCGCGCCGCTGCCGAAGCTGTTCGCCCAGCCGAGCCCCTGCGCTTCAATCGGCGCCGCTTCCGGCTCTACGCCAACATGGCTGGTCACTGCGGAACCGTGCGTTTTGCCCAGCGTATGACCACCGGCGATCAGCGCGACGATCTCTTCATCATTCATCGCCATATTGCCGAAGGTCGCGCGGATCGCGGAGGCTGCGGAGAGGGGGTCGCCGCTGGCGTTAGGGCCTTCAGGATTGACGTAAATCAGACCCATTTCGGTCGCGCCAATGGCCTGTTGATGCAGGCTTTCCGGATGACGGTGGGCCAGCCATTCGGTTTCGTTACCCCAGTCGACATCCAGATCCGGTTCCCATACGTCTTCACGACCGGCACCGAAGCCAAAAGTGCGGAAACCAGCATTCTCCAGTGCCACGTTGCCCGCCAGCATATAGAGGTCAGCCCAGGAGATTTTCTGACCGTATTTCTGTTTTACCGGCCACAGCAGGCGACGGGCTTTGTCGAGGCTGACATTATCCGGCCAGGAGTTGAGCGGTGCGAAACGTTGCTGCCCTCGCCCCGCGCCGCCGCGCCCGTCAACGGTACGATAGGTGCCAGCGCCGTGCCATGCCATACGAATAAACAGCCCGATATAGCTGCCCCAGTCCGCTGGCCACCACGTCTGGGAGTCGGTGAGCAGGGCGCGCAGATCGGCTTTCAGGGCCGAATAGTCGAGCTTTTTAAACTCTTCGCGGTAGTTAAAGTTTTCGCCCAGCGGGTTTGAACGACTGGAGTGCTGATTCAGCAGATCCACACGTAGTTGGTTTGGCCACCAGTCGCGGTTGCCGGTACCACCGCCCGCGCTCTGCGTTGGCGTTGGTGTCTCGGCGTGGAAAGGACATTTTCCTGCCGACGGGGTACTCGAAGGATCGTTTGACGTGCTCATATCAGGCTCCGTTTGTTTTTGTGAATACCGTTACGATATACACTGTTATCAATAAGCGATATTTGAATGAGTCTACGGATCTAATAGTTATTTCCGTTCAATGCTCTCATACCGGGGTGAGGTCACACGATTCACCATGACGGTCAGCGAAAAATCGCGTTAGCAACCGTTTCCCGCTGAACGGTGATTATCCCAACCGCTCTTTGCCTTCACGCCGCACGCACCAAATCCATGCAATGCCCCATCATCACTCCCCATTTTTGTGAGCCACGGCGGCGCTTGTCGTCGTATCGCTGATTTTACGCGCTCTGTACGTCTGGCATAGACCTTGCAAACTCTTCGTCAGAAGGCAGCGCTACAAACAATTGAGATAACACAATAGCTGGCTAGGGTTCCGGTTCACCCAGGTGAACGTCTGGTCCGAGAGCTGGCGACCTCTGAGAGGTTACACGGCGGGACAAAAGCCCGGGAGACAGCAGCACCGTTGGGTGTCGCGCTGCCCCCGTTTCTCGTGCTAACCAGAGGTCCACCATGAAGACACCGCCGATCCTCCGCTCTCTTATCCTGTCGCTGGCGCTACTGACCAGCGTCCCATCGTTTGCCGCCGTCAAAAAAGAGTTCAACGTCTGCTGGACTATCTATGCCGGATGGATGCCCTGGGGCGCCATCAGCAACGAAAAAATCATCGATAAATGGGCCAGTAAATACGGCATCAAAATCAATATCGTTCAGCTTAACGACTACATCGAATCCATTAACCAGTACACCGCGGGCCAGTTTGACGGCTGCACAATGACCAACATGGATGCCCTGACCATTCCGGCGGCGGGTGGCGTTGATACCACGGCGCTGATTACCGGCAGCTACTCAGACGGCAACGATGGCGTGGTGCTGAAGGGGGCGGATAAAAAGCTCAGCGATCTGAAAGGCATGGCGGTGTATCTCCCGGCACTTTCGGTGTCGCACTACTTGCTGGTTCGCGGCCTGGAAAAAGCCGGGCTGCAGGAAAAAGATGTCAAAGTGGTGAATACCTCGGATGCGGATATCGTCTCGGCCTTTGGCTCCAAGGGCGTACGCGCGGCAGTGGCCTGGAATCCGCAGCTTTCGGTGATCAAAAAGACGCCGCAAGCTACGGAAGTCTTTAGCTCTTCGCAGGTCCCCGGCGAGCTGATCGACATGATGGTGGTGAATACTCAGACGCTGAAAGATAACCCGGCGTTGGGTAAAGCCCTGACTGGTGCCTGGTTTGAGATGATGGCCAAAATGCAGGCCGGAGATACACAGGCGCTAAGCGCGATGGCCGCCGATTCCGGCACTGATCTCGCCGGTTACCAGGCGCAGCTAAAAACGACCCATCTCTTCTGGACGCCTGCCGACACCCTGAGGTTTATCTCCTCGCCGGAGCTGGCAAAAACCATGCAGCGGGTGGCGCAGTTCTCCTTTGATAAAGGGCTGCTGGGAGAGGGGGCGCAGAGCGCTGACTTTATCGGCATGACGTTTCCCGGCGGCGTCACCGTCGGCGATACCGCGAACAGCAAACTGCGCTTTGATGATAGCTATCTGAAGCTGGCCGCGGCGGGGCTGCTGTAATGACTGACCTTGGGAGTCCATGCCATGCGCCACATTAACCGCTATCCCCGGCAAGGTATGCGCCTGACGCTGATGCTATTGCCCTTCGTCCTGATGATCGCCGCCTGGTTTATCGGTTCGGCGGTGCGGCTGGAAGCCAATCCGCAGGATAAGCTACTGCCCGGCCTGTCGCAGATGATTGCGGCCATTGATCGGATGGCGTTTACCCCGGATAAACGCAGCGGCGAGTATCTGCTGTGGGCCGACACACTGATTAGCATGAGTCGTCTGCTGATTGGTCTGGCGCTCTCTTCGCTGATCGGCCTGAGCATTGGCATCGCCGCTGGCGTGTTCCCGATGTACCGCGCGGCGCTGTCGCCGCTGATGACCGTGGTGTCAATGATCCCGCCGCTGGCGATCCTGCCGATGCTGTTTATCGTCTTCGGCCTGGATGAGCTGTCAAAGGTGATGCTTATCGTGATCGGTATTACGCCGATGCTGGCGCGCGACCTTGAACAGCGGGCGCGGGAAATCCCGACGGAGCTGTTTATCAAAGCGCAAACCCTCGGTGCCAATAGCTGGACGGTAGTGCTGCGGGTGGTGCTACCGCAACTGCTGTCGCGGCTGATCACCTCTCTGCGCCTGCTGCTGGGGTCCGCATGGCTGTTTTTGATCTCCGCCGAGGCCATTTCCGCCACCGCTGGCTTGGGCTATCGCATATTCCTCGTCCGTCGTTATATGGCAATGGACGTGATTATTCCCTATGTCATCTGGATAACCCTGCTGGCATGGCTGATGGATCTGGCTCTGCGCCAGCTGCACAAAGCCTGTTTCCCGTGGGCGGAAGGAGGCCGGGTATGAGTTTTATCGACATCAAAAATATCTGGCAGGAGTACGGCGATCACGTGGTGCTGGAGCGCATCAATTTGCAGGTTAAAGAGGGCGAGTTCTGCTCGATGGTCGGCGCGTCCGGCTGCGGGAAGTCGACGTTTTTACGCCTGCTGCTCGGCCAGGAAAAGCCGGCTCGCGGTGAAATCACCCTTGATGGTCAGCCGCTGGCGGCGGAGCCGGACCGCAGCCGCGGCGTGGTGTTTCAGCGTTATTCGGTTTTCCCGCACCTCAATGTGCTGGATAACGTTGCCATTGGTCTTGAACTCCCGGCTTCACCGCTGTTTGGTCGGCTGTTTGCCCACAGGAAACGCGACGCCCGTGAACAGGCGCGGCAGATGCTGGAGAAAGTCGGGCTGGGGCACGCGCTGGATAAATTTCCGGCGCAGCTTTCCGGTGGGATGCAGCAGCGGCTGGCGATTGCCCAGGCTTTCGTCATGCAGCCGCGCGTACTGCTACTTGATGAACCCTTCGGCGCGCTGGACCCCGGTATTCGCAAGGATATGCACGGGCTGCTGCTCCAGTTGTGGAGCGAAACGCGGATGACGGTTTTTATGGTCACCCACGACCTCGCGGAGGGCTTCAACCTTGGCACCCGGCTGCTGGTTTTCGACAAAGTGCGCATTGACCCGCAGGCGCCCAACGCCTGGGGAGCGCGCATTACCTACGATATTCCGCTCAATGAAGCGCGGATGTCGCAGTTGACGATCGGCAGCGACAATAACGTTTACGCATTAAGGAGATAGTTTGATGACCGCACTTTTCCATTCATCCCCCAGCCTGCGCGAAGAGCGGCTTCCCGGTGGGGCGCACACCTCGTTGATTTTGCGCAAAGGGCAGATCCTGCGTCTGACCGATGTCGATGGCGGGGCCAACGTCAGCATGATGATGCTCAATCCCCATGAGAAAAGTGAACGCCTGAATCTGCCGGATACCCTCAAGGGCCAGCATACCGCGCGCCTGACCACAGGACACTGTTTCTACTCCGATATGGGGCGCGTACTGGCCGGGATCGTTGCCGATAGCTGCGGCTGGCACGACCCGTTCGGCGGGGTACTCAACGCCGACGAGACGCGTAATAAATATGGCGCAGGGCGCTACCAGGAGTTGCGCAACGGTTTCTACCGCAACGGCGTCGATAATCTGCTGGTCGAGATGGGCAAATGGGATCTGGGCCTTGAAGACCTGCTGATGGTGGTCAACTTCTTCAGCAAAGTCACCGTCGATGAGGACGGCAGCTTTCGGTTTATTTCCGGCAACAGCCGCGCCGGAGATTACGTTGAGCTGTTTGCGCCGATGGATGTGCTCATGGTGCTGACCGCGCTGCCGCATCCGCAGGACCCTGCCGCTGAGTACGCCCCGCGTCCGATCCAACTGAGCTGGTATCAGACTGATGATGCGCAGGCGGCCACAGAAGCGCTCTTTACCCGCGATGAAAACCAGCGCGCGTTCCTCAATACCCAACTTTTTACCCTGTAAGGAGGCTGCGATGACCCTTATCACCAGTAACCGTCGTCCTGAAGATGCCGTCTATCGCCATGTGATCCCGGCGGGGGAACCCTGGCTGTTTGAGGTACAAAAAGGGCAAACCCTGCGCCTGCTTGACCTCGAAGGCAACCAGGCCATTGATACCCTGTTTTACAACGCCGATAACCCCCGCGAACGCTACGATCCGCAGCGCACGCTGCGTCGCCAGGGAAATGCCTATCTGACCACTGGCAGCGTACTCTATTCCAATCTGGGCAATCCGCTGCTGACCATCGTTGCCGATACCTGTGGTCGCCACGATACCCTCGGCGGCGCCTGCGCCCAGGAGAGCAACACCGTGCGCTACGCCCAGGATAAACGCTATATGCACAGCTGTCGGGATAATTTCCTCTGCGCCTGCCTGCACGATGGCCGTCTGCATAAGCGCGATATCGGCGCCAATATTAACTTTTTTATGAACGTCCCGGTGACGCCGGAAGGTGGTCTGACTTTTGAAAATGGGATATCAGCGGCGGGAAAATACGTTGAGTTGCGCGCCGAGTGCAACGTCGTGGTGCTGATCTCCAACTGTCCGCAGTTAAACAATCCCTGCAACGGCTGGGATCCGACACCCGCAGAGGTGCTGGTATGGAACTGACCCGCTGGCAGCGCTGGCGTCTGCTGGCCTTTCGGCTCTTCGCCGTTCGCGCCGACCGCCTGAACAGTACGCCGACGCGCAAATCTTAAGCGCCGGTTCACCCCGGGGACGACCTCAGGGGAACATCGAATTTTTGCGGGACGACCCGCTACCCTGTGAGTTCCGCTTATGTTTGATACCTTACTGATTGCCAATCGCGGCGCGATTGCCTGCCGCATTCTGCGCACCCTGCGCGCGATGCAGGTGAAGGGCATCGCCGTGTATTCCGAAGCCGATCTGAGCAGTCTGCATATCCGCGACGCGGATGAAGCACTAAGTCTCGGCGACGGTCCGGCGGCGCAAACCTATCTGGCGACTGAGAAGATTATTTCCGCCGCACAGCGTAGCGGCGCCAAAGCGATCCACCCCGGCTACGGCTTTCTGTCTGAAAACGCGGCCTTCGCCGAAGCCTGCGAGGCGGCGGGGTTGGCTTTTGTCGGCCCAACCCCGCAGCAGCTACGCACCTTCGGCCTGAAGCATACCGCCCGCGCCTTAGCCAAAGCCGAGGGCGTGCCGCTGCTGGAAGGCAGCGAACTGCTGGCCGACAGCGACGAAGCCTGTCGGGCGGCGGAGGCGGTGGGTTATCCGGTGATGCTTAAAAGCACCGCTGGCGGCGGCGGGATTGGCATGCGCGTCTGTCACGACGCCCGTGAGCTGACTGAGGCGTTTGCCGCGGTGCAGCGGCTGGGGCAAAATAACTTCAGCGACGGCGGGGTATTTCTCGAAAAATATATCGAACGCGCCCGTCATCTGGAGGTACAAATTTTCGGCGATGGACGGGGAGAGGTCATCGCCCTCGGCGTACGCGACTGTTCAGTACAGCGGCGTAACCAGAAAGTAATTGAAGAGACGCCCGCGCCGAATCTGCCTGAAGGGATGGCGCAGGCGTTATGTGCGGCGGCTATCGCGCTGGGTAAAGCAGTGAGCTACCGCAGCGCCGGGACGGTGGAGTTTGTCTATGACAGCGCGGCGCGGCAGTTTTATTTCCTCGAAGTGAATACCCGACTTCAGGTAGAGCACGGCGTCACGGAGCAGGTATGGGGCGTTGACCTGGTGCGCTGGATGATTGAGCTGGCGGCGGGAGAACTCCCTCCGCTGAGCGTGCTGGCTGCCGGACTGCGACCTCAGGGTCATGCTATCCAGGCGCGAATTTACGCTGAAGATCCGGGACGGCAGTTCCAGCCTTCTCCTGGACTGTTAACAGAAGTCTTCTTTCCACCCGCAGACGGCACAACCCTGCGCATTGATCGCTGGGTGGAAGCCGGGTGCGAAGTGCCGCCGTTTTTCGACCCGATGCTGGCGAAAGCGATCGCCTGGCGTCCCAGTCGCGATGAGGCTATCGCCGGTCTGGCGCAGGCGCTGGCGGAAACCCGTCTGTACGGTGTAGAAACTAACCGCCTGTACCTGCAACAAATTCTTGGATTTGCACCATTTACCGAAGGCCAACCCTGGACCCGCTGCCTGGAGCAGTTGCGCTACCGCGCAGCGACCGTGGAAGTGCTGAGCGCCGGTACCCAGACCAGCGTGCAGGACTATCCGGGACGTCTGGGGTACTGGGCAGTGGGCGTACCGCCATCGGGGCCAATGGACGACCGCGCCCTGCGTTTCGGCAACTGCCTGCTGGGCAATGCCGAGGGAGAGGCCGCGCTGGAGATCACCCTCAACGGGCCGACCCTGAAATTTAATACCGCCGTACAGGCGGTGGTATGCGGCGCGCCATTGGCGGTGACGCTCGATGGCGTTGACCAGCCGCTGGACTGCGTCTTTACCATTCCGGCGGGAGCGACGCTGAAGCTGGGCGCGATAAGCGGCGCGGGGGTCAGAAGCTATCTCTGCCTGAGCGGCGGCATTCAGGTGCCGGACTATCTGGGGAGTAAAAGCACGTTTACCCTCGGCCAGTTTGGCGGCCACGGCGGCCGGGCGCTGCGCGGCGGAGATGTGCTGCATCTGGCACCACACTTCGCCGCCGGGGTCGGGGCTAAACTGCCCGCCGCGCTGCGTACGGCGCTGGCGAAGGTGCGGACGTTGAGGGTGATTTACGGCCCCCACGGCGCGCCGGAGTTCTTTGCGCAGGGATATATTGCGACGTTTTTTGCCACGGAATGGGAGGTCCATTTTAACTCCAGCCGCACTGGCGTGCGCCTGATTGGACCCAAACCGCTGTGGGCCCGCGACAGCGGCGGCGAAGCGGGGCTGCATCCGTCGAATATTCACGATAACCCTTACGCGGTGGGCGCGGTCGATTTTACCGGCGATATGCCGGTGATCCTTGGGCCGGATGGGCCGAGCCTCGGCGGTTTCGTCTGCCCGGTCACGGTGATTGAAGCCGACCTCTGGCAGTTAGGCCAGCTCAAGGCTGGCGACAAAGTGCGTTTCGTGGCGGTGGATTTACCCACCGCCCGGCGGCTGGCGGAAGGGCGGCGCGCCGAGCTGGTGACCCTAAGTATACAGCCGATAGCCTGGCAGCCCGCGCCGCTGACGTCGCCTGTCGTCATGACCTGCGGCGAGGCGGACAAACGCCTGGTGGCGCGACTCTCCGGCGATACCCATCTGCTGCTGGAAGCCGGGGAGCCGGAGCTGGATCTGGTGCTGCGTTTTCGCATTCACGCCTTAATGCAGGCCCTGGAAGCGCAATCAACGGACGGCGTGATTGATATCACGCCGGGTATTCGTTCACTGCAAATCCATTTCCAGCCGGAAACGCTACCCCTCGAGACACTGCTGGCGTGGGTGCGCGGCGAATGGTCCACAGTATGCGTGAGCGACGATCTGCAGGTGCCGACGCGCGTGGTGCATCTGCCGCTCTCCTGGGACGACCCGGCCTGCCGCAAGGCGATCGATAAATATATGACCACCGTGCGCCAGGACGCGCCGTGGTGCCCGAGTAATCTGGAGTTTATCCGTCGTATCAACGATCTGCCCGATGAACAAGCGGTATGGAATACGGTATTTGACGCCCGCTATCTGGTGATGGGGCTGGGCGATGTTTATCTCGGCGCGCCGGTGGCGACGCCGCTTGACCCGCGCCATCGCCTGGTCACCACCAAGTACAACCCGGCGCGCACCTGGACGGCGGAAAACTCGGTCGGCATCGGCGGGGCCTATCTGTGCGTCTACGGCATGGAGGGACCCGGCGGCTATCAGTTCGTTGGCCGGACCCTGCAGATGTGGAATCGCTACCACGAGGTGGCGGATTTTGCCGGTAAACCCTGGCTGCTGCGTTTTTTCGACCAGCTGCGTTTTTATCCGGTTTCGGCCGAGGAACTGCGGCAAATTCGCCGCGATTTTCCGCTCGGACGCTACCCGCTGCGCATTGAACACAGCACGCTGCGGCTGGCGGAATACCAGCAGTTTCTCCGCCGCGAAGCGCACAGCATCGGCGCGTTTCGCGAGCATCAGCAGCAGGCGTTTAACGCCGAACGCGATCGCTGGATAGCCAGCGGTCAGGCCCATTTTGACAGCCAGGAGGGCGCGGCGGATGAGGGCGGCGACGCGCCGCTGCGCCAGGGCGAGCAGGGGGTGGAAAGCCCGATTTCCGGAAACTTATGGCAGGTACAAACTGCGGCAGGCAGCCGGGTACACGCGGGGGATGTGCTGGTCGTTCTTGAGTCGATGAAGATGGAGATCCCGCTGCTGGCCCCCTGCGATGGCGTCATTCAGCAGATTCATGTGCAGCCGGGCAGCGCGGTACGCGCCGGGCAGCGGGTGGCGGTGATTATTGAGGAGAAGGCATGATGCAGCAGACGTTTGATTTACGCCTGGCAACCCTGGCGGCAGTCTATCGTACCGGTAAAACCACGCCGCGCAACCTGCTGGCGGAAGTCCGCCAGCGGGCGCAGGCGCTGAACCCCGAGTTCCGGTTGTTTATCCATATTCTGAGCGAAGAGGAGCAGGAGCCGTTTCTGGCGGCGCTGGATGGCCTCTCGCCAGCCGCGCTGCCGCTATACGGCGTGCCGTTCGCCATCAAAGACAATATCGATCTGGCGGAGGTTGTCACTACCGCCGCCTGTCCGGCATTTGCTTACCGGGCGGGGCAGAGCGCGACGATTGTTGCTCAACTGATTGCGCTGGGCGCGGTGCCGGTAGGTAAAACCAACCTCGATCAGTTCGCCACCGGCCTGAACGGTACCCGGTCGCCGTACGGCCGTTGTCGCAATAGCTATCATGCGGATTATCCCTCCGGTGGTTCCAGCGCAGGTTCCGCACTGGCGGTGGCGCTGGGCGTCGCCAGTTTTTCGTTGGGAACGGACACCGCCGGCAGCGGCCGCGTCCCGGCAGGGCTGAATAACCTGGTTGGCCTGAAGGCCAGCAAAGGACTGATATCCACCGCTGGAGTAGTCCCCGCCTGTCGCACGTTAGACTGCGTGACCTTTTTCAGCGCCACCGCCGATGAGGCCAGCCTGCTGCTGGATCTGGTCGCGCAATACGATCCGCAAGATGTCTGGAGCCGCCGTAACCCTCAGTGGAACAACCGTCAGGCGTTCGGCAGGCCGTCAGCCGGTTTTCGTTTTGGCGTTCCGCGCGAGCTCAATTTCCTCGGCTGCAGCGCAAGCGAACGTCTGTTTACTCAAGCCCGGCAACGGCTGACGGAACTTGGCGGGGTGGCGGTTGAGATCGAGTTTACACCGTTTCTGGCGGCCGCCCGGTTGCTGTATGAAGGGCCGTGGGTCGCCGAACGCTACGCGGTAGTGGGGCCGCTGATAGAACGGCAGCCGGAGGCGGTGCTACCGGTCATTCGCGACGTGCTGGCGAAAGCACCGGGCACCGACGCAACGTCGACCTTTAAGGCGATGTATCAGCTACAGCATTACAAAGCCCAGTGCGATGCTATCCTCGAGACCCTGGACTGCATCCTGACGCCAACCTATCCACGCCCGGTGACGCTCGACGAACTGGAAGCGGAGCCGATCGCGCGCAATGCCGATCTCGGCTACTACACCAATTTTATGAACCTGCTGGACTATGCCGCGGTCAGCGTGCCGTGTGGGTTTATGCCGGACGGATTGCCCTCCGGCGTCACGCTGTTCGGCCGGGTATTTACCGACCAGTATTTGCTCAGTCTGGCCGATGCGTTTCAGCGCGCGGAGCGGCTGCCGCTGGCTGGCGGAACTCTGCTGGAAACCCCGCCGCCTGAACGCGCCGCCAGCCATGACCGGATGGCGCTGGTTGTTTGCGGCGCCCATCTTTCAGGCCTGCCGCTTAACGGCCAACTGCTGGCGCGGGGCGGCCGACTGTTGCAGGCGACTCGCAGCGCGCCGTACTATCGTTTATACGCTCTCGCGGATGGCAAGCGCCCGGCGATGGTTCGTGCGGATAGCGGCGGGGCGGCGATTGCGGTTGAAGTCTGGGAAATTCCCAGCGCGGAGGTCGGTTCGCTGTTGGCGGCCATCCCTGCGCCGCTGGGCTTAGGGAAAGTTGAGCTTGCTGACGGACGCCGGTTAACGGGTTTTATCTGCGAGGTCGAAGGATTAGGCGGGGCCACGGAGATCACCGATTACGGCGACTGGCGCGCCTGGCTGGCTCGCTAAAGTACAAATTTCTGCCAAATCATTATTTGCGTCATATCAGCATCCGCCGGTAGCGATGGCGCTGATTCGGCAGAATGGCGGCGGCGATGGCATGGTTGCGGGGCCGGCGCGCAGTAGACGTTATTCACTCAGAGCATAAGCGTTAGCGGATTGGTTATTTGCCGCCGCCAGCGCTTTTGCTCATAGTAACGTTCTGGGTTGGTGTGAAAAAAGGCGCTCTGATGTCGTTAAGCCGAAATACGCTTCTTCTTGTCCAGACCGGGACTCCGCCGGATGAAATCGTCTCCGACCACGGCGATCTTCCCACCTGGTTTGGCAATTTACTGGCGCCGTGGCGCAATAAAATCAGCGTGGCGCAAGTGTATGCCGGAGAGCCGCTTCCCGCGCCGGATAACCATACCGTCGCGGTGATTACCGGCTCATGGGATATGGTGACCGAATGCCTGCCGTGGAGTGAAATGACCGCTGCCTGGATCCGCGAGGCGATGGCAATAGAGATGCCGCTGTTTGGTGTTTGCTACGGGCATCAACTGATGGCGCATGCCCTGGGTGGCGAGGTGGACTACCATCCAGCCGGACGCGAAGCCGGAAGTAAAACCATTTCACTGTCTGCAAATGGCCTGGCAGATGGTCTACTGGCTGACCACCCGGCGCCGTTCAGCGCGCATCTTACGCATATGCAAACGGTCACCCGATTACCGCCAGGAGCGAAGGTGCTGGCTTCGTCGCAGCACGACCCTCACCAGATTGTACGCTACGGCGCGCATGCCGTTTCTACGCAGTTTCATCCGGAGATCACGCCGGAGATTGCCCGCTCTCTGATCGCGTTTCGCCAGGCGGCGCTGCGCAATGAGGGGGTTGACCCGGACAGGCTGAGCCGTGAAGTCGAGGAGAGTCCGGTGGCTTCGGCGATTTTGACCCGCTTTGTCGCTGGCTACCTGCAGCCAGACCTGAACACGGCTTAACGTTAGCGCTGTTTTTCCGCGAGCCAGGCCGCCGTTGCACGCAGGATTTCGTCGGAAAACGCCGAATCCGCAGTCATCCGCGCCAGAATCAACGCGCCGACCATGGCCGACCAGTTGCCAATCGCCGCGCGGCGGCTGGCTTCAGCGTCTTTATCATCTATCGCTTCACTGAGCTGAGCTATCTGCTGCTGCAGCCGCGCGCTCATTTCGTCGCGCGCGGGTTCCGACTGGCGGATGGTTTCCGCCGCCAGCGCCGCCAGCGGGCAGCCGCTGGCAAAATTATCCCGGTGTTCGGGCGAAAGATAACGCTCGATTTGCGCTACGACGCCGTTTTCCGCTACTTCGCTCTCAATCTTCAGTTCCGCGAGGGTTTGGGCGATCAGGTCATCCTTCGATTTGAAGTAGCCGTAAAAACCGCCGTGGGTCAGACCGGCTGATTTCATAATGTCGGTGACCGTGACCGCGTCAAAACCCCGCTCACGAAACAACCGCCCGGCGGCGGTCAGGATTATCTGCTTATTCTCTTCAACCTGTTTTCTGCTCACTCTCATGGCGTCATCCTGCTGCGCAATTATTTATGATGACCATCATATAACAATGTTTACAGTATACCCAGCCCGTGCCATTATACATTACGATCATCATGTATAAATTGAGAGGTACGCATATGAGCAGTAAATCAGCCGTGCTGGTGACCGGCGCATCGACCGGAATTGGCGCAGTCTATGCCGAACGTTTTGCCCGCCGCGGCCACGACCTGGTGCTTGTCGCGCGTAATCGTGAGCGTCTGACAGCGTTGGCCGAGCGACTGCGCGGCGAAACCGGCGTTCAGGTCGACATCCTGCAGGCCGACTTAACCCACGATAACGACATCACCGCCGTCGAGCAGCGCCTGCGTGAAGACACCCGTATAGGGATTCTGGTTAACAATGCCGGCACCTCGATTCCCGGTGATTTTCTCCACCAGAGCAGCGACGATATTACTCGTCTGATTACCCTCAACGTGACCTCAGTGGCCCGCCTGGCGAACGCTATCGCGCCGCGTCTGGCCGAAGCCGGAGAGGGGGCGATTGTCAACATTGCGTCGGTTGTTGGACTGGGCCCGGAAATGGGGTTGACCGTATACGGCGCGACTAAAGCTTTTGTGTTGTTTCTCTCGCAGGGGCTCGACATTGAGCTGAGCGCGAAAGGCGTATACGTTCAAGCGGTACTGCCTGCGGCAACGCGAACCGAGATTTGGCAGCACAGCGGCAAAGACGTGGATGCTATTCCCGGCGTCATGGAGGTGGATAAATTGGTAGATGCCGCCCTGGTGGGGTTCGACCGCCGCGAATCGGTGACCATACCGCCGCTGCATGATGAAACGCAGTGGCAAACGCTTAACGCGACGCGTCAGGCCATGCTGCCCGGCTTTGCGCAATCTGAACCCGCGGCACGTTACCTGGCCTAATTTATACACTGTATCCCGGAGGCGGCTACTGGCCCGATGGCGGCGGTGAACTTGTAGCCCCGGTAAGCGCAGCGCGACCGGGGGAGAGCCACTGAAGCTGCATTGCGCACCGTCTCCGGAAGTCTTAGTGACAACGTCACCGAATTTACGCTGAAGACGAATGTAAAAAAAGCCGATAAGGTGAGTTATCGGCTTTCGTGGTCAATGCGAAAACAAGTTACTGCGCCAGCAGCTCCTGGGCGGTACGTTCCACAAGACTCAGCAACACTTTCACATCATCTAAAGTGACGATTGGGTTCAGCAGCGTCAGCTTCAGGCAGGTCATACCGTTGTGTTCAGTCACCCCGACGTTGGCGCGGCCGGAGGCCAGCAGCGCATCGCCAACCCGCTGGTTGAGCAGGGCGATGGCGGCATCGTCGCTACCCGCCATCTGCTGCGGACGCGAACGGAACAGCACGCTCGCCAGTTGCGGTTGCATGACCAACTCCAGCGTCGGCTGAGTTTCGACGTAATCCGCCACGTTCAGCGCCATCGTCACGCCGTGATCGATGATTTCCGCGTACTGTTTCTGGCCCAGCGCTTCAAGCCCCATCCACAGTTTCAACGCATCGAAGCGACGGGTGGTTTGTAGCGATTTGGATACCAGGTTCGGTACGCCGTGCTCTTCATCGAACTCAGAATTCAGATAGGCAGCCTGATAGCGCATCAGCTCGTAGTGACGGGCTTCTTTTAACAGAAATGCGCCGCAACTGATGGTCTGGAAGAACTGTTTGTGGAAGTCCAGGGTAATAGAATCCACTAATTCAATACCATCCAGACGATCGCGATATTTCTCAGACATCAACAGCGCGCCGCCCCAGGCTGCGTCAACATGCAGCCAGATCTTGTGTTCTGCCGCAACTACCGCGATTTCTCGCAGCGGGTCAATCGCTCCCGCATCGGTGGTGCCAGCGGTGGCGACAATCGCCATGATCTGCTCGTCGTTAGCCTGCGCTTGCGCGATTTTCGCTTTCAGGTCTGCAACATCCATTCGCGCGAATTTGTCGGTTTTCACCAGCGTCACGGAACGGTATCCGAGGCCCATCAACGCCATATTCTTCTGCACCGAGAAGTGGGCATTTTCTGAACACAGCACTTTGTATTTACGAATATCGCCCGGCAGGCCATCCTGCTGGATGGAGTGACCCTGGCGAGCAAAGAATGCATCGCGTGCCAGCATCAGGCCCATCATATTGCTCTGGGTGCCGCCGCTGGTGAAGACGCCCGCATCGCCGGCGCCGTAACCTACCTGAGCGCGCAGCCATTCAATGAGCTTGATCTCAATGATGGTTGCAGACGGGCTTTGATCCCAGGAGTCCATGCTCTGGTTAGTGGCGTTAATCAGCACTTCCGCAGCCTGGCTAATCACCAGACTCGGGCAGTGCAGGTGCGCCACGCACTGTGGGTGATGTACCGACAGGCTGTCTTTCAAAAAGTACTCGATCGCTCGTTCAATCGCCGCCTGGTTGCCCAGACCCTGTTCGTTGAAATCAAGGTTGATACGTTCACGCAGTTCGTCAACGCTTTTCCCCTGATACATCTCAGGTTGCTGCAGCCACTGCGCTACCGCCTGGCTGGTCTGGGCGATTGCTTGCTGATAGGCATCAATACTTTGCGCTGAACCAGCAAGAATCGGATTCAATTTGGACATTGCGGTCACTTACTCCACTCAGACCGGTTTTACACCGGCGGCCAGCATGGCCTGTTCAAATTTGTCGAAGAAAATTTCCAGCTCAGCGTTGCTGATCAGCAGGGATGGCAGCAGACGCAGCACACAGCCGTGACGACCGCCGCGCTCAAGGATCAGACCCGCTTCGAAGCATTTCTTCTGCAGCAGCGCGGAGAGTTCGCCATCAGCCGGGTAGCTACCCATATGATCCGGCGCTTCGTGCGGTTTCACGATCTCGATACCGATCATCAGACCCAGACCGCGCACGTGACCGATAACCGGATAACGTTTCTGCATCTCGGTCAATTTGCCTTTCAGCCACTCGCCCTGGACGGCGGTTTTATCGGCAATGTTGTTGTCTTTCAGGTGACGCAGGGTAGTCAGACCGGTTGCCATCGCCAGCTGATTGCCGCGGAAGGTGCCGGTGTGGTGACCCGGTTCCCAGGCGTCGAACTGCTTTTTGATACCGAGAACGGCTAGCGGCAGACCGCCGCCAACCGCTTTTGACATCACGATAATGTCCGGCTCAATGCCAGCGTGTTCAAAGGCGAAGAATTTACCGGTGCGCGCAAAGCCAGCCTGAACTTCGTCGATAATCAGTAGAATGCCGTGTTCCTGAGTCACTTTACGGATGCGCTGCAGCCACTCGACCGGAGCCGGGTTTACGCCGCCTTCACCCTGAACGGCTTCAAGGATCACCGCAGCCGGTTTACGCACGCCGCTTTCAACGTCGTTGATCAGGTTTTCGAAGTAGTAAGTCAGCGCTTTCACGCCAGCTTCACCGCCGATACCCAGCGGGCAGCGGTACTGGTGCGGGTAAGGCATAAACTGCACTTCCGGCATCATGCCGTTTACCGCCGCTTTCGGCGACAGGTTGCCAGTCACGGACAGCGCGCCGTGGGTCATCCCGTGATAGCCGCCGGAGAAGCTGATCACGGAAGAACGGCCGGTGTATTTTTTCGCCAGCTTCAGCGCCGCTTCTACGGCGTCAGCACCGGACGGACCAGTGAACTGCAGGCAGTATTCTTTGCCTTCACCCGGTAACAGGGAGAGCAGGTATTCAGAGAAGCGATCTTTTAACGGCGTGGTCAGATCGAGAGTATGTAACGGCAAGCCGCTGGTAATGACACTTTGGATGCTCTGCAGCACATCAGGATGGTTGTGCCCGAGTGCCAGAGTACCTGCGCCGGCAAGGCAGTCCAGATACTGTTTGTTATCCGCATCGGTCAGCCAGACGCCTTCCGCTTTGGTAATCGCAAGGGGCAGCTTGCGCGGGTAGCTCCTGACATTCGATTCGAATTCAGCCTGACGGGCCAAAAAGGTATCGTTGTTTGCATCAAATAAATCTGCGCCTAAAGTATCAATACGGACTTTATCCGTCATCATATCACTCCCACAACCAGCGTTACGGTTGAGCGCTGGTTGAATAAATTGAGGTTAAAAATTGAATCACCATGCATAAAGCGCGCACAATATATGGCTTTTTAAATCCGCATTCAACGTTTTATTGACAGAGGTATTTTTACGTTATTTTTACACTGCAAAAAATTGAGGTAACTATTTGATGTGAAGATGGTATTTAAAATCTCGAAAGGCTTTTAAAAGTGTAATTATTAGTGAAGATATTTGTCGATTTTTATTACCAGCTCAGCGATATTACGGCGGAAAATTTCCGCCCGTAATGGAGTGACTCAATGCAGTTCAAGCGCATAATCGGCTAAAGGTGTGATTTTTTCACCAACTTGTTGTTATATAAAAACTGTTCATACGCTAAATAATTCGAGTTGCAGGACAAAACGGTTAACCGTTTTGCACAGCGCGTGCGCTGGTCCAGAAAGGGTGGCTGAAGGCAAAATCACGCGGCAACGGAAGACGACGCCTTTTTGTCGCGCGGTGAGGAACGTCTTAATCTTCGGTGCGTTGGTATCATCGCGGTTCACCCCAGCGGCTTTTCAGGTAGTTAACAGCCTGCTGGGTTTGCGGTTGATTGAGGTAATTCTCTCTGAACAAAATAGTGCCCTGAATCTGCGGCAGTGATTCATTCAGATCAAGCTGCTTTTTCAGCTCCGGCACGCCGCCATTAATTATCCAGTCAGGCTCGCTCTTTGACGGTTCGCCAACTTTATACAGTGCCACGCCAATATAAAGGCGGGTATTGGTGGGCTTCACCACGTCAGCCCACCACTTTGCCAGCACATCATAGCGGCCTGCGTCGCGGGAGAAGGGCCAGTAAATCTGCGGCGCGATATAATCCAGCCATCCTTGCTGAACCCAGAGACGGGTATCAGTGTAAGACTCATCGTAGGCTGCCGCGCCGTGGGTATCGGAACCGGCCGGATCGTGGGAGCGATTGCGCCAGATGCCTGCCGGGCTGACGCCGAATTCAACATCGGAATTTAGCCGTTTGATAGTACGGGAAACCTGCTCAATCAGCAGTTGCGTATTGTGCCGCCGCCAGTCCGCTTTCGTGGCAAATCCCTGGCCATACTGCTGGAATGTCCGATTGTCGTTAAGCGCCGCTCCCGGCGATTCAGTGTAGAAATAATCGTCGAACTGGACGCCGTCAACCGGATAATGTTGCACAACTTCCGCTACAATGCTGGTTATCCAGTCGCGTACTTCCGGGATCCCCGGGTCGAGGACGAAACGGTTGCCGGAGGTACGGATCCACTCCGGATGCAGGACGTATACACTGGCGGGAACCCGCGAAAGGGTACTTTTAAGCTCGGAGACGATTTTTGGCCGCGTGTTGACCGAGACGCGGTAGGGGTTAAACCACGCATGAACACGCATACCGCGCTTGTGAGCTTCATCCAGTATAAACTTGAGCGGATCGTAGCCAGGATCCTCGCCAATATTCCCGGTCAGCATATCGGACCACGGCAGAATCTTCGACGACCAGAGAGCGGTGCCATCTGGTTTTACCTGGAAGAATACGGTGTTGATGCCGAGACGTTTTAAATTATCCAGCTTTGCGATCAGCGCCTGCTGCTGTAAGGCGATACGGCGATCGGTCGTCATGCTGCCGTTAACGGATTCCAGCGGCGGCCAGTCAAGGCGCGAGACGGTCGTCAGCCAGACGCCTCGCACCGGTTGGAGACTTTTGGGCAACGTCGGCTGCCTCGTCGCAGGCGGCATGGGGGTGACAAGAGAAACGGGCGGTTTACTACCGCAGTGGGACAGCAGCAGCGCAGCGGCTATTACTACGGCGGATACTTTTACGTTGCTCAAGATGATGCTACGGGAGCGGATCGTCATATTTGCCAGCTTTTCTGGTCATTGCCCAAAAGAGTCATTTCATATTATTCGATTTTAAGTCAAAAATTCAGCTACAGACAGAGCGGCGTTAGCATCTCAGTTTCTTAGCTTTTTATAAATCAATCAATTCCTGTAGATATCTGAACGGGTGTCGATCCCTTCATTGATTCGCTTAATCATATAGGGGAAGAACGGATTTGAAGACTGGCGCATGAGCGAATCCAGCCCAACAACAAGGACAGAACGCTCGCCTCGAGCAGCAAATGTCCCCAGACTGATACCGTATTGATTCAGTGGATGTGGATAACGTCCGTACAGGGAATCACTTAAGGGGAAGGGGAGAGCGACATGAGAAAGTGAGTAAACGTCCGGCAAATACCGCATACCCTGCATTTTTTCCACCGTTGGGTCTGTTTTCCCGGCGGGTGTGGTTTGGATCTCCATTTCTGTAGTGGCAGAATTAGCGTTAGTGATTATCGTTGTTTGATAAGCACGCGGTGGTGCAGGCAGCAACCTTGACAGTGCGGTGTAAGACGTTCTGCGTAATAGTGAATTAAACCTGACCGCATGATTTAAATCGAACAGTACAATTTCACTGCCATTATCAGGCAAGCGGTTATAGAGCGCCGTAACGATCGCTCGCGTACTGACGGTTGAATCCATGACAGATTGAAAAGTCAAGATTGGAGGTAATTTGTTGATTCTATGATTTCTTGAGTCATTAATAACCTGCTTTTGAAGCGCTTTTGTCAGCAGGAATGACTGACGGGCAGCGTTCGTCGGAAAGGAGTTATATTTAAATGGATTAAATTCAGGCATGATGCTTAACCAAGCGGCCTTCGAGAATGCGGGAAGAAAAGCGGGCCAGCCCGCCAGGCCGGAGAAACGCGCAAAGCTTGTAATGCCAATCATCGGAGAAATGAGGATCACGCGCTGGGGTTTTACCAGACCGGAATTATCCAGAGCATCCAGCGCATATTTCATTGCCAGTGCGCCGCCATTGGAAAATCCGACAATATGCAGTGGCGCATCATTACCACTAAGTCGTTTCGCTTCTCTCACCGCAAGGCGCGTTGCGGCAACCCAGTCCTGCCAGTTCACATCGGTCAATCCAGCGGGCACAGTACCATGCCCCGGTAATCTGATTCCGATCGCGATATATCCCTGCTGCCGGTAATTTTCGGCGATATGCCGCAGGCTGTATGGCGTATCTGTCAGACCATGCAACAACACCACGGCACCTTTGGGTTTGCCATCCGGCATCATAATATATGACCGGTTCCAATTTGTTGGAAACGTGTCCGGATAGATAGGGCTGTGGCTATAGTAACGATTCAGTTCAGTTTGCTGCTGAACGTCAATCTTATCTGTGACATGACGTTTCACATCATTGAAGAGAGAATTCTCTCTTTTGATGTAATCGTTCCAGTCAGCACTGTCGATTTCATCCGCGTCCATTTCATGCGGGACATAGGTGTGCCAGAGTTGAAGATCGGGCCCACGCTGGATGTCATACAGCCGTATCCCCATAGCACCAACGATTAAGAGTATCAGGGATAATACGATACGTTTTAACCATTTTACGAATTTCAACGCGTTGCTTCCTGTTCTAATTACATATTTTTTAAGTATAAAATAAACAGCGTCAGAGCCGTTTGACTTTTTTACGCAGAGCATCTTTCCGTGCTATCTCAGCGAGTGCTCCTGGGGTGGGGCAATCCCAGCAATAGATCTTCAGGGTCATTCAGCTAATTTAACATAATATACATTATGCGCACCAATGGTAAGGATGGCAGAATCCGGCTGGAATCGTTGACACTGAGCTTGCAGATCAGGCTCTGGAGCTGATCAAGACGCGTTATGCTGATTTCGGGCCGACTCTGGCGCGTGAAAAGCTCGAAGAAGTTCACGGCCTGTTTCTCGGCAAAGAAACCGTACGACGTATTAACAGGCCGCAGCGAAGCGGTCTGTTAATCATAACGCCTACTACAATGCGCATCAAATAAGGATGGATGTTTATTTGTTATGTTGTGGCTGCGATTGGAATGGATATGCAACGCTCTCGTTAATACTTACTTGAGTCGATGCCCTGTCTTTAAATGCAGGCCAATTATATGATTTTGTTATGAATTTCCATAAGTAATACTCCTTCGAGTCATCGGTGATTTTAAGGCTTAAGATGCTCCAATTCTCATCGTGACAATGTGATTGTTTTGCATAATCATCCTCGGTAAAGCAAGCTTTTATCATTTCTCTTGATGAAAATGGAATGTTTTTAAAGGCTGGTTGATATGTACCATCATCATTAATCATCATGAAATTTGCGTATTCTTCCTCGCGCCCACCTCCGGAATAAGTTGTTGACCATTTCGATACTAACGCAACGGCCGTTTTAACTTCACTTAAAGGATATAAAGCTGGATATATATATACATCGCTTTTGGTAAGTTCATCATCAGGAGCATCCTCATTTTTAGTTTCTTTAGTGAAATCCCACGAAACCATTTTAGAATACACATCACCATCTTTTTTCAGCTTCATTAACTGAAGATGTGACTTTGTTAAATAAAAGATATTATCCGAATTCTTTTCTTTCCAGATAGAAGTCCCGTCTTTACAGGAATCATCGATCGCTTTACAAATATCAACATATTGAGCACTGCTTTTTTTCAACGCTGTTAATGCAACGGGCTTTGTTGTGATGTCAGCAATACCAGCCACAGCAGAGAACGATACAATAGCTAAAAACAAAACCACCTTTTTCATCATTCATCCTAATGTAAATAACTATATGAAATAAGGGGTTACCCCCTTTCTCCGTTAACCAAGCGCATTGATTTTACTTTTTATATCAGTCACTTTTCCTGTATCTCCACGCCGTTCATAGAGTGTTACCGCCCTTCTGTAGGCTTTCAGCGCCTCCATCTTATCCTTATCGGTACCGCTTTCATTTCTTAACGGATCGTGGTATCGCCCCCAACTATAGGCATATACTCGATAGTTATATATTTCGCTATCTTCAAAAGAGAAGCCAGCCTCTTTCTTAAGAATATTAAGATGTTCAGCCTTAAAAATACTCACAGCCCTATTAAAATACTTAAGCCTGTCATTATATCCATTGAATCCACCATTAATAAGTGCTGTGACCATGTTAAAGTCATCATTCTTAGCATGTTTGGATACATTTTTATTCACGCAATAAAACCAAAAGGCAGACCTAACACAATGTGGATATTGTGCTATTTTATTTCTGGCAGCGTCATCTGATTCAAAATCCTCACCAACATATGCACCATACTTTGTATATACATCTTGCCATGTTAATTGAATTAATCCTCGTCCATACCAGGGAGCATAACTGGCTCTAGTTCCTCCAATTTCTTTAGTAAGTGTTAAACCGCCGCTTTCATGGCAGCATTGAGCCAGGAAATGAGCTTTTTCTCTACAAGAAATAATGCCACATTCGCGGAAACCATCATTAAATGCTAGTAAATACTGCGCCAAAACGTCTTTATCGGCTTTTGGTGCAATATCACACAATTCATCTAAAGTAATATCCCTGCCACATGCACAATTTCCTTTTGGGTTAATCGCTTCCAGGAATTCAAGCGGATGAAAATGCCATACTGACCGCTGACTGGCGAACGGCGGAACCTTATCCATCCAGCGCGTGGCGTCTAGAAATCCCCCGTTGGTCATCTTCACAACAGGACTTTCATCCCTGACCTTAAATACCGATGACCAGCGTGTATCATCGCAGGTACTGTGCCAGTCGCTGTCATGTTTCACTATCAGACGCCGCGCATATTCTGGGATGTTCATCTGGTTAGTATGCAGTGCGCCAAACAAATGCTGGTCCTGTGATTTATCGGGATACGGACTGGGTGGTCTTCTGTTTTTAGCATTGTGGATCAGGCTGTCATAAAGCATTTTTGCCTGCGCGAACTGCGGTCCTTTTTCACCGTCAAAGTGCGAGCAAATGCTTTGCAGGGCGTCCATGAGCCAGCTTTCGTCCAGCGTGCGGGTAAAATCGGTTGTGTGTTCAGCTTCAATACAGTGAAAGTTTAGCCCAGCTAAATCATGCTGACTGAGCTGCTCCACGTCGTCCTGGTGCATCCATGTATGCGAGCGGATCTGAAAGTATGTGACCCCGGTTTTATCCGTAAACGGGTACGTGGCATCACGCGGAATAATTTTTCCGGCATCAGCACGAGTAATGGCGCTCATTTGCTCAAAGCTACTTTCCTCGTCCTCCCCGTTTCGCAGGTACAGCGGGCGTTTCAGCTTCAGCTTAATGAACTGTTTGCCCGTGTTGATGCCCTTCACGTTTGCCACCACATCCGGTACATGCTCGTCGAGGCTCAGCAGCTCGATATGGGCTTTATAGTCCGTGGTGATAATCTGCGGATAGTTATCTTCATCGGCTAGATCCTGAGCACCGAGGAATCCGACTGCATCCCCTGCTTTCACCGTCACTTTCAACGGCGCAGGTGGCACCACCACATCATCAAACACGCCGTGATTCAGTGCGCTGTGCATCCAGTCAGGCAGGTACACGTAACATTCGCTGTCAGGCTCCAGAAATTCCGGGCACATCGAGACCCAGAACAGATCGCCTGCGGGCTTACCGTCCTGAAGACGCTGCACCAGGGCGAACGGCTCCGGCCGTTGCTCCAGCAGAAACGATTTCTGTTGCAGTACGGCAAGCGTGTCGCCCTGAACGAGCGTTCTGGCGTGGCCGTGTTTGTTTGCCAGCACGTCTGGCACGATTTCACGGCTGTCATCGTGGCGGGAGTGTTTACGCATCCGCACCCCGTGGCCTTTCGGCGTGACCCGGTAAAGAGGGCGTTTCGGAAATTCTGACAATGGCGAGATGTGCATGTAAAGCTGGTACAGCGTCAGCCAGGACGATTCATCCTGCTCGTCGGGCTTGTACACTGACCTGACCAGCACAAAGGTGCCGGATTGGCGCAGGGGGCGTTCCTGGTAACACTCGATATTTGCGTAATCCCGGTTTACCCGCCATGCCACCACCTCGCCGTCCATCATGAACTGGAGCGGAACCGATTTTTCAGGCGAATCCGAATTCAGCACCGAGGCCGGAGACGATGACATCCCGACGTGAATCCCCCCGTGCCAGTAACGATTTACGCCAAGTAACCACCAACCGTGGGCGTTTTTGCGGATGTCGGTCAGCAGCTCGTCATAGTTTTTATACTCCCGTCCGTCGGCTTTCCGTACCGGATAACGTATGTTCATCATCCATCCTTCCTTTTAAGTTAAATCACCACAACCATAATCATCGCAGGGAGTTAAGACGAAGGGGAGTAAAATTTATGCAAATCTTATTACTGCCATCAGTCTGGTGAAGAGCAAACGGGGGTAATATGTGTTCTCAGTCAATTCTAGCCAGTGACGGTCCTTCCCGGCGATACCCCAAACAGGAAGGAAAGAAACCCCAGCGTTCACTGGTTAACGACGATATGTTCGAAGCATTCAAACAACTTCAGTCACATTCAGAAGAAATTTGGAAAAAGGCTAACTGGCAGTTGCGTTTACCAACATCTTCTTCGTTCGGAGTGCATATAAAGAAGAAAGAATTAACTATCAGTTGAAAAAAAATCCAGCAAGTGTTTTATTAAATAATTATTCATATTTACTGCATAGGTTGGTTAAGTTGTCATTACAGTCTGCAGAATGGTTTAGCTGGAACGGTATTGAATGCTCCCGTGTAAATGCCAGTAACTCAGGGTTTCCTAAACATCTTCATGATGAATATGTTATCAGCGCAAACCTTACAGGTATTGAGGAGATCTGGTTGTCCGGATCAACGGCATATGTCCAAAAGGGACAGGTGACCTTATACAACCCAGGTACCATTCAGGCATCACGTTTTGACAGTCAGTGTGTTGAATTTATCAGCGTTCATATACCCCAGCCTTTGATGAAAGCGCTTGCAAATGAAGAAAACGTACGAGGCGAACATGAAGCCCCTGCCCTTCGTGAAGGTATAATCAATAATTCGCGCATGTTTGATGCTCTGTGCCGCTTTGCGACATCCTCCCGGCAGGAGCAAAACAGAGCGAATCAGGAGCAGGAACTGATATTGCTTTGTGGTGAAATGCTGGAAACGCCAGCGGTGTTACAGGGAAGCGATAAACAGAGAGTTAATGTTGTCATTGAGTATTTGCGTGAGCATCTCAGCACAAAACCGCAACTGGAAATGCTGGCGCAGATAGCGGGCTTAAGTAAATATCACCTTGTACGCTGTTTCACACGATTCACTGGAATCCCCCCTCTGCAGTATCATATGCAGTTACGCCTGCACCGGGCTCGTGAATTATTACGCAAGAATGTTCATCCGCTTGATGCCGCGATTATGCTGGGATTTTACGATCAGAGCCATTTCATCAATTCGTTTCGCAAAGTGATGGGAACAACTCCCCATCACTATGCTTTGCAGGTAAGGTCAGGCCATAATAAATTCCCGGTAACCTGACACAATCACGTAAAGAGCAAAGTAGCTGAAGATCAACGCTGACGCTATGTAAGAGTATTTTAGCAGGCGATGACCAAGCAACTTACCGCCAAAGCTACCAACCAGGCAAAGTACACACGTCCAGAACACTCCCGCTGTAAAAAAACCGATTAAAAACCAAGACGATGCTGATGCGCTGTGCTGCCCCATTCGGGAAATCAGCGCACCTCCTACTGTCGCAAACCACAGAATGGCGGTAGGTGAGGACATCGCGAGCAAGACTCCACGTCCGAATTCACGTAGCAGTGAACGATACTGATGGGCCTCGCTGACATTTAGTTCTACTGCCTTACGGAAAGCAGCAATGAGCATCTTGCCTGCGAACCACAAAAGCATTGCCCCTCCCCCAATCCACAGGACCCAGCGTACTGCTTCATACTGGAGCAATATGGCCATTCCTGCCAGAGCCAGTAATGCATAGACCAAATCTCCCACGCAAGTGCCAATTCCCAGCCAGAAACCATGAAAATAACCACGCTGCATCGCCAGTGTAATCATAGCGATATTGGCAATTCCGATATCAAGGCACAACGAAAGGCTCAGTAAAAAACCATTTGAAAACTGAATCATAAAGTGAAGCCTTTAATTTTCTGGTTGTACTCAATCATATCGACAGTTTTTCCTAGCCGGTTCAGCAGCAAATCAGCTTCCTCACGCTGATAGTGAGGAGCATATTGTTGAATAAATTGCCTGGCCATTGTCAGGTCTCCTTTCAGAACAGAACGAGTCATCTCCTCCGCCAGTTCAGTCAGCGCAGGCTTTAACGCTTTGAGATTAACTTCGAAACAGGATTCTCTCCAGCACAGACACTGGTGTTCAGTCAGCCATTTGAGCTGTATATAGGCCGCCCCCGCATCAGGATAGTCACAAGGACCCCGGCGGAGATAACGCAGCATTTCCAGTAAAAAAATTTTGACCTGTAGTGTCTCATCCAACTGCAACGCACACCTTGAATTTTCAGTCAGACACATCAATAACCCAAAGACATCGGCCAGAGCTTCCTGTACAACCATTGAACCCCATCGGTCTTGTTTACTGAGTTTTCCGAAAATTGTCTGTTCGAGTACAATCGAATGCCCTAAGTCATGACCACGGAACCATGCGATCAGATGGCGTGCACAGATATCGCTCTCAGGAATATCCTCATCACGCCATCCCAACAGAGGCGCCTGTGTTCGGGCAAAACGCTCAAACAGACTTAGATAAGTGTTAGCAAAGACAATTGTGCGTTTCTGAGGAGCATATTTCACACCTTCATCTTCAGGAAAGAAATACGCAAAATGTTTCGGATAACTGTTCGCTTCTCCTGCGATGGCAAAAAGATTAATAATTTTGTAGCGGCATCCAGGCAGATCAACTAAACGCTGGTCGATATTATTTTTCAGCCAGCGCATGTTGTCAGGGAAAAGCTCATCCATAACATCTGAAATTTCCTGCAGACCACGATCAGGTAACCCGAACCAGGCTGAATAATGTTGAGCCCGTGACTTACCCACCCAGGTAGAAATATATCCGATTCCCTGTACCAGCTCCTTTTCATCAAGTCCGGCAATCTGAGGAAGAAGTTCGCTGGCGGTCTGGCGATCAGAAAGGATTTCCGCACGTAGTTGCAACGCCTTGCAGGTATCTGGATCGGTAAACTCTTTCGCAAGTTTAAAGCAGATAATACTGAGTTTCTCTTCCACAGTCTGAAGCAGCATGCTTCCGGTTCGACTGGCGACCGGTTGCATATGGCTGGCCGCCTCTGCCAGTCTTGTTGCCTGGTGGATAAGATCCAGCGCAACTGGAGAAAGCGAGTCAGGTACTGGCATATCCATCATATGGACATGGTAGGAGTCTGCAGCAGGCCAGAACGGAGTCGTAAACATGAAAATCACTTCCATTAATAATGACGAGATGTCTACTTAACCAGTACATCCGCTGGCGGTATTGGAAAGAATTGCGCTGAAGATTATGGCATGGCGGGCAATCGCTACACCGACTTTAGCCCAGCGCTTGCGTGCGAAAAACTTTCTGTATGGTATGACGTTCAATCGGCATTATCCGTTGGGTCATGAAGATGTTTCATACCCTTACGTGAAATGGTGTTATTTCATTTATTCCTTGTTATTCTGCTGAATTGCGTAGTGATTTTTCAGGGGCTGGCCTGGGTGCGAAGTTGTTCTTGTCCACTCAATATCCAGACCAACAAAGCTGAGTCCGGCGAGCTATTCACACCTGCCATGCAGGTGTTTTTTCCACAGGGAGAATAACCGTGAGATTTGCATCAGTTCCTTTCAATCAGAATCAGGTGGGATGGCCACTTAATGAGATTGATCGACAAATACAGCCGCAGCTTAGCGGAGACATCACCGCTGACTGGGTGGTTATCGGCTCCGGCTATGCCGGCGTGAGCTTTGCCCGCAGGCTCGCCATCCACAACCCACATCTGAACATTGTGCTTATCGATGCCGAATGCGCCGCAACCAGCTCCTCCGCGCGGAATTCAGGATTTATCATTGGCCTGCCGCACAATATCGGTAGCTCTACCGCCGAGCTGAAAAAGGCCCAGGATTATCGCGCCCTGCTCCAGGAAGGGATCCGCCTGCTTGATGAAACGGTGAGCGCGTACCAGATTGAGTGCGAATGGGAAAATGTCGGGAAATATCACTGCCAGATAGACCCATCCAGCGAAGCCATTATGCAGGAGTACGTGGATAATTTGCAGCTGATGCAGGAACCCTATAGCCTGCTGAACGGCGAAGAACTGTATCAGAAGCTGGGAACCCGGCTCTACAGTAAAGGCATCTACACCCCCGGCTGTATTCTGGTGAACCCGGCAAAACTGATTGCGGGCCTCGCGCGTCATTTGCCGGAAAATGTCACGGTTTACCATCAAACCCCGGCGCTGGCGATTCATTATGAAAGCGGCGATGTGAGAATAACGACGCTGCAGGGCACGATCCGCACCGCCCAGGTTATGCTGGCGACCAATGCGCTCTCACGTGAACTCTCGCCAACAGTAAGTCGTCAGGCGTCAATGGCGACCTATGCCAGCATTACCGCCCCGCTCACGCCTGAACAGCGCCAGCGTTTGCCCGCGATGGATAGCTGGGGATTAACACCGGTCAATGCTATCGCCGGGGCAACTCTACGCTATACACACGATCATCGTTTTCTGGTCCGCCAGCATGTCGATCCGGCATTACGCGGGGTGATTACCGCCGGACAGACCGCCAACGCCGCGCGACAGCACCTGGCTCTGTTCCGCAATGCGTACCCGCAGCTAGAGGATGTGCCGCTGGAGCGGACCTGGTCCGGGACTATCAGCGTCACCCGTAACGGCGCGCCGGTCTGGGGGCGTCTCGCGCCGCAGGTCTGGACTGCCGGAGGCTGTAACGGCGCAGGCGTATCCAAACAGACTATCGCCGGGACGCTGCTTGCCGATATGGCTATGGGACAGGACAACCCACTGATCGCCGCCATGCAGTCGCTTGGTCAGGCAAACTTTATGCCGCCTTCCCCGTTTCTGGATATTGGCGTGGCGGGTGCATTATGGAAAGAGCGCTACATGGGGCGTAAAGAAATGGCGATGTAGTCGCGACCGGCGAGAGATAAACAGGTTTTAGTCTGCGGCATTGAAACCTGTTAGCAGAACCTGTCTTTGCTCAAATCTGGAAAGGGGAAAGGAATCATACTTGTGTTCCAACTCAGAGGTAGTGTATCTGGCTCCTGTAAGCGCTCAGTATATCCTGATTTATCTCCTGGATAGACAGCTGGATACTTTCTTTCTGAAGCTCCGACAGCGAAAGAATCTGCCTCCTTGCTATATCGTTTTCCTCGTAAATTATTCAGTACAGTATTTTTAACAAAACTAGATATCGCATAAGGGTACACCCTACAGCGATGGCCTGATCTGTTCAACTTTGCAACAGTGCCGATTAAACCACTACGCTCTTACGCCGTAGCATGATTTTATCAAACTCCTCTAGTGAATCGGCGGTTTGATGTTTTGTCGGCAGACTGTATTCCAAGGACAGGGCAGTGACTAGAGCAAAAGGTGCCACAAACAGATCGGCAAACGAGAGTGGTTTGACCCCGGTAATAAACTTAAGCGCAGCATGCTGAACTATAGGTGACAGAAGGGAATTGGTGATCGCAACAATGCGGCAGCCCTTTTCGTGCGCCATTTCGGTAAAGCTGATGGTTGACGTCGAATATCGTGTATAGGCAATGCTGAAAAGCACCGAATTTTTTGTCATCTTTTTCAGTATAGCGGCCGCCTGCAGTTCAGACTCAGGGATTAGAAAACAGGTATTGCACACCTTTGAAAGCGTACTTTCAAAGTGTAGTGCGATGGGGAAAGAGCTCATACGCCCCAGAATATAAATCGCATCAGCCTGTAGCATCAGATCAACGCAGGTCTTGATGTCACTCTCCGATACACTGTTTGCCAGCGCATTGAGCGAGTCAACCTCGGAGCTTAGCACCTGCTTAAACAGACTGGCGTTTTTAGCTTCCGTTTCATCTATAGCTAAAGAAGAGTTGGAAAACCTGTCTGCAACGGTGATTTCCAGCTTCATGATATTTATCACGTCGCGGGAAAAGTCAGAGAATCCGTCATAGCCGAGTGCTCGACAAAAGCGGATCACCGTCGCGTGAGAAACACCAACCGCTTTTGCCACCTCTTGAACAGAAAGCAGCCAGAAGGTGCTCCTATTTTTTATTATATAGTCAGCTACCTTCACCTGGCCGCGCGGCATGATCGATGAACGCGACTTGATTAAGTCGATAATGCGCTCAGGAAAGTGGCTTTCGGCGACGTTTTGCTGAACGCTACCGATGGTATTTTTAGTCGCCACTCAATTTTCTCCCGATGATAAAAGCAGTTAGTCAATATACCCGTCCACGCAGAGTAAATCGATCTTTTAATGGAGTCCCCGCAGTCTCTGCCTTTCTGGCCGCCCTTTTGACTAAGCCTCTTTTGATAAAAATCAAAAATAATAAAAAAATTAGATCGTTTGATCTAATTCTGAACAAAGAGTGTTGACCCATAAAGTTAAAAGAACAATATTGTTCATACGGGGAAGTAAATGAACATATCCCCCATTAAGTAAGGAGCACGGTGATGGATGCCCGGCCTATCTGGATGGCGGTACAACAACCCGGTAAGGAAATTGTGTGGGCGATAGCAGCTCATGACCGTAAATACGATAAGGATCATATCAGTATCAGGCCATATTAATCGCTGATACCGATATAAACATTAACTCTTAACAAAGGGTGAATGCTGAAAGGTTGCTCTGGCAGCCAGCGTGATGACAAAGACAGGTAAGACCGGGACTCACTAAACCTGAATGATGTATTGAGCCTGAAGCTCACAGGAGAAATAAGGCGTGAGTCAGCGAATTACATAGGGGCTCGCAGCTTTATGGCTGCAAAAAGCGGGATATAAAGCTGCAACCTACCGTCAACGTCAACACCACGGAAGCCTTGCAAACGGAATGTGTTCATATAAACATCATGAGAGAAGAATATGACTGTTTAGGAAAGATGATGCTTCCCGACGATGTGTACTACGGGATACAAACCCAACGGGTGAAAGAACTTTCTTCCCTGACGGGAACACCGGTAATCCGCTATCCGTATCTACATAATCGACTGGCCTATATGAAAAAAGCAGCCGCGCTGGCGAATAAACAAATTGGCGAACTCGATCCCGATATTGCCGAGGCCATTGCCTGGGCTGCCGATCGGGTGCTTGCCGGAGGCTATGAAGAGCACTTCCCTATCGACATCCTGCAGGGCGGCGGCTACACCTGCGTCAATATGAACATGAATGAGGTACTTGCTCATCTGGCGAATGAAAAATTGACTGGTCACAAGGGGTACGATCGCGTTCACCCAAATACCCACGTCAATATGGGCCAGTCAACAAACGACATGATTACCTCCGCTGGCGTGATGGCGATAGGGCCAGCGATAGACGCTCTGTTACCTCACCTGATTGATCTTCACATAGCGCTGGAGGAAAAGATTGTCGAGTTTCAAGACGTTATTAAAGTCGGCAGAACCTGCCTGCAGGATGCCGTTCCAATGACGCTGGGACAGGAGTTTAGTGGCTACGCTAGCCTGATTGCGCGGCAAATAGAGAATATTCGCAGCTTGCGAAAGGACTGTAATACCATCATCGTCGGCGCAACTGCGGTAGGCACCGGCATGGGGGCATTCCCAGGTTATCAGGACGCATTTTATCAGATTCTTCAAGACGAGCTGAAAGAAACCATTACCCTTCACTCTAACCTGTTTGACGGCATGCAAAACGGTGATTACTACATTAAAGTCTCAGCCGCCGTTAAACAGGCCGCTTGTAGCCTTTCAAAAATCGCTAAAGATATGCGTCTTCTTTCCTCTGGTCCAAGAGGAGGATTTGGTGAAATTTCGCTTCCTGCACTCTCTCCCGGATCGTCTATTATGCCGGGGAAAATTAATCCTATTGCGCCAGAATTAATGACTCAAGCGGCGCAAATTACTATTGGTAATGACATGGTTATTACCACTGCCGTAGAACAGGGTGAATTAGAAATAAACGTATGGGAACCCACTATATATAAATGCCTGTTTGAATCATTTCACGTTTTAACCAACGCGATCCCGGTTTTTTCAAATAAGTGTATTAAAGGAATTACCGCAAACAGAGAAGTATGTTTACGGTATGCCAGTTCAACGTTGGCCCTTTCTACTGTGGTATCCACTGCGCTCGGTTATACCGAAGGAGTCCGGGTTTCTCACTATGCTCACACTAATGGTTTGACCGTACGGCAGGCGGTACTTGAGATGAAAATCATGAGTGAACAGGAAGCGAACTTACTGCTCGACCCGGCTCTTTTGGCTAATCCGGAAAAAATGAGCCAAGCGCTAGCAGACTGGAGATCCATCAGAAATAAATAATTGCATTGTTGTCATTAAATAAAAATAATCGTTATGCCGGTCTGCAGTTAGTAACATCCACTAAGGAATATTTTCATTATTAAATGAGAATAGGGATGGTGATATTTATAGAAACAGCCTCTGAATGAATCGGCACAACGTTATTTCTCCTGTTAATAAAATTTATTTTTTGTAAGGAGAGTATTATGTTTTGGCTACAGTTTTTCGTCATTATCGCTGCGCTGTGTTTCGGCGCACGCCTCGGCGGTATATTTATGGGTATGGCCGGAGGGATCGGCGTTGGAATTCTGGTGTTTGTCTTTAACCTTACGCCATCCTCACCGCCGGTTGATGTCATGCTCATTATTATTTCCGTCGTTCTCGCCGCCTCAACGCTACAGGCCTGTGGTGGTATGGACTATCTGGTGCAAATTGCAGAAAAAATACTGCGTAAAAATCCTAAGCGTATTACTTTTCTGGCTCCGCTGGTCACCTACCTGTTCACCTTTCTGTCCGGTACTGGTAACGTCGCCTTCAGCCTAATCCCGGTGATTGCAGAAGTGGCTCGCGAATCTGGCGTCAGGCCGGAAAGGCCGCTGTCCATTTCTATCATCGCCTCTCAGCAGGCTATTACCGCCAGCCCCATTTCCGCCGCGATGGCTGCTCTCGTCAGCATTCTTGCCGTACAGGGCATAGGCATGGGAACGATTATGCTCATTGCTGTTCCCGCTACACTTATCGGTGTACTGGCAGGCGCATGCTACTGCTGCCGAGTGGGTAAAGAGCTAGCTGACGACCCCGAGTATCAAAGACGGCTTGCTGAAGGTCTCTTTTCTGCCGCAAAAACAAAGGAAAAAGCCATCATAACTAAACAGGCAAAAATCTCCGTCGCTCTGTTTATACTAGCCGCTGTTGCCGTTGTCTCTTTTGGTACTCTGCCATTTCTGCGACCGGATTTTCTTATCAATGGCGAAGTCGCCAAACTGTCGATGTCCCACACTATTGAGATCATCATGCTTATTACAGCTGGCCTAATGGTATTATTGTGTCGCCCTAATCTGGACCTTATCGTCTCGGGCTCAGTATTCCGATCCGGTATGATGGGCGTAGTCTGTATCTTTGGCCTGGCCTGGATGGGAGATACGCTCGTCAGTAACCATATGCCTTATCTGAAAGAGAACGTTCAGGCTATCTTGATCACCTATCCGTGGACCTTCGCTGTTGCCCTGCTGCTGGTTTCTGCTCTGGTCCTTAGTCAGGCGGCAACCACTCGGCTGCTGATGCCGCTGGGCCTTAGTCTGGGTTTGCCGCCCTATATGCTTATCGCCAGCTGGCCTGCCTGTAATGGCTACTTTATTATTCCCAGCTACGCTACGCTGATTGCCGGTGTTGCGTTTGATACTACTGGCACCACACGCATAGGCAAGTTTGTCTTCAACCACAGTTATATGATACCTGGCCTGATTACCTGCACTGTCGGTGTTGCTGTAGGATTTGCAGTGGGTTACTTTGTCTTGTAATGACTCTGTCTCTTCTGCTGATTTATCCGCACAGAGTACAGCCGGGGCGGCGGTATGAGCGCCGCTTTTATCAATGGTCACCACCTCCGGTTCCCCGGTATTGCGGATGAGCGCAACGCGGCAGCGGCATCCCGTCTGGCGGTCAGCAGGAAGTCGATGGTCTGCCCCGTGGAATCGACGGCACAATAGTATTATTACCACCAATAACAACGGCCGGGTTGCCTGACGCCTTTAGCCCGGCCCGTCACTGGCGGCGGCCAGCAGCGGCACAATAATATCGCTCAACGGCGTGGAAATGTGGTAAATCTGGCCGTGTCGCTGAATAACCCCGTTACGAATATCCCACTCCAGCGGCAGCCCGGCCTCGCGGTCGGTGAGTATGGAGGTACTTAAATCCGGGGGTGCACGATGAAAGCCGGCGATAATCTCCTGTGGCACGCTATTGTCCAGGCTGGCACCTGCGGCGCGAGCAACGGTCAGCCCCTCCTGCAGATAGGCTAAAGCAAGCGCCGTGATATCTTCGCGGGCAAACATCCCTGCCCGCCTCCCCGCCAGCACCATAAGACCGGCGACCGCATTTTGTAGCAGTTTACGCCACGCAACGGAGATAAAATCAGCGCTAATATCCACTGCGCAGCGCGTGTCCCGTAGTGCATGCTGTACCCGTTCTGCCCCTTGAACATCAGGCAGTGTCAGGCGCGGTTTCGCCCGTAGCCAGACTGAAGCTTCAGGTTCGCGTTGCGCGGGGAACCAGACGACCGACGGCAGCACGGTCGCTTCCGGCACATAAGGGGCGAATAGCGCCTTTTGTTCAACGCCGTTCTGGAGAACGCAGACGACGGTTTGCGCGTGACACAGCGCTTTCAGCCACGGCGCAATAGCCGCAATTTGCGTCGCTTTTACCGCCACAAAAACCAGATCGAATGGCGCAGCGACTGATGCCGGTTCAGTCATGACTGGCCCTGGCACCACTATGCTTCCGCCATCGAAACGCAGCGATATCTGCGGGTGTGTATGTCGGCCGCATATCAGAGGCGTGCGGCCAACCTCATGCAGCACTGCGGCAATGGTGGTACCAATTGCACCCGGACCAATCAGCGCAATAGTGGGTTCCTCAACTTTCATCTATGCCTCCAGGCCGCTCCCGGCCCCTGAAATTTCATGGGACGTAACATAAACGCGACTTCGTTCGCATTACCATTTCGTTCGTATGGGTAATCTAAATGTGTGTGTCATCGTACACACTTTCTCCATAAACAAGGAAGGTACATGTTTCCAGAATACAGAGAGTTGATTTCTCGATTGAAAACTACGCATCCGCGCTTTCAGTCGCTATTCGATAAACATAACGCACTCGATCATGACATTTCCCGGATAGAAGGAGTCGATGGTAAAGGATACAGTCTCGAGCTCGTACAGATGAAGAAAGAAAAACTTCTGTTGAAGGATGAAATGCTCAAAATCCTCCAGCATGAAAGCCAGAATCAAGCCTGATGTCGCTGATAAGGTCGCCATCTGGCGGCCTTACTTATTATGAACGAATAAACGCCAGCAGATCGGCGTTAATCACATCGGTGTGGGAAGTATGCATGCCATGTAGAAAGCCAGAGTATATTTTCAGTTAGCTATTCGGCAGCAGCTTATCCTGCAATATCGCGGTATTTTGATAAGGCACAACGCCCTGCATTACCAGTACTGGCAGCGTAAGGCTTTTAAATCTTCGGTCTGGTCGGTTTCAAAAAACGCCTTAATCCCCTCATAGCTTGCTGGCCTGACGCAAATATTGCAAAATCGAGCAAGGCTCCCCCCACCCATGAAAATATTATTCGAGTATTTCTGAATATCTGACAAGCCCATTTTTATCCGACTGAGGCGCATTTATGTTACCTGATTGCGATAAAGCCATTGTCCTGCTACATGAAATCTACGGCATCAATGCGCATATTCAGCGAATCGCTGCGACCTGGAAAAGCCGCGGCTTCGATGTCTATACGCCAATGCTCTTTCCCCACTCTGCGCCTTTTGCTTATGAGCAGCAGGACAAAGCCTATCGTCACTTTTGCGATAACGTCGGATTCGATACCACCGGCATAGTGTCCCTGCTGGCTGAGCTAAGAGCGAAATATGGCATGATAGTGCTCATCGGCTACAGCGTGGGCGCAACGTTAGCATGGCTGGCCGCCAGGAGCGGCCTCTGCGACGGTGCAGTTTGCCACTATGGTTCGCGGATCCGTCAGTATAGCGACGTTGTGCCGCCCTGCCCAACCAGGGTGATTATCGCCAGCGATGAACCTGCGTTCGATCCCCGCGCAATGCAAGATGAACTGGAAAAAAATCCCTTAGTGAGCTGCCGAATGTTCAATGCGCAACACGGCTTTTGTGATGCCGATAGCCAGACGTGGGACGCACGTCTTGCGCAGCAGGTAGCCGAGGACACGGAACGGTTCGTATCCCTTATTCAGCAGAGACAGGAGGCATAATGCATCAGGCATTTCAGTGGATTAACGAACCGACAATATGGGCCGAAGAAGACGATGTACTCAGCGTGGTAACCGATGCGCAAACCGACTTCTGGCGCGAAACCTGGTACGGGTTTGAGCGATTTTCCGGGCATATATACGCGACGGAAATTGCAGGGGATTTCACTTTTCAGGTGCGGGTATGCGCAGACTTCAGTAGCCTGTATGACCAGGCGGGAATCATGCTCATGCAAGACGCGCACCGCTGGCTCAAGGCCGGTATTGAGTACAACGATGGCGCGCCCACCATCGGCAGTGTACTGACGCAGGGGAAATCAGACTGGGCGACTGGCATCTTTCCGGGCGACCCCAGCGAGTTCTGGCTGCGCCTGACCCGTCGTGGAGAGGCGCTGCGCCTGCAGTACTCGACGGATGGCCGTCAATGGCCGCTGCTGCGGTTGTGCCCTTTTCCAGCCGGAGCGGTGAAGGTCGGCATCATGTGCTGCACGCCGCAGCGTAGCGGACTTCGGGTTAATTTCCACGATATGTCGCTGTTGCCGCCTAATGATAAAGATTTACACGACCTGAGCTGAGAAGGCTGCGACGGGCAATGGCGTTATGGTTGCCTTGATTGAGCATATTCAGCAGTACGAGGGAGTTCAGGGACGCAATATCCGTTTTTTCCATCTATCCGGATTAACGATCACTTTCAGGTACTATTAATGAAAACTAAACCATCGTCATTTATTAATGGATAGTGCACGCTAATCTATTAACATCAGGATGAATTTATCATTCAATCCCTGTCATTCTCGCGCACAGACGTCAGGGACAGGACATCATCAATGAAAAATAATAAATGGTTCGTGCACCTGCACAAAGCATCCATTCCGGAGCACAAGTTTCGTCCGGTAAAATGGCTTGCGTTTATTGCTTTCTTGCTACTACTGGCGCAGTTAGCTGTAGAGTTTCTGCTCTCAGAATAAGCCCGGCAAAAGTGGGTTTTTGTAGCACAATTAGCAAGTATCACTCTGATTCTTCGGTTGTGCAAATTCCTTCCTGACGAATTATCGGGAGGGATATTATCAGGAATATATCCTGGCGGCGGTCAATTCTCACATCCCGGTGCGGGAAATGGTGTCAGGCTTTTTATCGCCCTGCTCTTAACGATAAAAAATGCCTGCCAGGAAGGTGCTGGCAGGCATGGCTTAATAAATGGCTTTGCTTAGAACTGGTAGGTTATACCCACGGCAACGATATTATCGGTGCTGATACCAGCATCTTTGGTGAAATTATTGTCATCCAGCAGGTTGATTTTGTAGTCCACATAGGTAGACATGTTTTTATTGAAGTAGTAGGTCGCGCCCACATCAACGTATTCAACCAGATCCTGGTCGCCGTAACGGCCCAGATCTTTGCCTTTTGATTTCAGGTACGCGATGGACGGACGCAGGCCGAAATCGAACTGATACTGGGCAACCACTTCAAAGTTTTGCGCGGTATTCGCGATATAGCCACTACCGAACGTCGTCATATTGCGAGTATCAGCATAGGTGGTCGCCAGGTAGAGATTGTTAGCATCGTACTTCAGACCAGCGGCCCACACTTCCGCTTTCTCGCCACGAGCATAGAAGTCCGGATTTGCACGACCTTTGCTCACCTGAGCATCGGTACGATCAGAAGCTGCATAGGCTGCGCCTACGCCAAATCCTTCGTACTCATAGGTAGAAGCCATGCCCCAGCCATCGCCATGGTCTTTGGCCACTTTATCACGGTTTTCCTCTTTACCCTGGTACTGTACGGCGATATTCAGGCCGTCAACCAGACCAAAGAAACCGTTGTTACGGTAAGTCGCAACACCCGTTGTACGAGCGGTCGCGAAGACGTCAGTTTGCGTCCAGGTATCACCGCCAAATTCTGGCAGCATATCTGTCCAGGCACCGATATCATAGGCGACGCCATAGTTACGACCATAATCCAGAGAACCATATTCGCCAAACTTCAGGCCAGCGAACGCGAGACGCGTTTTGTCTCCGGAATTGTCACCTTCAACGTTATTAGCGCTGAAGTTATATTCCCACTGACCATAACCGGTCAGTTGGTCGGTGATTTGCGTTTCACCTTTAAAGCCCAGACGAGCATAGGTTTGGTCGCCATCTTCAGACTTATCGTCGGAGAAGTAATGCAGGCCGGTCACTTTCCCGTAGAGGTCGAGTTTGTTTCCGTCCTTGTTGTACACTTCAGCTGCCTGCACGGTTCCTGCAGCAAGAAGTGTAGAGACGGCCACTGTTAGTAATTTTAATTTCATATTATTTCGTCCCTAACTATTAATAGAATATAAAAACCTCAGATAACTTCTGAGCGAACCTATTATGCGATAATTCACAAAAAGACTTGTAATTAAAAGTTCCTGGTTTTTGTACCAAATGCGATAATTGTGACGGAACCAGTGGTTGTTAATTGATGTACATCAATTAATTCTGCTGTTCGCTTGCAATTATTCTAAAACAGCCCTCTGAATCCCGCAGAAAGCAGAGTATTTAGCCAAAATATATGATTTTTCATGAAAAAACTCTAATAGTAAGAAAGGCTAAACACTTCATTTTGTTAAAACCATTTAAAATCAAATAGTTGTCATTTAAACCTTGGTACAAAAAACTGTTATACATAAACAAATTAACCCTCCAGATCGGCTTTATGAAGGTATATTCAGCATTTTCCACCCAGACTCATTTTGTCTTATTTTTTACCACCTCGCGTTATTGAGATTTCTTGACAAATCCCATAAGTATTATACCGATGCCGTTTAAGGTTTGTTTAGATTGAGAGTTTTCATGGACGAAATGTTAACTACCGTATTGTGAAGAAATGGTTTTGGTGATGAGTAAATTTAATCCTGGAAATTGCCCATGGGATTATGTCTATTTATTGAGCACAGAAGGCGTAACTTTCCCACCGACTTTTCTGCCCTGCCTAAAGAGAAGAGTTAAAACATGGGGAGTTGTACTAAGGCCAGGAGTGTGCTGTATTGCTACGCCACTCCTTGATTTCAAAAGGAAACTTCAGGATGAAAATAGTAGAGTTTTTGCTTTATACCCTTAAACCGGGTACGGGGAACGATTTTCACAAGGTAATGAAAGAACAAAGCGCACCCTGTCATCGTGCCGCCGGAATGGATATTGTCTCCTTCGGCAATTCAGTTGATGATAACGACGCTTACTACCTGATACGGGCCTATGACGATCTGACGCATTTAAAAATCTCTCAGGAGTGCTTCTATAGCAGCCCCGCGTGGCGAGAAGGCCCGCGTCAGGCCATTATCGATAAAATCAGCGTAAGCGTAAAAACGGTGATGGTTCTTAGCGACAGCGCTATTGATAGTCTGCGAGTTTGCTTAGCAAAATAAGATTATTGCTACTTACAATGCCCATTCAAATTTACTGAACAATATAAGCAAATTGTTTCGATTTTAACCATCACATGGTCGGCTTATTATTTTTCACATCGGAGCAACAACGCTCCAACATTGATAAAAGACTTAAGGAATACGACCATGACATTCATCAAAACTTTCGTTGCAGTTGCTGCTCTCTCCACTATCTCTTTCGGTACTTTTGCACAGAGCATCAGCGCCAGCGCTTCAACTCTGGACCGCGCAGAAGCCAAAATTGCTGCTCAGGCCGAAGAACAAGGCGCATCCTACAAAATCACCAGCGCTCAGTTCAACAACCGCGTGTATATGACCGCTGAACTGACTAAATAAAATCAACCCGTCTAACGGGCCTGTATCCTCAGGAGCGCAGTAAATTGATTCCCTGTGCTCCTTACTTTTTCTGCCAGTTATCCCACGGATTATCCGCCGGAGCCTCCGATTTTGCCGTATCGGCATCAGACAGCGAATCGAGATACAACGCTTCCACTTCTTTGCGCGCCCACGGCGTGCGGCGTAAAAACTTCAGGCTCGACTTAATACTTGGATCGCTTTTGAAGCAATTGATGTTGATGCGCTTCGCCAGTTCGGCCCAGCCATATTGCGCGACCAGCGTGTTTAACAGAGCTTCCAGCGTGATGCCGTGCAGAGGATCGTTTGGGTGCTGCATTGCGTTTCTTTACCTGAGTTAAAAATTTTGCTCACCATACTGGCTCCCGACGCCATGCGCAACCGGCCCTGCCTTCCCTTATCCAAAATTCGCAAAAGCACAGAACTCTCCACGGTCATAAATTAGAAAATAACGTTATTGGTTGATTATTTTCGCTTAAGGCAAGCTGAGTTCAGCCACCCGACTGAGGAATCGATCATGCGCTGTTGTTGTCCCCGAATCCTGAACCTGAAACAACGACCCCCCCTGAATACCACCTTCGGAGAACGCAATGAACGCGACAACCTTACCGATACTGGACCTTACCCGCTACGCGGACCCCGCTGAAAAAGCGGCATTTCTCGCCGACCTGCGCCACGCCGCACGCGATATCGGCTTCTTTTATCTGATCAACCACGGCGTTGATGAATCGCTACAACAGGCCGTACAACAGCAATCTCGCGCTTTTTTTGCCCTCCCCGACGAACAAAAGCAAAAGGTGGCGATGATTCACTCTCCGCATTTTCGCGGCTACAACCGCGCCGCTGCTGAATTAACCCGCGGTCAGCCCGACTGGCGCGAGCAGTTCGATATCGGTGCTGAACGCCCGGCGCTGCAGCTTAATGAACGCACTCCACGCTGGCAGCGCCTGCAGGGGCCGAATCTCTGGCCAGAGGCGTTGCCCTTGCTCAAACCCACATTGCTAACCTGGCAACGGGAAATGACTCAGGTCGGGCTCACCCTGCTGCGCGCCTTCGCCGAAGCGCTACGCCTGCCTTTGGATGCCTTTGATGGCCTGTATGGCGACAAACCCAACGAACATATCAAACTGATCCGCTATCCCGGCCAGCAGGAGACTCAGAGCGCCCAGGGCGTTGGCGCGCATAAGGACTCCGGCTTCCTCAGCTTCCTGCTGCAGGATGAGCAGAAAGGATTGCAGGTCGAAGTCTCCCCTGACCGCTGGATTGACGCGACCCCATTGGCGGGCAGCTTTGTGGTGAATATAGGCGAGCTGCTGGAGCTGGCAACCAACGGCTATCTGCGGGCAACGGTGCACCGGGTGGTTTCGCCGCCCGCCGACCAGCAGCGGCTGTCGATCGCTTTCTTCCTCGGTGCCCAGTTGGATGCCGTGGTCCCCGTCTACACGCTGCCCGACGAGCTGGCCCGCGAAGCCCTCGGACCGGATAGCGACCCGCAAAACCCGCTGCTGCGCGAAGTGGGCTGGAATTACCTGAAAGGCCGTCTGCGCTCGCATCCTGATGTTGCCGAACGCTACTACCAGGATGTTTTTCGCGAACGCGCCGAGCAATTGATCGTTTAAACATAACAACAAACACAAGGAATAAGATGATGAAATATGCCGCATTTAAACTGGCAGGGGTCGCACTGTCTCTCTCTCTGGCGTGGACTTCCGCCCAAGCCGCCGCGCTGCGCGTCGCCGCGGACCCGGTGCCGCACGCCGAAATCCTTAACTATATTAAAAAGATCGATCCCAGCCTCGACCTGAAAATTGTCGAATTAACCAGCGGCGTGAACGCCAACGAACTGCTGGCCAACGGCGACGTCGATGCCAACTACTTCCAGCACGTCCCCTATCTGAAAGATCAGGAGAAGGCGCTGGGCAAAACCTTTGCCGTCGCGGCAACCGTCCATATTGAGCCACTGGGCATCTATTCACACAAGCATAAAGATTTTAAATCTCTGCCTGAGAACGCCACCGTGGCGGTACCGAATAACACCACCAACCTGAGCCGCGCGCTGTTCCTGCTGCAAAATCAGGGGCTGATTAAGCTGGCGGCAAAATTCACCGACCCGGCGACCACGCTGGCGACGCCGAAAGATATCGTGGAAAACCCGAAGCACCTGAAAATCCTTGAGATTGAATCACCGCAAATTCCGCGGTCGCTGGATGACGTTGACCTTGCGGTGATAAACGGCAACTACGCGCTGGAAGCCGGGCTGGTGCCGGCCAAAGACGCGCTGGGCCTGGAGAGCGCGACCAACAACCCGTACGCCAACATTCTGGTGACAACGCCAGCACTGGCGAACGATCCGCGCATTAAGGCGCTGGCCAAAGACCTCACCTCGCCGCAGGTCGCGGAATTTATCCGTAAGCAGTATAACGGCTCGGTGATCCCGGTTGCCCCTCAGTCATGATTGAGATTGTCGGGCTGAGTAAAACCTATGCCGGAACAGGCCGACCGGCGCTAAACGATGTCTCTCTGCAGGTGCCGAGAGGAGCCGTTTACGGCATCCTTGGCCGCAGCGGTGCAGGCAAAAGTACGCTGATACGCTGCCTGAATTTGCTGGAGCGGCCCACAGCGGGCCGCATTATTGTGAACGGGAATGATATTACCCGGATGGATAAAAACGCGCTGCGCGAGTATCGGTTGCGCACTGGCATGATCTTTCAGCACTTTAATTTACTTCACGCCAGTAGCGTCGCCGACAATGTCGCGGTACCGCTGGAGATTGCCAAAGTGCCGAAAGCGGCCCGCCAGGCCCGCGTGACGGAGCTGCTGGCACTGGTGGGGCTGGCGGACAAAGCCGCCGCCTTCCCGTCTCAGCTTTCCGGCGGGCAAAAACAGCGCGTGGGGATCGCCCGCGCGCTGGCGGCGCGGCCGGATGTGCTACTGTGCGATGAGGCTACCAGCGCCCTCGACCCCGAGACCACGGCCTCGGTGCTCAGTCTGCTGGCGGACATTAATCAAAAACTGAACCTCACCATCGTGCTGATCACTCATGAGTTGGAAGTGGTGAAAACCCTCTGTGATCACGCGGCACTGCTGGAGCACGGTGAGATTATTGAAAGCGGCAGAATTGCCGATTTGCTGGTGGCGCCGTGGTCGCGGCTACGGCAGTCGCTGCTGCACGATCCTCAGGCGGAGCGGGATTTCCTCGCTCGCCACGGTTTTCACGGGAGGCCTTTATGCGGAGTAGCATGAGTTGGGAAGATCTCTGGCCGCTGTTGCTTCAGGGCACGGTAGATACCGTTTATATGGTCGGCCTGGCGGCGCTGTTTACCGTGCTGCTCGGACTGCCAACCGGTGTGCTGCTATTTGTTTCACGCCGTAATGGTCTGGCGCCCATGCCGAAGCTCAACGCCATACTGGGCGCGATTATCAACTTTGGTCGTTCGCTGCCGTTTATCGTCCTGTTGATTGCGCTGATCCCTTTCACCCGGCTGATCATCGGCACCACCCTCGGCAGTACCGCCGCGGTGGTGCCGGTCACCATTGGCGCCTTTCCGTTCTTCGCGCGGCTGACGGAAAATGCGCTGGATGAAGTGGATTACGGGCGTATCGAGGCGATTTTATCGATGGGCGGCAATATCCGGCACGTAATCTTTAAATCGCTGCTGCCGGAAGCGCTGCCGACGCTGCTGGCAGGCATTACGCTGACCATCGTGATGCTGATCGGCTTCTCCTCGATGGCGGGCGTGATTGGCGGCGGCGGACTGGGCGATTTGGCTATTCGCTACGGCTATCAGCGTTTTAATAACGAGGTGATGGTCGGCACGGTGCTCATTCTGGTCGGCCTCGTGCAGGGCGTGCAGATGGCCGGCGACCGCCTGGTGCGCAGCCTTGCCCACCGACGGTAGCCATAAGCAGATAGCAGCGCGTCAGCCGCGATTAAAACCCGCATTCGTTTACCAGGGTCCGTATCAGTTCTGCTGCCGGAAGCTCGCGAATCAGCGTCACGCCCTGCCCGGCCCAGTGAGCGCCGAACTGACTATTTCCCTGCGCTTTCGCCGCCGAAGCCAGCGCTTTCCCGGCCTCGTAAGCCACGGGATAAGCCGGAACGAGATGCGGATCATTTATTTCGCGCCAGCCATTAACGATACATCTTGCCGGGCGTCCGGAAATCGCTGAGGTTAAAACGGTTTGCCCGTCAGGACTTCCTTTAATGGCCTCACGGTACCCGGCATCCGCTGCCGATTCCGGGCACAGCAGAAACGCCGTACCCAGTTGCGCGCCGTCTGCGCCCAGGTTCATCACGCTGTTTATTCCCATGCCGTCCATAATACCGCCAGCGGCGATAAGCGGTACGTCAACCCGACGCTTAAGTGCCTGAATCAGAGTGAAAGTGCTCATCTGCCCGTCAGGCGCCTGAGGATCAAAGATGCCGCGATGGCCGCCAGCCTCATAACCCTGCGCAACCACCATATCGATGCCCTGCGCAACGGCCTGCAGCGCTTCCTGAATACTGGTCGCGCTCGCCAGGGTAACGATATCTTTTTCGCGCATCCGGCGAATAATATTTCGGTCCGGGACGCCAAAGTGAAAGCTCACCACAGCCGGGGTAAGATCGAGCAACAACTCCACCATCCGCGGTTGCTGCTGAAAACTCAGGTAGATTTCCGCCAGCGCCTCCGGCGGTTGACTACCGAAGCGTGCAAATTCAGGGCGTAGCCGCGCCAGCCATCGGGCTTCACGTTGTGGGTCTCTTACCGCCGGAGCGTGGCAAAACAGATTGACATTGAACGGACGGGCGGTTAAGCGCCTGGTCCGGTTAATAAGTGCCTCGGCCTGCTCTACAGTGGACGAGCCCAGTCCCAGCGAGCCGAGCGCGCCAGCATTGCTAACCGTTGCCGCCAGTTCCGGCGTCGACACGCCAGCCATCGGCGCCTGAATAATGGGATAATCAATATCAAGCTGCTGCGTAAGCCGATTGCTCATGATTTGCCTGTTAAGATGAGTATGTTCGGGTGATTAAAATCTCTTTTATACCCGCCATACTTCAAGTTGCAAGTGTGTTGGCTTTGTTACTCAGCTCATCCTAAGAATAAAAATCGTTGCTTCCCCGGTTTTATGCTCAATGCCCGGAGGTGAAACTGCCCCTCAAAACCCAGCCAACCCGCAGCTTCTTGAATCAGCCTCCGACCTTTGACTGTCGCCGTGCGCCCGCTGCAACCAGGGCGGCGGCAGCCAATAGCGCTATTGTCGCCGCGCAGAGCGAAGGATTAAACGATCCGCTACGGGCATGCAGCGCTCCGGCAACCAGCGGACCGACAATTTGCCCGACGCCATAGGTCGCGGTCATTGCGGCAATCATATTGAACGAAACCAGATGATTCAGCCGCCTCCCCTGCGATAGCGCGATAGTCACGGTGCCCAAAAAGGTGAAACCAACCAGCAGCGCGCTCAATACGCAAAACGGTAACGAATGGCTCCACGCCGGGAGAATCACGCCAGCGGCCTGAATCAGCAAATTAAGGGTAAACGCGCGACGGTAGCCGAGCTTGATGACCAGTCGATGCCAGATAAAACAAGAGGGTACGGCGGCAAGGCCGAAAATGGCCCAGATCTGCACCGGATCGATGGCGTTCAGCGAGCCGCTGAGAAACAGCGGAAGATAGGTGGCGGTAATAATATAGCCGAAGCCGGCCAGGCCATAAATCAGCAGCAGTTTCCACGCATCACACACTCGCCCTTCGGCCTCCTCGTGGTGCGCGGTCGCGGTGGGTTGATAAGCGATAAGGTAGTCGGCCGGGCTCAGCAACAGACGCAGTACGAGGATAAAAAGCACGCCAGCGCTTATCGCACACATCAGCCATATCTGCTGGCTGGAAAGCGCCAGCGCCTTCCCCAGGAAGATAAATTCCGCCGACAAAAATATCCCCATCCCGACGCCAGAAAAAAGCACTGGTGCGCCGTTATGGTGCTTCATATGCTGCAGCAGCCACAGGGAGGCGGCAATCAGCGTGATTGCGCTTAATAATCCGGCAATACCGCGTACCACGATGATGGTCAACGGTGAAACCAGAAAGGCGAGTAAAGCCAGGCACAACAACGTCAGCAGCGCGGAAAGCAAACTCAAAAATCTGGCGTCCGCAGGCCTGGCTTTCGCCAGCAGCAGCGCTCCGGCCAGGTAGCCAGCATAGTTCGCCGAAGCGGCAAGATTACCTTCGCGGAGCGTAAGCACCTGTTCATTGAGCATCAGCGGCAGGATCCCGGTATAGGCAAACCGGCCATAGCCCATGCCAATAATCAGCACCACCGAACCGGCCAGCGCCAGTAGAAAAGCTTTTAACTCCGGTCTGCGTTCAAAAACGTTCACCCACTCCCTCCACTATTTTTCTCAAAAAGATGCCCAGGCAACGCCAGGCCCTGCATGGAGAGAAACTTTACGACAAAGGCCAGAGGATGCTTCGGTGAGAGACGAAATATGGGGTGAGGTGCCGGACATCCTTGTCCAGGATATTTTAACGATGGCTGAAAGCCAGTTTGGCAGCAAACAGCATAAAGAGGCCACCGGTGGCGCGTTCCATCCACTGAAGGAACAACGGCTTATTTAATAGACGAGCGGCAGAGCGGCTGGCCAGAATCAGCGTCAACGACCAGATCGTCCCGATCGCCACATGAATAGTGACCAGCAGGAATGTCCAGACGATGGGCGAGTGGCCAGCCGGAATAAACTGCGGCAGGAAAGAGATATAAAATATCCCCATTTTCGGATTGAGCACATTGCCCATCATCCCTTTTAAAAACCAGTTGCTGGCTGGCGCCGCCGCTCTGTCCTGACGAACAAAATGACAGCGCGGCTTGAGAATTAACTGAATACCCAGCCAGCATAAATAGACGGCACCGCACCACTTTAGCAAGTCATACGCCAGCTCCGATGCCGCCAGCAGCGCCCCGAGGCCGAAGGCGACCACCGCGCCCCAGATAAAACATCCCGTATCAATCCCCAGTGACGCCTGAAAGGCTTTTTTTCCACCTTCAACGGTAGCGGTTCGCAAAATTAGCGCAGTATCAAGACCCGGGGTAAGCGTGAGCAGAAGTGCAGCAAAAGAGTAGGCAAGAAGGGAATCTGCAACGGACATTTTCTCTCTCCGAAAGCGAAGATTCTAGATAAAACGCGCCGCAGTGGCAATCTAAGAGCATCAAATAGACTACTCTTTCTCTTCTCGCAGCCAAGGGGTCACGGTAATCCCCGTCAGCAGTCCTTCCGGGCTCAGCAGCCGCGTGACGGTTTGCCCCCACGGCTCGATGCGATTATCCACCAACAGACGATAACCTCTGGCTTTTAGTGCGTTGGTTGCCGAGTCGATATCACGTACTTCAAACTCGATCCACGCCTGAGGCACTGGCAGATAGTCTGGCCAGATATCAGAGTCAAAACAGGAGTGCGCCGCCTGCGCCAGCGGCCACAGGGCAAAATGTTTAACCCCGCCGAGGGCATCATGTCCGGTCAGCAGATACTCTTCGTTGCCAGGCATCGGTTTTAGCGGTAGGCCCAGCGCAGCGACATAAAATTCACTACTGCTTGCAGCCGACTGCGTTATCGGCCCAAAGCCCGCGACAAACAGTACATCCATTCCGGCTATATCGTATTCCATACTCTCTCCTGTCATTTTCCGTGATGAGTTCAATGTTTATACTCCGCTGCGCACGGCTTGCCCAGCCTTCTCTTCTCTCATCCCATTGCTCACTACGGCTGAATATCGGGGGCATTAATCTGCCCAGCGGGCGACGATCGATGCAAATAAATTATTGGTGTAAAATTAATCAATATTTGACTGTTATTCGGCTTCCATGCCACCATCGCCTCGGCGTCCGGCAAGCGGCGCGATGGTGGTACGGGTGAATATCAGAGACCTCATGCTTAAGGTCCATGCCCATCCGCAACCTGATTCTGGCGGGAAATAAAGACATGCACCAAAGTTTTAATCAACGCGTACATTTCTATTACTGCATTGTGGTCGCGCTGAAAATATATGCAAAATCAAAGAAATCGGGCGGTATCCGCGGGAAGAATAATTTCCTGCTGAAGTGGCTGCGCAAAGCGCAGGACAACAATATATTCCACCCGGATATTACCAGCGAGATCGAATGGCTGCGCGGCAAAATCATTCAGGCTGGTTATGACACAGACCTTGAGCCGATGCTGGATTTTGTCTACGCCACCGCCAGACGCGCGGAAGATCTTAAGAACGCCGACTGATTGTTACCCGAGCCGCCTTGCTCGGGTGTTCCTCTTTAGCGCTTGCTACGGTGCGTCAGGAGATAGACCGCCGGGATCACCAGCATCGACAGCAACGGCGCGGTGATCATCCCGCCGATCATCGGTGCGGCAATACGCTGCATCACCTCTGATCCGGTACCGCCTCCCCACATAATCGGCAGCAGCCCGGCCATGATTGTCGCTACGGTCATTACTTTCGGGCGTACCCGCAACACCGCCCCTTCATGAATTGCTTCGTTGAGAGAGTGGTCATTAAGCTGTCCGTGGCGTTTTGCGATCGCCTGATTTAAATAAAGCACCATAATCACTCCGAACTCTGCCGCCACGCCCGCAAGCGCAATAAAACCAACGGCGGCCGCTACCGACAGGTTATAGTCCAGTAGCCAGAGCAGCCAGACGCCGCCAATCAGCGAAAATGGCAAGGTGCCCATAATCAGCAGTGCATCTTTGACCGTACTGAAGGTGACGTAAAGCAGGATAAAGATAATCATCAGGGTAAACGGCAGCACGATTTTCAGTTTCGCCGTGGCGCGCTCCAGATATTCATACTGCCCGGACCATGTCAGCGAGATGCCTTCCGGTAGCGTGACCTGTTTGCTGACCTCTCGTTGCATCTCGTCAACGGCGGATTTCAGGTCACGACCGCGAATATCTACATAGATCCAGTTCGACAAGCGGGCGTTTTCGCTTTTCAGCATCGGTGGACCGTCACTGATAGCGATATCTGCCAGCTCAGACAGCGCCACCTGCGCCCCACCGCTGGTCACCACTGGTAGATCGCGCAGCTTTTGCAGCGAGTCGCGCATTTCGCGCGGATAGCGGACGCTTATCGGGTAGCGTTCACGCCCCTCGATGGTTTCGCCGATATTATCACCGCCGATGACGCTGGCGACAATCGACTGCAACTCCTTCACCGACACGCCGTAACGGGCTGCTTTCATCCGGTCGATATTGATATCGATATAGCGACCACCGTCGAGGCGTTCCGCCAGCGCCGATGTCACCCCCGGGACGTTACGCACAATACGCTCAATTTCCCTGGCGGTTTTTTCGATGTCCGCCAGATTATTGCCGTTCACCTTGATGCCGACCGGACTCTTAATGCCGGTCGCCAGCATATCCAGGCGGTTACGAATCGGCGGTACCCAGACGTTGGCTATCCCCGGCACTTTCACCGTATTATCCAGCTCACTGATGAGCTTATCCATGGTCATGCCCGGCCGCCATTCGCTTTTCGGCTTGAACTGAATGGTGGTTTCCAGCATGGTCAGCGGCGCCGGGTCGGTAGCGCTATCCGCCCGACCGGCCTTACCGAACACGCTTTGCACTTCAGGAACGGTCTTGATCAGACGGTCGGTCTGCTGTAGCAGACGTCCGGCTTCGCGGCTGGAGATCCCCGGCAGCGTGGACGGCATATACAGCAGATCGCCCTCATCAATTTGTGGCAGGAATTCGCTGCCAAGCTGCGCCAGCGGCCACAATGTGGCAACCAGCAGCAGCCCCGCCGCCGCCAGCGTCGCCTTCGGCCACTGCAACACCTTATCCAGCAGCGGTTCATAGGCGCGAATCAGCCAGCGATTGAGCGGATTGGCGGTTTCATCAGGGATTTTGCCGCGAATAAAGTAGCCCATCAGTACTGGTACCAGAGTGATCCCCAGCCCGGCGGCCACTGCCATCGACCAGGTTTTGGTAAAGGCCAGCGGCGAGAACATTTTGCCTTCCTGTGCCTCGAGGGTGAATACCGGAATAAACGACAGGGTGATGATCAGCAGGCTGCAAAATAGCGCTGGCCCCACTTCCGATGCCGCGTGCTGGGCTATCTGCCAGTAGTCTGCGGAGGACGGCTGGCGCTCGGGATGCTCGTGCCGCCACTGCTCCAGCACCTTATGCATATTTTCAATCATCACGATTGCCGCATCGACCATTGCCCCAATGGCAATCGCAATCCCGCCGAGCGACATCATATTGGCGCTAACGCCCTGATAGTGCATCACGATAAATGCGCCGAGGATCCCCAGCGGCAGCGAGATCATCGCCACCAGTGCGCTGCGGAAGTGGAACAGGAACAGCGAACAGACCACCGCAACGACGATAAACTCTTCGATGAGCTTATGGGTCAGGGTTTCAACCGAGTTTTTAATCAGTTGCGAGCGGTCATAGACCGGGACGATCTCTACGCCTGCGGGCAGGCTTTTTTGGACCTCCGCCAGTTTGGCCTTCACCGCGTTAATGGTGGTCAGCGCGTTTTTGCCCGAGCGCATAATGATAATGCCGCCCGCCACCTCTCCTTCGCCGTTTAACTCAGCGACGCCGCGACGAATCGCCGGGCCCCGTCGCACGCTGGCGACGTCGGAGAGCAGCACCGGCACGCCGTTGCGCGCAGCGATGACTACCTGATTAAAGTTGTCGATGGACTTCAGATAGCCGGTGGTGCGTACCATATATTCAGCTTCACCAAGCTCCAGCACCGAGCCGCCCCCTTCCTGATTGGCGCTCTGGATCGCGCTAATCACCTGCTCGTGAGTCACGTTCAACGCCCGCAACCGGTCTGGGTTAAGGATCACTTGATATTCTTTCACCATCCCGCCGACGCTGGCGACCTCCGAGACATTCGGCACGGTTTTCAGTTCATATTTAAGGAGCCAGTCCTGAATCGCCCGCAGGTCGCCGAGGCTATGCTGACCGCTTTTGTCGGTGAGCACATATTCAAACACCCAACCAACGCCGGTGGCATCCGGCCCCAGCGAAGCTTTTGCTTCCGGCGGCAGACTGCTCTGGATCTGGCTCAGATACTCCAGCACCCGTGAGCGCGCCCAGTACGGGTCGGTACCGTCATCAAACAGCACGTAAACGTAGGAGTCGCCGAACATGGAAAAGCCGCGTACGGTTTTCGCCCCTGGCACCGAGAGCATGGTGGTAGTCAGCGGGTACGTCACTTGATCTTCGACAATCTGCGGCGCTTTTCCCGGATAGCTCACACGAATAATCACCTGGGTATCGGAGAGATCCGGCAACGCATCCAGCGGTGCCTGCTGCACTGACCAGATGCCCCAGGCGGCCATAATAAGCGTCGCCAGCAGTACCAGCAGACGGTTGCGCAACGACCAGCGGATAGTGGCGGCAATCATGGCTGCTCCTTAGTACCATTCATCGGCATCATTGAGGTGACTCGCGCCCCTTCATCGGTAAGGACGAAGCTAAACATGACCGACTCGCCGGGCCGCATTTGTTCCCGCTGCTGCGGCGTAATAGCGAAATCCATGATCATCGCCGGCCATTTCAGCTCCGGGACCGGTTGGTGTTCGATTGTCACCGCCTCATCGCTCACGGCTTTGATGACGCCATGGGCTGAATAGCTCTTTGTCTCTTCGTCCTGCCCGGCGATTTGCGGCAGCGCGCTGCGCAGGCTGGCTTCGGAGTCAATCAGGAACTGACCAGAAGTGACCACCTTCTGGCCTTCTTCGAGGCCGGATTTAATTTCGACCAGACCATTCTGCGCACGCCCTGCTACCACCTCCACCGGACGGAAATGCCCCTCACCGTCGGCGATCAGCACCCGATTGCTGGTACCCGTCGCGATTAGCGCCTCTTCCGGGATGGTCAGAACCGCGTTCCCCTGATCCGCCTCAGCTAACTGAACGTTCAAATACATGCCCGGTTTGAGCTGATGCTGCGGATTATTCAGCACTACGCGGGCTTTCAGCGTACGAGTGGTGGCGTCGAGGTCGGGAAGCAACTCGCTGACGGTCCCCTGAAACGCAGTACCGGGCCAACTACTGCTGCTGGCCGTTACGTGACTGCCCACCTGCAGCAGGCTGGCCTGGCTTTGCGGATAATCAATCACTATCCAAACCGGGTCGAGGCTGGCCAGCTCGAATAACGGCTGAGTCGCCGTGACCTGCGCGCCAGTGCGCACATCCAGCTTACTGACATAACCATCGTGCGGCGCGCGCACCGTCATGCGGGTTTGTGGTTTACCACTGCGCTCGACGCTACGAATAATCGCTTCCGGCATAAACTGCAATTGCAGACGATCGCGTGCGGCGGCGGTCAGTCCGCTATCGTCCAGTCGCCTCACCGCCAGATACTCCTGCTGCGCCGCCGCCCATTGGGGGATCCACAGTTGGGCCAGCGCCTCGTTCTTTTTCACAAATTGCTGAGCAGCGTTAACGTAGAGTTTCTCAATCAGGCCGTTGGCCAGCGCCGGAACCGTTTCAACACTGCGCTCGTCAATAGCGACAGTACCAAAAGCATTGAGCTTCAGTGCCAGTGGCTGGCGGGAGACGTTCGCCGTACGTACACCGAGATTTTGCTGCTGGCGGGCACTAATCTGCACGCCCCTCGCATCATCACCTGCGGCTTCATCGGCATAGCGCGGCACCAGATCCATATCCATAAACGGCGATTTTCCCGGTTTATCAAAACGCGTGCCGGGGGTCATCGGATCGTACCAGTACAGCACTTTGCGGCCCGCTTCCATCTGGGCTCCGCCTGCGGTGGGTGTCGGTACGTTTCGCAACCCCAGCCAGTATCCGCCAGTAGCTGCAAGGACGACGGCCAGCACCCCAAAGGTAATAGCAGATTTAAGCTTCATCATTTAACCTCCTGCGGAATAAGGTAGCGAATGGCGGCCCACGCCTCAGCGAGCGCTTTCTCAGCGTTGTTACTGGCGATTTCTCCGTTCAGCAGATCGCGACGCGCGGTGAGCAGTTCCGCCAGCGCGGAACTGCCTGCCCGATACTGGGCATTGACGAGGTTCACTTTTTTGCGCAGCAATGGCAAAACCTCGCTTTGCTGGCGGTCGTAAATGGTTTTCGCGGCGTTATATTGCGATATCAGTTGATACTGTTGCGCCTGATGCTCGCGCATCAATAACGTCAGCCGATCGTTGGCTTCATAGGTGCGCGAGACATCTGCGGCGTGGTCTTTGTCCTGACGTTTACCCTGAAAAACAGGCATATCGACGGTAAACATAACGCCAACCATATCGTCGTAATCATCACCGCGTCGGGCGTAATAGACCTCAACGCCAATATCGGGGATCGCCGCGACTTCCGACAGACCTGACTTCGCTTTTGCCAGATCGGCTTCTCTTGCAGCCTGAATCACTTCCGGATGAAGTTTAATCCCCGCCATTAAGGCGGCTTCGTCAGCTGGCAGACGTTCAATGCGCGGCAGTGGCCCGGTGATGTCGCGAACATCCTTACCGGTCAGTTGCATCAGACGCGTCTGGGCGACCTGCACATCGCGGCGGGCGTTATCCTGCTCATTTTTCATGCCATTCAGCGCCAGCTGAACATCAAGCACGCTGCTGGCTGTGGCGCTATTGCTGCTGACGCCCGCCTTTTGTACGCCGATTTGCCGGGTGGTTTCGCTAATCAACTCCTGTACCGAGCGCAGCGACTTTTGCGCCAGCGCCAGCGCCAGCCACGCCTGAGCGGTTTCCCGTTGCAGGCGGGCGCGAATAACATCGGCATTGGCGGCGGTTCGGCGCGCATCGGCAGTTATCGAGTCGGCTTTGCGTTCACGTTTGGTGCTGCTGACGTAGTCCTGCATCACGCCAACCCGTTGCATGGTCATTCCCTCTCGGGTCAGGCGACGGGCGTTATTACCGCCTAACGGGACATTTTCAATACCAAATTTCAGCTTCGGATCAGGAAGCTGCATGGCGGAATCCGCCATATTTTTTAATGCGTTAACCTGATGATCGTTGGCGGAGAGTTCTGCAGAGTAGCTTTCCGCTGCCGACAAGACTTCAGCCAGCGTCGTTGCCCAGCCGTTGGTGGAAATTAGCGACAGCAAAAGTGGCAGCCCGCAGGCCGCCTTATTTAAGATGTGCATAATGACTCCGGATTATTGCGCGTTAATCGAAACGAGCGCGTAGCCGGAGTCCGTCTGGCGGAAGGTGAAATCGACCTGCTGTCCCACAGCCAGCTTTTTATCCTGGTTATCACCGAGCGCAAAGCTCATGGTCATCGGCGGCCAGTTCAGTTGGGCAACCGGAGAGTGGGCAATAACAACAGCATTGTCGCGCCAGGCTTTAATTACCCCGCTGGCTGAATAAAGCGCGGTGGAATCACCTTGTTTATTCATATCCACCCTGGCGGACATATGATGATGATGATGCATGGCGCTATCTTCAGCGCTGGCAGTAAATGAAGCGGCGGGAAAGGTCAGAACGCTGGTAATAAGCAGAAAAATAGATGTCGAACGCATAATAAAATCTCCGAAAAAAACATAAAGTCGCCCGCAGACCGGGCAGATCTGATGAATGTTTTTAACGGCGTTTTATTCTCTGAAACGACAGAAGCGTATTTCAGCCGGCGGGCCGGTGACCGGCGGTGTGTGCCAGTCCATACGTTCAGCGCAATTCTCCTGCTGTGGGGAAACGACTAATGACGCGGTTTCAGAGGGAAGCGCATTCAACTGTAAAGAGGTTGAGGTGTTCGGCTGCGCAGTATCCGGATCGCAGTGTTTCTCGCAGATGACTTTCTGACCAACATTTTCCATGTCGGGCATACTCATCATGCCATCTATAATATGATGAAGCTGTACCTGCGGCGCGACCGGCTGCTGCTGGCCGCCGTGATGCGCCGCGACGGCAAGCTGCAGGTTGAGCAGTAACCAACAGGCAATGACAAGACCTGCGCGGATACGAAGCCGGCGCCGGGTTGCTTGTTTAAATAATGCCTGTAGTGACTGAATCATAGTGATATTCGCAATTAGATGACCGCCGAATTAAATCACATTCATCGGAAGAATTAAACGATATTGCAGAAGGAAAATCTTAAGTTAAATAGAATGATGTTTCTCTATAAATATTTACATGGAACAAGGAAATCTTCGTGCCGAGCGCTAGATTAGCCAACCGCTGGCGGGCTTGCCGTGACGAATCCTGCACCACAAGAAGTGACAGCGTCACAAATCATTGTCATATTGATCCTGTTTCTTTGCCAGATAAGTATTGCCGCCTATGCTAATAAGCGAGTTTCTCGCAACCGGAGCGCGTTATGGCAGACTGGGATCCTTCACTGTATTTGCAATTCGGCGCTGAGCGCACGCGGCCCGCTGCTGAGCTTCTAGCCCGTATCGCCCACCACCCCGCAACGCTGGCTGTTGATTTAGGCTGCGGGCCAGGCAACAGTACCGCTCTGCTTCGGGATGCCTGGCCAGAAGCAACGATTATCGGCGTCGATAATTCTCCGGCTATGCTGGAAGAGGCCTCTCAGCGGCTACCGGATTGCCGGTTTGTCGAGGCGGATATCGCCGAGTTTCACCCTGAGCGTCCGGCGGACGTAATTTACGCCAATGCTTCGCTGCAGTGGCTAACGGATCATCAGCGGCTTTTTCCTCATCTGGTGAGCAATCTTGCGGAAAACGGTGTACTGGCGGTGCAAATGCCGATTAACTGGCAGGAACCCTCGCACGTGCTGATGCGTCAGGTCGCGAAAGAGCTGGGGCATCCGGCCAGCGGGCGGCAGCCACTACCGGACGTGCCGGAGTATTACAATATGCTGGCCGCCAGCGGTTGCGAGGTGGATATCTGGCGCACAACCTATTATTACCCTCTGGCATCGCATCAGGCCATTATCGACTGGCTGCAGTCAACGGGCCTACGACCGTTTTTACAACCGCTTGATGAACAGCAGCGCGAAGCTTTTCTCGATCGCTATCTGGAGCAGCTCAAACAACACTATCCGTTACAGTGTAACGGAAAAGTTCTGCTGTTATTTCCGCGCCTGTTTATCGTCGCGCGCCGCTAGCCTGATAGCCGTAAGTAGGTTGTGCAAAGAGTGAGGGTTGACACTACGGCACAGGAGCATGTGCCGCATGGCCTGACTTACCAGGCAAGGTGATGGACCAGGGAGAGATCCCATGCGGTGGCCAACAGTGAAAGAAACATAATTAAATTCACAACCGTCTCTATGCGTTTTTCCATTTTGTTTCTCTTGAGCCGTTTTCACCTGGTTTACAGGGGACGCTTAATTACTTCTGCATCTCAGATTTTCAGGGCGTCACTGAGTAAATGGTAACAAACATAGCCATCAACTCGCGTAAATACGCCGGGACGGATTGCCAGCCCCACAGGAACGGGTATGTAACAACTGTGTTTTGTCCTGCGGCCTCACCTCTCGAATCTCAATGACTATTGGTTCGATCCCTTACCTGGATACAGCATTATTTGCCGGTCAGATAATTTGTTCAAGCGCCCGGGGTATAATTCATCTTTTCCTCTTAATTGCTTTCAGTTTTGCTGCTGGACGCATTGGGCACAGTATTACAAACCTGCATTATTAGAAAAAAAATATAAGTATGTTGTAACTAATATAAGATGTGCCATGGAAACCAGAGTACTGATCGGAGACGAAGTTGTACCAGGCGATACCGCGTCCTGAACCAAAGTATATTACGCCACGTAGTCTTCAGGCTTAATCGATGAGGTGAACGTTTGTTGAGGTTGCAGATGAGCAAAGCCACTGAGGACATCTGTGCTCAGCTCAATGCCGGGACGTGCTGGCCAGGGCAACGATTTTATTGGCCAATGGCAGTGCTGTTGATAGTCGTTGAACTGTGCCAGCCTGTCTTTTACCTGGGCGTAATCGTTGCTCCAAAAGGCGTGCCCGAGGCGGTAGTTTTTATTAAATTCGTCAAAGCTGGCAAAGAGTTCGTATGCTATATCGGCCGTTTTCAGTATGTTATCCCAGGCTTCTTGTTCTGTGATTAAACCGGCACAAAAACATGTACGGCTGAGGGATATCACCCGCCCCAGATCGAAGGCCCAAATCAGTGCTGGCGGGCGTTGATCCTGGTCTGAAACGATACAGCTATTAATGTAATCGACAGGCTCTTCAATTAATGCAGCCAGATTCCTTACCCAGGTATCGTCATCGACCAAATGGCGCATGTCGAAAGCAAAATGCTGGGAGTGCATACCGGCCAAAAGCTTATTCACCGCTTCACGATAGCGCCTGGCATCGGTGATGCTCCAGTCGTCGTACAACCCTTTAAGATGATCTTTAGCCTGTGAGGGAGCCAGCAATGGGAATTTCATGGCGGGATCTTGCAGACGCGCGGCAATTGGATAGTGCTCAAGCGTTTCACTCCAAAAACCGTGTGAATAAGTTCGCACAATATCCAGACGCAATGCCTGACGCTTGTTGCCTTCTAACAGACTTAAACTTCCCTGTTGATAGTATCGCTGCTGCTCACGCATGGGAGTCTTGAGTAGCCAGGAGAAACCTATGACCACCAGACCGATAGCTAACGCGGTGCAGCCCCAAATCCAGAACACCAGTGAGGGAACTGATGCTGTGCTGCTATCCAGATAAGCGATTGCTATTAAAAATGACAGGCCTATCCCCAATAGCGTAGGAATAACGAGTAACACCGAAACCACTGCAGCCAACGGGCTCAATATCTTACGCGTACCCTGGTTACCCACCTCACGATATTTTTCCCGCAAAACCTTGAAGTTCCGTACTGGAAAATCCTTGAATAGCGGGTGGTTTTGCATCAGTTCTTTCATTGGATTGCCTTGCTCCTTTTTTATTGAGATCGTTATCCTAACGTCCGGGCATTTATAGACTGGTTCGCAGATGTATTTGAAAGGAAGTATCTGCCTTAAAAGCGATACAATCCCCGCAAAGATTAATATTCCTCATTGCTTTTAAGGTCCTGAGTTTTAACCCTTTACATTACTTTCTAGACTTTTTAAACGAAAAATCGAAATTGATACTGAATAGTATCATAAGGCATAAATCACGATTTTTGATACTCCTGTTTGAAGTTGTCTGAGCCGCCTCAAAACCTATAATATTTCAGACGGTTACTAAATTGTTAATAAATAACCGTCAGGCAGGGAGGCTGATATGCCGGTCGATTTTCTGACCACTGAACAGACTGAAAGCTATGGCCGGTTTGCCGGTGAACCGGATGAGCTTCAGACCCCGATATCAGCACAGCGGTTTAACGGCGACACGCATGCCGTTAAGCAGAATAGCGTCCAGATCCTGCGTCACCTGCTCAACCAGACCAGAGACTGTGGTCAGATCCTGCCCCCAGTGGGATTCAACGGAGAGCACGGCTTTTACCAGCTCGCGGGTATTGATTTGTACATCCCGATACCGGGCCCACAGCGCCTGGTAGCTCTCCATCCATTCAGCATCATCCTGAACCGGATAGCTCTCACCGTTACGCTCGCCGCGATAAAATGCGATCAGCGCCGCCAGCGCAAAGGTCAGGCGCGCCGGGAGTTTCCCCTGTTTACTCTTTCCAGCCAGCAACTGCGGCAGTATGCGGGTACGATATTTGGTCATCCCGTTAAGGGCGATAGACAGCAGTTGATGCTTGATGTACGGGTTACGGAAACGACCGGTGACCGCACTGGCGAAGGACTCCAGCTCATCACGCGGCAGGTCGAGCACCGGAATAATCTCCTGGTAAATCGCCTTCTCGACGAAAGAGCAGATTTCCGCATCGTTCATCGCTTCGCCCACGGTATCCAGACCCGCCAGGAAGGCTACCGGCACCAGCGCGGTGTGCGCGCCATTAAGAATGGCCACTTTACGCTCTTTATACGGCTTAATATCGTCCACGATCAGAACGTTAAGCGGCAACTTATTGAGACGCAACTCGGCGGCCAGGGATTTCGGTCCCTGAATAACAAACAGGTAGAAGTGTTCTGCGGTATCGAGGAAAGCATCTTTATACCCTAGCTGCTCTTCAATCTGTGCGGCTTCATCACGCGGATAGCCGGTCACAATGCGGTCTACCAGCGTAGAGCAGAAAACGTTAGCTTCATCCAGCCATGTCATAAAGGCTTCCGGCAGCGCCCATTCCTGCGCATAGCGCAGCACCAGCTCACGCAGCGCTTCACCATTATAATCAATCAGCTCGCAGGGGACGATGATCCAGCCTTTATCCGCCGCGCCGGAGAAATGGCTGTAGCGTTCAAACAGCAGACGAGTCAGTTTTGCCGGATAGCTTACCGCTGGCGCATCGTCGAAACGATCGCCCTTGTGGTAGCTAATTCCGGCCTCTGTGGTATTGGAAAACACGAAGCGCATATCCGGGTTGTGCGCCAGTCGCAACAGTTCATCGTAATCCGTATAAGCGCTGATTTCGCGATTTACCGAGCGAATCAGACGCGCATCGCTGACCGCTTCCCCCTTCTCATTCAGGCCACGAATTATCGTGGTGTAGAGACCCTCCTGAGTGCTGAGCGACGGCGGGAATGAACTCTCAATCGGACGCACGATCACCACCCCGGCATTCAGGTCGGTATGCTCGTTCAGCAGATCGATCTGCCAGTCGATAAACGCGCGCAGGAAGTTACCTTCGCCAAACTGAATAATACGTTCAGGGTACTGTGCGCCCGGGAAATCGCGACGGTTTAGTGTTTTCACAAGGGTTCCCTCATAGAGTAGTCATACAACCTGAGATATTGGTCCAATAAGTTATCAGGTTTTTACTTAAGTGAAACCCTGTTTTGATCAAAGCTGTATACAATATAAAATTTATGACAGAAATTTATAGAACAGCGATGTTGCCGTCAGCTCGCCGTCCGGCATCAGCGCATAGCGTGGAATTTCTCCTGCTTTCTCCCAACCGCATTGCACATAAAAATTTTCTGCTCCGCTACCGGTCGCCGTATCCAACACCAGAACGCTCTTATTCTGCTCGCGCGCGATCTCTTCCAGCCTGGCCATCAGCGCATTCGCCAGTCCCTGACGCCGCGCATTTTGGTGAACCAGAAGTTTGGCGACATCGGCGCGATGTGGTTGGTTTTCCGGTTGGCCGGTAATGAGCTGTACTGTACCAACGAGCCGTTGCTGCGCATCCGCCGCAGCGATGATAATACGCTCCCCGGCGGCAACGCTCTGCGCCATTCGCAGCCAGAACGCCGTCGCGGTTTCTGGAGCAAAAGGTAACATAAAGCTCACCGAAGCCCCGCCATTGACACAACTGACGAGAATATCGGTCAACTCAGATAGGTGTTCGAGAATATCGTCACGTGACAGCGTGCGCAGAGAAAAGGATGTGGTCATTGGTAACTCCTTGAAATTGACCATATCACTATGTTTTTAACTTATATTTAACACAAGTAAAACTATCATCGTGTTTTCTTATATGACGATTCAGGCCATGTTTTGCGTAAAAATACGATTGCGCCCGTATTTCTTCGCCCGAATCATATAATCATCGGCTGCCATCAGTAGCTGGTTGAACAGGTCCGTGACCCTGGCGGCGGCGAGCGGTCGGCTCTCCATTCCCATGCTGATGGTCAACTGGATTTTACTTTGTCCCCAGGTGAAGATCTGTGCTTCGATGCCCTGGCGAATTTTTTCTGCCAGCACCTGCGCTTCATGCTCGGATGAGGTCAACGCCGCGACGGCAAACTCTTCTCCACCAATACGCGCCACCATCCCCTCTTCACCTACCAACTGCCGCACCTGCTGCGCAAACTGGGCCAGAATGCAGTCGCCGCACTCATGGCCCCAGCGGTCATTAACCTGCTTGAAACCGTCGATGTCCAGTACCATGACCGTCAACAGTTTATTATCCGCGAACGACTGACGCTTCAGGGCTTCGCTTAACCCCGAACGAGAATAGACCCGAGTCTGGAAGTCGAAATCAGCGCGCAGAGCCAGCTGTTTGACCAGGTTATTAATCGCCTCGACGCTGGAAGCGACGATGATGGGGCTGATCAGCATCGCAGCAATCCCCAGGCGCGTCGAAAACAGCTGCCATGGCTGCATCCGGGTATCGGGCGAGAGGTGGATAAGCGAATTCGCCACCAGCAGAATTTCGCTAATACCGGTAATAAAAGTCAACAGACAAGTCAGCGGTAGCGGATAGCGAATCGCGCACCAGATCAACGCCGGTAACGGGAAGGTTATGCTCCCGGCCCCACCCACCGTCACGCCGAGAACAATCGACAGCACCAGCGCAATGGCCGGTAGCAGCTGGCGCAGGCGAAAACGCCCGAACGCCGATGGGAGCGTGAGGGTCAAAATAAACGGCAGGATCAGCACGGCGGTAGAGAACTGTTCGCTAAACCAGTCTGCCAGTTGGGGGATAAAAGTGGCGCGTTCAACATCTACCGACCCCAACGCCCCAACGGCCGCGCACAACAGCGCCGCCAGCAAACAGTAGCAAAACAGGCTTAGCGCATTGATCGGCCCCGGCATCGAATCAGCCCGGCGCTTATCCCACAAAATGAGCTGCGCAAGAGTGACGATAAAAACAATGTTGGAGAAGTTGATCAGAAAGGAGGCAAAACCCATCCCCCAGCGCGAGGTTAAACTGTCATAAACCAACATGGCGGCAAAACAAGTGGCATAAAAATAGCTGCGATTTAGCCAGATATAGCGCGCAAAAATCCCCGCCATTACCGCGTTTAGCGGCCAGAAGAACGACAATTCTTGTACCAGCCGCAGCATCGCGCCGAAGAAGTGCAACAGGAGCGTTAATGTGAACAACACCAGCGCATCACGCACGGGTTGTTCCTCACGAAACAGCGTGAATGACCGAATCGACAGTGAAGACATTCATGATTATCCGTCTGATTGTTTCAGGTAATGATTATGTTAATAATTAGTAAGCACTTCATCATATCATGAGAATAATTATCAGGCATATACCGGCTCCTTATGAATTACGGCCTGCGGCAGTCTGGCGAATTCATCTGGATCACCAGCCAGTGGTGAATAACCTGTACCACGTAGCGCTGTTCTTCGTCGCTGAGTTCCCGCCCTTGCGGGATGGCATGCCACTTTTCCAGACAGCCGCGACAGCAGGTCGCGGTGGCATGCTGGGCGATAAACACCGGATGTCCGCGCATCGGTGTCTGCTTGCCATCGTTAGGAATTTGCGCAGGCGCCAGCCGCCGGGCGATAAAATCAGCCGCGTGCTGGTCGATAATTTCCGCTCCCTTATCATAACAATACTGCCGTTCTTTAACGCCGAGGTGAAAACGGGAACGAAAAGTGGAACGCTGCAAGCGGGCAAATAAGTTTTCTATTGGCACCATCAGAATACCGACCTTCCCAGTTTTTGGGTGAGTTTTTCCAGTAGATAATGCGCCTTCTCCGTGTGACAAACCGCACGAACCGGTAGCCCGTGTAAGGCGTTAGCCGCAACCCGGGAATTTTTCCGCAAGCTAGCGGCGATCTCTCCAGACGGTCTGTACGTTGCAGAACTCATGCAGTCCGAAGTGAGATAACTCGCGGCCAAAGCCGCTTTTCTTCACGCCGCCGAACGCCACGCGGGCATCGCTGGCGCAGTAGCCATTGATAAACACCCCGCCGCACTCCAGTTCATCGGCAAAACGCCGGGCTTGTGCTTCGCTGGTGGTGTAAACCGTCGCGGAGAGGCCAAACTCGCTATCGTTAGCCAGCGCCAGCGCATGATTGGCATCGTGGGCTTCGGTTATCGTCGCCACCGGGCCAAATAGCTCCTGGCGGAAACCGGTCATCTCAGCGGTGACGTCCCCCAGCACCGTCGGCGCATAATAGTTGCCCACGCCTTCAATTTTTTCCGCGCCCAGCAGCAGGGTCGCCCCCTCTTTTAAGGTCGCCAGCACCTGCTCGTGCAGCTCATCGCGAAGGTCGAAACGCGCCATCGGACCGATATCGTTCTGTTCATCGCGCGGATCGCCCATTTTTAGCGCGGCGACGGCGGCGACAAACTTCTGCGTAAAGGCATCGGCAATGCCCGCTTCGACGATAAAACGCTTCGCGGCGGCACAGACCTGCCCGGTATTCTGATAGCGGCCAATAACCGCTGCCTTCACCGCCTCATCGAGGTCGGCGTCGTTAAGGACGATAAACGGATCGGAGCCGCCCAGTTCCAGTACGCATTTTTTCAACGCCGCGCCAGCCTGTGCGCCAATCGCCTTCCCGGCCCGTACACTGCCGGTGACGGTCACTGCGGCGATGCGTGAATCGTTAATAATTTGCGAAACGCCGTCGTTAGTGGCGTTAACCCAGCCAAACACGCCAGCCGGCACGCCCGCTGCGGCAAAAATTTCGCCGATCATCGCCGCGCTGCCCAGCACGTTTGGTGCATGCTTAAGCAGATAGCTGTTGCCCGCCAGCAGAATCGGCACCGCGCCGCGCAGCACCTGCCACACCGGGAAATTCCATGGCATGATAGCGAGGATCGCGCCCATCGGGCGGTACTCAATCACCGCTTTATTATCTTCAACCAGCGTCGCTTCAGTATTCAGCATTGCCGGGCCGTGTTCGGCATACCAGTCGCAAAGATTGGCGGATTTAGCTACTTCGCTACGCGCCTGAGCAATCGGTTTGCCCATTTCGAGGCTGATCATTTGCGCCAGTTCTTCGCCACGGGCGCGCATCGCGCTGCCGACGTTACGCAGCACTGCCGCGCGACCCGCCACACTGACGTTGCGCCACTGACGATACCCCTGTTCTGCGAGGGCAATGGCAGTATCGATCTGTTGTTTGCTCGCCCAGGGCAGAGACGACAGCGTTTCACCTGTGGTCGGGTTCACGGAAACCGCATGAGTAGCAGATAAATTCATCGTTTTTCTCTCAGGATTGATTGCGAAGCCACCTTATTCTGACTTACCCTGCTCTTCATTAAAAATGAATAATATTAAGTAAACTATTCACAAAAGAAGAATGCGATGGATCTGACCCAGCTTGAGATGTTTAACGCCGTCGCCAGCACTGGCAGCATTACCCAGGCCGCGCAGAAGGTGCATCGCGTGCCGTCGAACCTGACCACACGCATTCGTCAACTGGAGGCGGATCTCGGCGTCGAACTGTTTATCCGTGAAAACCAGCGCCTGCGTCTGTCGCCCGCCGGGCACAATTTTTTACGTTATAGCCAGCAGATCCTGGCCCTTGTCGACGAGGCGCGCATGGTGGTCGCGGGAGATGAGCCTCAGGGGCTGTTTTCTCTCGGCTCGCTGGAGAGTACCGCCGCCGTGCGCATTTCCCCCACGCTGGCGCACTTTAATCAGCGCTATCCAAAGATTCATCTGGCCCTCTCCACCGGCCCCTCTGGCACCATGATCGAGGGCGTACTGGAGGGAAATCTGAGCGCGGCCTTTGTTGACGGCCCGTTAGCACATCCGGGGCTTGAGGGGTTACCGGTATTCCCGGAAGAGATGATGATCGTCGCGCCCTTTGGTCATACACCTATCACGCGCGCCAGCCAAGTGAACGGCGCCAGCGTCTACGCGTTTCGCGCCAACTGCTCCTACCGCCGCCATTTTGAAAGCTGGTTCCATGCCGATCGCGCCACGCCAGGCCGTATCCATGAGATGGAATCCTACCACGGGATGCTGGCCTGCGTGATTGCCGGAGCCGGGCTGGCGCTGATCCCACGCAGTATGCTGGAGAGCATGCCGGGCCATCAGCAAGTTTTCGCCTGGCCGCTGGCCGAAGAGTGGCGCTGGCTGACCACCTGGCTGATCTGGAGGCGCGGGGCAAAAACTCGCCAGCTCGATGCGTTTATAGAACTGCTGAACGAAGATCGGCAAGCAGCCGTTTCTCCATAAAGATGCTTGACGGGTCCGGCTGATACGGCGCAAAGGCGCTGCGAGTCTGGTACCCATTGCGCGTGTATAACGCGATGACAGCGTGCAACAGATTATCGAGTTGCAGTTAGCTGATGATGAAGCGGAGATGTTCCGCCACGCTATTAAGGTGATTAAAGCGTATATTGCCCGTCTGCCGTAAGCCGCATCCCTGGCTAGTCGCCAATGATCAGTTGGGGAGGGACGAAAGCCGCCAGCAGATATAGCGGAATTTCAGTCGCCGGGTCTCCTTAACGCAGAGTAATCGTGCCGATTAAATAGGTCGTCGCCTGGCCGCCGATCAGGACCCGATCGCCTCGCCACTGGCAGCGCAGATCGCCGCCGCGGGCCGAAACCTGTCGCGCCTGCATATCCGTTTTGCCGAGCTTTTCGCCCCAGTATGGGATCAGCATGCTGTGCGTCGAACCGGTCACCGGATCTTCCGCTACCGACTCGCCCGGGCAGAAGAAACGGCTGACAAAGTCATACTCTTCATCCGCCGCGCTAATACAGATCATTTTACCGAGACGCTGGAGCATCTGCATATCCGGGCGCACGGACTCCACCTGCTGACGATCGCGTAACACCACCAGATAATCGCGTGCCACGCGAACTTCCACTGCTTCGCTCAACCCCAGCCCGGCAAACAGTTCCGCAGGCGGTTGCTCAACGACCGTGGTCTCCCAGGCAGGGAAATCCAGCGTCAGCCAGTCGCCGCTGCGCGTTACGCGAAGCTCGCCGACAAAGCGGGTACTAAACACGATCGTCAATGAGGGATAATCGAAATATTCAAAAATCACGTGCGAGGCCGCCAGGGTCGCGTGGCCGCAGAGGTTGATTTCGCACTGGGTGGTAAACCAACGCAGCTCATATCCCTCATCCGTACGCACAAAAAACGCCGTCTCCGACTGATTGTGCTGCTGCGCCATTTTCAACAGTGTTTCGTCCGGCAGCCACTCGGTCAGCGGGCAAACTGCCGCCGCATTACCGCCAAAGCTACGCTCGCTAAATGCATCAACCAGATAAAAGCTAATTTCCTGCATCGTTCTGTCCCTCTGTTTTTTTACTTAACGATAAAATGGCATAAACCCGAGAAATCCACACGTTTAATAGAAAAATTAATCTGTTAGCGCCTGAAATCCTACCCAGCTAAAAATGAGATGTAGATCACAAAATTATTGTATTTCCAGCAGCGTTCGTTTTAAGATCGTTCTACTTCTTTCCTCTTTGTAACCAGCTCTGTACTTATGATGACAAATACAGTTTCACGCAAGGTCGCATGGCTTCGCGTCGTCACACTTGCGATAGCGGCATTTATCTTTAATACCACCGAATTTGCGCCCGTTGGTCTGCTGTCGGACATTGCTGACAGTTTTGGCATGGAAACGGCGCAGGTGGGAATTATGCTGACGATTTACGCCTGGGTTGTCGCCCTGATGTCGCTGCCCTTTATGCTGCTGACCAGCAAAATGGAGCGCCGTCGCCTGCTGGTTGGCCTGTTTATTTTGTTTATCGCCAGCCACGCACTGTCGTTCCTGGCATGGAATTTTAATGTACTGGTGATCAGCCGTATCGGTATCGCTTTTGCCCATGCGGTGTTCTGGTCGATCACCTCAGCGCTGGCTATTCGTATGGCCCCTCCCGGCAAACGGGCGCAGGCGCTGAGCCTGATTGCCACCGGTACCGCACTGGCGATGGTTTTCGGTATCCCGATCGGCCGTATCGTCGGGCAGTATTTTGGCTGGCGCACCACGTTCCTGGTCATTGGCCTTGGCGCGCTGATCACCATGGTTTGCCTGATCAAGCTGCTGCCTAAGCTGCCGAGCGAGCATTCAGGTTCGCTGAAAAGCCTGCCGGTGTTATTCCGCCGCCCGGCGCTGTTGAGTATCTATTTGCTGACGGTCATTGTGGTGACCGCGCACTATACCGCCTATAGCTATATTGAACCGTTCGTTCAGACGGTCGCCGGCCTGAGCGGAAACTTCGCTACCGTGCTGCTGTTAACCCTGGGCGGCGCGGGTATCGTCGGCAGCATTCTGTTTGGTAAGCTCGGCAACCGTCATGCTTCCGGGTTAATTAACGCGGCGATTGGCCTGCTGTTGGCCTGTCTGCTGTTGCTGTTGCCCGCCTCACACAACGCTAACCACCTGATGCTGCTGAGCGTCTTCTGGGGGGTGGCGATCATGATTATCGGTCTCGGTATGCAGGTCAAAGTGCTGGCGCTGGCACCGGACGCCACCGACGTGGCGATGTCGTTGTTCTCGGGGATATTTAATATCGGTATCGGCGCAGGCGCACTGGTCGGCAGCCAGGTCAGCACCCATCTGTCGATGGCGTCTATTGGCTATGTCGGCGCGATCCCTGCCGTCGTCGCGTTAATCTGGGCGGTGATGATTTTCCACCGCTGGCCGGTTTCGCTGGAAGATCAGCAGCCGCATCACTCCTGATAATTCGCGTAAAAAAAGCCTGTCGGTCACAAGATCGGCAGGCTTTTTTACATCTTATTTCAGAGCATGTACAACCGTCAGGCATGATAAGTGGAAATAATCTCCAGCACGCCGTTAATAATAAACTGCACACCCATACATACCAGCAGGAAACCCATCAGGCGGGAAATCGCCTCAATGCCCCCCTTACCGACCAGACGCATAATCGCCCCGGAACTGCGTAAACAGCCCCACAGGATAATCCCGACCAGGGCAAAAATAATCGGCGGCGCCACCAGCACGACCCAGTCAGGGAAACTCGCGGCATGCCTTACCGTCGACGCCGTACTGATAATCATCGCGATAGTCCCCGGCCCTGCAGTACTGGGCATCGCCAGGGGCACGAACGCGATATTGACTGTCGCTTCACCCTCAAGCTCTTCCGATTTCAGCTTAGCCTCCATCGAATCATGGGCTTTTTGCTGCGGAAACAGCATGCGGAAGCCGATAAAGGCGACAATCAGGCCCCCGGCAATACGCAGACCGGGAATCGATATTCCGAAGGTGTTCATCACTACCTGCCCGGCATACCATGCGACCATCATGATGGCGAATACATAGACCGAGGCCATCTGCGACTGCCGGTTACGCTCGGCGTTGTTCATATTCCCGGCCAGACCAAGGAACAGCGCCACGGTAGTCAGCGGGTTCGCCAGTGGTAGAATCACTACCAGCCCCAGGCCTATCGCTTTAAAGAGATCCATCATAGTGAATTAAAATCCTGTAACTATTGAATTATCAAAAAATGACGCGTGCTGAGCATATCGTCTGTTGCCAGATTGGTATCCGCTCTTCGCAGGACGCATTCATCACTCAGTCAAATCATAAGACAACAACGCGAAATAGAGTGACCTACATCACAACAATTCGTTTTAGCAAATCGTGGGATCAGGTAATTCATCATGTTGACTTATATTTGCCTGGGCAATAATATCCTTCGCAACTAAGTCATTGCCTGGGCAACCACTATGAAAAATACAAGCGACCTGTTTAACGAAATGATCCCCCTTGGTCGCTTGATCCAGATGGTTAACCAGAAAAAAGATCGCTTGCTCAACGACTATCTCTCACCGATGGATATTACTTCCACTCAGTTCCGGGTGCTCTGTTCTATTCGTTGTGAAGTGTGTATTACCCCCGTTGAGCTGAAAACCGTGCTTTCGGTCGACCCAGGCGCAATGACGCGTATGCTTGACCGCCTGGTCTGTAAAGGCTGGATTGAACGGTTACCCAACCCGACTGACAAGCGTGGCGTACTGGTGCAGTTAACGCCAGACGGCGCAGCCCTTTGTGAGCAATGTCATCAGGTTGTGGGTCAGAAATTGCATCAGGAACTCACAAAAAACCTGTCAACGGATGAAGTGGGCACTCTTGAGTGTTTGCTCAAAAAAGTTCTGTCGTAATAAGAAGAGGTAAGATGATGTCCAGACGAAATAACGACGCCATCACTATCCATAGTATTTTGTCGTGGATCGAGGATAACCTGGAATCGCCCCTGTCGCTGGAAAAAGTTTCAGAGCGCTCAGGTTACTCTAAGTGGCACCTGCAAAGAATGTTTAAGAAAGAGACTGGTCACTCGCTGGGAGAGTATATCCGCAGCCGTAAGCTGACCGAGATCGCGCAGAAACTGAAGCAGAGCAACGAGCCTATCTTATACCTGGCCGAGCGCTATGGCTTTGAATCGCAGCAAACGCTGACGCGGACTTTCAAAAACTATTTCGATGTTCCGCCGCACCAGTATCGTATGACTAACGTGCCGGGCGAGTCGCGCTACCTGCTTCCATTGAATAATTGTTGTTAACCGCCTGCAAAAAAGACGTATTGAGGAAATCATGAAACTATCCGCTTCTGCCGCCATCGTACTATTGGCGCTGGTTTCCAGCCAGAGTTACGCAGAGCAAACCACCACCCCGGTTCGTCACAACAACCGGGATGCGATGATTATTCCTTCCGAACATAATGATTCGCCTTTTGATTTCAATCATATGGCTTCGGGCAGTGATAAATCAGATGAATTGGGCGTACCGTATTACAACCAGCAAGACCTGTAAAATCCCTTTAGCCCCGTCACCGGGGCTTTTTTTTCTCCCCTCGCGTCATGCCTGGACGCACGATCCGCAGACCAAATATGTTGATATACAACCCGGCCATAATCAGTACCGCACCCAGCAGTTGCAGGCTATTCAGCGTCTCGCCGAGCAGTAAGGCGGCGCTGGCCATCCCGACGACCGGAACCAGAAGTGACAGCGGCGCCACGCGCCAGGTCTCATAGCGGCCGAGCAGCGAGCCCCAGATCCCATAGCCGACAATAGTGGCAATAAACGCCAGATACAGCAGCGACAGGATCGTCAGCATATCGATATGCAGCAGACTTCCCGCCATTGCCTGTGGACCGTCGAGAACCCACGACGCCAGCATAAAAGGCAGCACCGGGATCAGCGCACTCCACACCACCAACGATATCACTGGCGGCCGGCTTGTATGGGACATGATTTTTTTATTGAAGATATTGCCGCAGGCCCAACTCAGCGCCGCCGCCAGGGTCAGCATAAAGCCCACCAGCGGCACATGCTGGCCGCCGAGACTGGCTTCGACCAGCACCAGTACGCCAAAGATCGCCAGCGCGATCCCCGCCAGCTGTTTACCCTGCAAACGCTCGCCGAAGATAACCGCCCCAAGAATAATGGTGAAAAAAGCCTGCGCCTGCAGCACCAGCGATGCCAGTCCGGCAGGCATGCCGAGGCTAATCGCGCAGAACAGAAACGCAAACTGACCGAAGCTAATCGTCAGGCCGTAGCCCAGCAGCAGGGTCAACGGGATTTTTGGCCGCGCGACAAAGAGCAGCGCCGGGAAAGCCACCAGCAAAAAACGCAGCCCGGCGAGCATCAGCGGCGGCATATTATGCAGCCCCACCTTGATCACCACAAAATTCAGCCCCCATACCACTACCACCAGCAATGCCAGCAACCCGTCTTTACGTGTCATACCCTGCCTCGGTTGTTATTGGAATTTTTGTGAAAAGAATCAAAGTATCGAATAACTCGTTCGCCGCATAGACTATTATTTTCGGTAGGGCATTTGCGCCCTTTTCATCACCGACAGGAACTATACAAGCCTCGGTTAGCGTGCTATTTGTGATCGGGACAACAAAAATAGTATCACATCAGGCAAGGAAAAAATGATACCGACACTCAGGCGTTCAACTGCGGCGCTGCTGGCTTCGTCGTTGCTGTTAACCATTGGCCGTGGCGCAACGTTACCTTTTATGACTATCTACCTTACTCGCCAGTACCAGCTGGAGGTGGATAAAATCGGCTATGCGCTGTCGAGCGCGCTGATCGTCGGGGTGCTGTTCAGCATGGGTTTTGGCATCCTCGCCGATAAGTTCGACAAAAAGCGATATATGACTCTTTCCGTACTGGCGTTTATTGGTGGTTTTATCGCCATTCCGCTGGTCAATAGCGTCGTGCTGGTGGTATTTTTCTTCGCGTTGATTAACTGCGCCTACTCGGTGTTTTCTACCGTACTGAAAGCGTGGTTCGCCGATGTGCTGTCGCCGGAAAAAAAGGCGCAGATTTTTTCTCTCAACTACACCTTTCTCAACATTGGCTGGACCATCGGACCGCCAATCGGCACCCTGCTGGTGATGCACAGCATTAACCTGCCATTCTGGCTGGCAGCTGGCTGTGCCGCGCTACCGCTGGTGTTTATTCAACTGTTTGTGCCGCGCGCTGTCGCCGCGATTGCTCAGGATAACGCTGTCCAGTGGTCGCCGTCGGTGCTGCTACGCGATCGTGCTCTGTTATGGTTTACCGTCTCTGGTCTGCTGGCCTCATTTGTCGCCGGCTCTTTCGCTTCCTGTCTTTCCCAGTATCTACTGGTCGTCGCCGATAGTGATTTTGCCGAGAAAGTCGTTGCCGTGGTGCTGCCGGTCAACGCTGCCGTGGTGGTGGCGTTGCAGTACGCCGTCGGTCGTCGCCTGACCGCCCGCAATATTCGCCCGCTAATGACCTTTGGGACAGTCTGTTTTTTGATCGGACTGGGCGGCTTTATGATTTCCGGTAATAGTCTGCTGCTGTGGGGGGTCTCCGCCGCAATTTTTACGCTCGGGGAGGTTATCTACGCGCCGGGTGAATATATGCTGATCGATAACATTGCGCCACCTGGCATGAAAGCCAGCTACTTTTCCGCCCAATCGCTGGGCTGGCTGGGCGCGGCATTTAACCCGATGCTGACCGGCACGATTTTGACCCATCTGCCGCACTGGTCGCTGTTTGCGATATTGATGCTGGCTATTATTGCCGCGTGGCTGATGATTTTCCGTGGGATGAACGGTCGCCCGTGGAATGGCAGCATGGTCGCCAGCGCCTGAGCCCAGGCTCCGTGCGGCTGTCATGTTGCTGTCGCCTCTCTGTCGGGTTTCGATCGTGGCACCCGACAGCCCACTCGATAATACTCATCTCAGGTTTTCCCCTGGAGATCGAAACAATGAACAGTAGTCATCAGGTTAAACAATTACGTTTACAGCGCGCCTGGTCACAGGAGCAGCTTGCCGAACTGGCCGGACTGAGTGTACGAACCATTCAGCGCATCGAGAACGGCGACCGTCCCGGTCTGGAGACGCTCAGCGCGCTTGCGGCGGTGTTTGAAGTCAATGTCGCCGAGATTAGCGGCAATTCACCTGAAGGCCATGAGGAGTCGCTGGATTTGCGCATTGAGGAAGCCAAAGCGCGAGTTGAACAAGAGAGCCGTTTTTACCGTTCTCTGACGGTGGCTGTAGTAGTCTGCGTCCTGCTGGCGCTGCTGAACGGGTTAATCGGCGCAGACAGCTACTGGTCTGCATGGGTGGCGATCATCTGGGGGACGCTGCTGGCGGTAAAAGGATTGCGCCTGTTTGTTTTTGGCGCATGGATCAATAGCTGGCGTCAGGCGCGCCTGCAACGACTGCTGCGCAAGTAACGCTGTGCCCTTCTCCCGGGGGCGGCGCTGACGCGCCTTGCCCGGGCTATCGGATCGTGCGGGATGATGTTGCGTAGGGTTAAATGGTAACCATCCCGCGGACGCCTTCGGCTTCCATATCGCCGCCGTTGCCCTGCTGGATAATCGCGCCGCGCGACATTACCAGATAGCGGTCCGCCAGGCTGGCGGCAAAATCATAGAACTGCTCAACCAGCAGAATCGCCATATCGCCGCGGTTCGCCAGTTGGCGAACAACCTCGCCAATCTCCTTAATCACCGACGGCTGAATCCCCTCCGTCGGTTCATCAAGGATCAGCAACTGCGGGCGGCTGGCCAGCGCACGGCCAATCGCCAGTTGCTGCTGTTGACCACCGGAAAGATCGCCTCCGCGTCGCTGCCTCATGGTTTTCAGCACCGGAAACAGCTGATAAATCTCTTCCGGCACCGCACGTGCGTCACGAGCGGGAAAACGGGAGAGCCCCATCAGCAGATTTTCTTCTACTGTCAGACGAGGAAAAATCTCACGCCCCTGCGGTACGTAAGCAATCCCGGACTGCACCCGCTGATGCGGTTTACGGTGGGTGATATTCTTCTCCTGCCACAGCACTTCGCCACTGCGCGCCGGGATCAGCCCCATCAGACATTTCAGCAAGGTGGTTTTCCCCACCCCATTGCGTCCGAGCAGGCAGGTGATCTCTCCCTGGCGAGCGGTAAAATCCACCCCGCGCAGAATATGACTACCGCCATAGTATTGCTGTAATTGATTAACCTGTAGCATCCGCGCTCCTTAGCGTCCGAGATAAACTTCAATGACCTGTTCGTTGGCCTGCACTTCGCGCAGCGACCCTTCCGCCAGCACCTGCCCCTGATGAAGCACCGTCACCCGGTCGGCGATGGTCTCGACAAATCCCATATCATGCTCGACCACCATCAGTGAATGCTGTCCGGCAAGGGTGCGGAACAACTCGGCGGTGTACGCCGTTTCAGCGTCGGTCATCCCGGCTGCGGGTTCATCCAGCAGCAGCAGGTGCGGCTCCTGCACCAGCAGCATGCCGATCTCAAGAAACTGCTTTTGCCCGTGCGACAGCAACCCCGCCGGTCGGTAGCGTTCCCCCTCCAGCCGCAGCAGGCGCAGGGTTTCACTGATTCGGTCAGCCTGCTCGCTGTTCAGACGCGCCCGCAGGGTGGCCCACACCGACTTATCACCTTTCATCGCCAGCTCCAGGTTTTCCATGACCGTCAGCGCTTCAAAGACGGTCGGTTTCTGGAACTTGCGCCCGATACCCTGGCGGGCGATCGCAATGGGATCAAGGCTCGTTAAGTCCACCGATTGATCATAAAGCGCCCTGCCACTCTGCGGCCGGGTTTTGCCGGTAATCACGTCCATCAGGGTGGTTTTCCCTGCGCCGTTCGGACCAATCACACAGCGTAATTCACCCACGCCAATCTGCAGCGACAGGTTGGTCAGCGCCTGAAAACCGTCAAAGTTGACGTTAATCTCTTCCAGCTGTAACACCGGATCGGTCTGTTCGCGAAAACGGTCCGTCGGCAGTTGGCGGGTAAAAAGCCCTTCATCCGGTTGCATCAGCGATCTCCTTTACGCAGCAGGCCGATAACCCCACGCGGTAAAAATAGCGTCACGATAATAAAAATTAGCCCAAGAAACAGCTGCCAGTATTCCGGCATTGCCACGGTAAAATAGCTTTTCGCACCGTTGACCAGGCCTGCGCCGAGCACCGGACCGATTAAGGTTCCGCGCCCCCCCAGCGCCACCCAGATTGCCGCTTCGATAGAGTTGGTCGGCGACATTTCGCTGGGGTTGATGATCCCAACCTGCGGCACGTACAGCGCCCCCGCCAGGCCGCACAGCACCGCTGAAAGCGTCCATACCAGCAGCTTAAATCCACGCGGATCGTAGCCGCAGAACATCAGGCGATTTTCGGCATCGCGCACCGCCGTCAGTACGCGACCAAATTTGCTTTGCGCCAGCAAATAGCCAATCCATAAGGTAAGCAGCAGTAGCAGCACCGTCGCCATAAACAGCGCCGCACGGGTGCTGATGGCGGTGACGGGGAAACCGAGCAGTGTAGTGAAGCCGGTAAACCCGTTGTTGCCCCCAAAGCCAGTTTCGTTACGGAAAAACAGCAGCATCCCGGCGTAGGTCAGCGCCTGGGTCATGATCGAAAAATAGACGCCTTTGATTTTCGAGCGGAAGGCAAACCAGCCGAAAACCAGCGCCAGAAGTCCGGGCACCAGCACCACCAGCAACATCGCCCAGGCAAAATGCTGCGTGCCCCACCAGAACCACGGCAGTTCACTCCATGACAGGAACAACATAAAGGCTGGTAATCCGTCGCCCGCCGCCTGGCGCATCAGGTACATGCCCATGGCGTAGCCGCCGAGGGCAAAAAAGATCCCATGACCAAGCGAGAGCATCCCGGCGTAGCCCCAGACCAAATCCAGCGCCACGGCAACAATGGCGTAGCAGAGGACCTTGCCGACGAGCGTCAGCAGCCAGGTAGAGACAGCCAGCGGATGCGTGGCGGGGAGCAGTGCCAGAAACGGCATACTCAGCAGCCCCAGTAGCAGCAGGACGCCGAGCCACTGCAGCGGGCGCGGCGCTTTTCGCGCCAGCGTTAAGGTAACAGGTTGGCTCATCAGTCAATAACCCTCCCTTTGAGGGCGAACAGTCCCTGCGGACGTTTCTGGATAAACAGGATAATCAATACGAGGATCAGGATTTTACCCAGCACGGCCCCCATCTGCGGTTCAAGAATTTTGTTAAAGATCCCGAGGCCAAACGCCGCCGCCACGCTGCCGGCCAGTTGACCAACGCCGCCAAGCACCACCACGAGGAAGGAGTCGATGATATAGCCCTGGCCCAACTCTGGCCCGACGTTACCGAGCTGCGAGAGCGCGACGCCGCCCAGCCCGGCAATCCCCGAGCCGAGGCCAAACGCCAGCATATCGACCCGTCCGGTTGGCACGCCGCAGCAGGCCGCCATCGCACGGTTTTGCGTTACCGCTCGCACGTTCATCCCCAGCCGGGTCTTGTTCAGTGTCAGCCAGGTGAAGAGCAGCACCAGCAATACAAAAGCCAGCACCGCCAGACGGTTCCACGGCAGGATAAGATTCGGCAGAACCTGCACGCCGCCGGAGAGCCAGGCCGGGTTAGCCACTTCGACGTTCTGCGCGCCAAACAGCATCCGCACCAGTTGGATCAGCATCAGGCTGATACCCCATGTGGCGAGCAACGTCTCCAGTGGGCGTCCGTAAAGATGGCGGATCACGGTGCGTTCCAGCGCCATACCGATACCACCGGTGATCAGGAACGCCACCGGCAGCGCAATCAGCGGATAGAAGGCCAGCCACTGAGGGGATAGCTGCGCCAGCGCCTGTTGAACCAGCCAGCAGCTATAGGCGCCGATCATCAGCATTTCACCATGGGCCATATTGATCACCCCCAGCAGACCGTAGGTGATGGCCAGGCCGAGCGCGGCGAGCAACAGGACGGAGCCGAGCGATAGCCCCATAAAAGCCTGGCCGAGAAGATCGCCCAGCAACAGACGGTGCTGGATTTTGCTCAGACTTTCCTGCGCCGCCGCGCGGATCGCCGGGTCTGGCTCATGCTGCGCATCGGTATAAGGCGCCAGTAGCGCCTGAATTTCCGGGTCGCCGGAATGACCGAGCAGCGCTATGGCTCCCAGCCTCTGCGCATGTTGCGGGCTGGCAAGCTGTAAGCGAGCAAGTGCAATTTCCAGTTGCTGTTTCACCGTGCCGTCGGTTTCCTCCGTCAGGCGCTGCTGTAACAGCCCCGTCATCTCTGGCGTCGCTTCACGCTGGAGGGTTTTCGCCGCAGCGGCTCTTTCCATGACGTTGTCACTAACCAGGAGATGTGTCGCCAGCGCGCCTGCCGCGAGGTTACGCAGGCGGTTGGTCAGACGCACCGGTTTCGTTGTACCGTCGGGAGCGGGGATCGCGCCCAGCGCCAGCAGGTTGTCACCCTGCTTGCTGAAAGCATGACCGCCACTATCCGATTGTAAAGTTTCGCTTTTCAGCGCCCGCAGCAGCGGTAAACGCTGTGCCTGCGGCGCGGTGGCCCACTGTTCAAGTAGCCGGGCTTGCTGACTGCGGTTGGCCGCAACAAAATCGTCGGCGTCCGCTGCCTGCGCTCGCCACGGCATAAATACCGTTAACAGAGCGAAGTAACACATGAGGCGCAATGCGTTCATGGTCGTCCTCCTTTTCGGGGAAATCCGGGCTTCGGACCCGGACGACAGAATCAGTCCCCCCGGCGCTACGCCGGGGTTGAAGGCTTAGTTGCTGGCGGTTTTTACCGGCTGATCCGGTTTTTTGTCGTTACCGGCAATCCATGGGCTCCAGGGCTGGGCGCGAACCGGCTCTTCGGTCTGCCAGACCACGTTAAACTGGCCATTGCTTTCGATTTCGCCAATCATCACCGGTTTGTGCAGGTGGTGGTTGGTTGCATCCATGGCCAGGGTAAAGCCTGACGGCGCCTTGAAGGTCTGCCCGGCCATCGCCTCGCGCACCTTATCGACATCGGTTGTGCCCGCTTTGGTCACTGCCTGCGCCCACATATGCAGGCCAACCCAGGTCGCTTCCATCGGATCATTGGTTACGACGGTATCGGCGTTCGGCAGTTTGTGGGCTTTGGCGTACGCGCGATAATCGGCGACAAACTGTTTGTTGGTTGGGTTATCAACAGATTCGAAGTAGTTCCACGCCGCGAGATTGCCCACCAGCGGCTTCGTGTCAATACCGCGCAACTCCTCCTCGCCCACGGAGAAAGCCACCACCGGAACATCGGTCGCTTTCAGGCCCTGGTTGGCCAGCTCTTTATAAAACGGGACGTTAGAATCGCCGTTGATGGTTGAGACCACCGCCGTTTTGCCGCCTGCGGAGAACTTCTTAATGTTGGCGACAATCGTCTGATAGTCGCTATAGCCGAACGGGGTATAGACCTCTTCGATGTCTTTATCCTGAATCCCTTTGGCATGCAGGAAAGCGCGGAGAATTTTGTTGGTGGTGCGCGGGTAGACATAGTCGGTACCCAGCAAGAAGAAGCGTTTCGCCCCGCCACCGTCTTCGCTCAGCAGATATTCCACCGCCGGAATCGCCTGTTGGTTTGGCGCCGCGCCAGTGTAGAAGACGTTCGGCGACATCTCTTCGCCTTCGTACTGTACCGGGTAGAAAAGCAGACCATTCAGCTCTTCAAATACCGGTAGAACCGATTTGCGTGACACGGAGGTCCAGCAGCCGAATACCGCTGCGACCTTATCCTGCGTCAGGAGCTGACGCGCTTTTTCGGCAAACAACGGCCAGTTTGATGCCGGGTCCACTACCACCGGCTCCAGCTTTTTACCCAGCACGCCACCTCTGGCGTTGATGTCGTCAATAGCCATCAGGGCGACATCTTTCAGCGGGGTTTCGGAAATCGCCATCGTCCCGGAGAGCGAATGCATAATCCCGACTTTAATGGTGTCGGCGGCATAAACCTGCAAGGAGAAGCCCATGCTAATAACAGAGGCGGAGAGAGCAAAAGCTTTTAATAGTGTTCGACGCTGCATGTGTGTCACTCCTGAATAGCGCAAAAACAAAAAATGAATTAACGACTAACCGGAAGTGATAAGGCAAAAACGATGCCAGGTTTTACAAGGGCGTAAAAGCGTGCTGGACCAGACGGGAAAGGCGAAGCGACGGACAGCGTTGCCTTAAAATAGTGCAACGCTGCGCGATAAAGAGATTACCAGACCTGGGCGGCGATGCTGGTAACAAGACGAACTTTGTCCCACTGTTGGGCTTCGGTCAGCGAGTTCCCCTCTTCGGTGGAGGCAAAACCGCACTGCGGGCTGAGGCAAATTTGCGCCAGCGGGACGTACTGCGCCGCTTCCTGCAGACGCGCCTTTACGCCTTCCGGGTTTTCCAGCTCGCCATTTTTAGTGGTGATCAACCCCAGCACCACCTGCTGATGACCGGGGCGGATATAACGCAGCGGCGCGAAGTCGCCGGAACGGTCGTTATCATATTCCAGGAAGAACGCATCGATGTTAACGCCGCCAAACAGCACTTCGGCTACCGGCTCGTAGCCGCCCTCGGAGATCCAGGTCGAGCGGAAGTTACCGCGACATACATGCAGGCCAACGGTCAGATCCTGCGGTTTCCCTTCCAGAGCCTTATTCAGCACACGGGCATAGATACGCGCCAGTTCATCCGGATCTTCGCCGCGATCGCGAACCTGCTGGCGCTGTTCATCGGAGCACAAATAGGCCCAGACAGTGTCATCAAGCTGTAAATAGCGGCAGCCCGCATCGTAGAAGGCGCGGATGGCATCGCGCCAGGTGGTCGCCAGGTCATCGAAATAGTCGGCGAGGTCCGGATAGACGGTCGCGTCGATAACTTTTCGCCCGCCGCGGAAGTGCAGCACGCTCGGACTGGGAATGGTCATTTTCGGCTGCGCGCCGCCGCTGATGCTCTTCAGATAGCGGAAATCTTCCAGCATCGGATGAGCGCCAAAAGCCAGTTTACCGGTGACGCGAACGCCTTGCGCTTTGGTCTGTACGCCGTTGAACTGGATCCCCTTTTCGGAGTCGTAGCGTTCGACGCCCTGCAAACCGTCGAAGAAATCAAAGTGCCACCATGCGCGACGGAATTCACCGTCGGTCACCACGTGCAACCCGCAGTCGCACTGCTGCTGCACCAGATGACGAATAGCCTCATTTTCTATCTGCCGCAGTTGCTTCGCGTCAATAGCGCCGACCGTCAGTTGTTGGCGAGCCTGTTTAATGACGTCCGGACGTAAAAAGCTGCCGACGATATCTGCGCGGAATGGGGCCTGATGACGTTGCATGGTGTCTCCTTAGCGGCGGGCAAGGTTAATTGCCCATCGTGATAGTTCATTATTTGAATTTTTAGACTTCTGGATATCTATGCGTCCAAATGCTGTCATGCTGGCGACTCAACGGCAAACGACAATATTTCACGGCATATGAAATAAATTCATCTTGCGAAAGGCAATCCTTCATCTTCCCAGCCGGTCAGGCCGCCGAGCATCACTTTTACCGGCCGCCCCAGCAGGGCCAGTTTCATGGCGGCGACGTCCGCCCCATTGCAGTGCGGCCCGGCACAATAGACCACAAACAGCGTCTCCGGAGGCCACTGCGCCATTCTGGCTTCATCAATCTGCCGATGCGGTAAATGCAGAGCGCCTGGGAGATGACGACGGGCAAAGGTTTCCTCACTGCCGACGACGTGTAGCAGAACAAAATCTGTGTCCCCTTCGCACATCGCGCTATAAACATCGGCGCAGTCGGTCTCCAGGCTTAGCTTATGCCGAAACCAGATGGCGGCATCGGTAGAACTGGCAGGGGCAATAGCGCTTACAACACTCATGGCATCTTCTCCTTGTCTGTGATACCACTACTTTAATTAACCTCTTGCGTGACATCTGCCGATAACCATGACTGAAAACGCTGAAATCATGACAATCTCACCCGTGACGTTGTCACGACATCGGGTCGTTGCCCTGGCCTACGATGGCCTGTGTACATTTGAATTTGGCGTCGCCGTAGAGATCTTCGGCCTGCCGCGCCCGGAGATGGGCGAGCGCTGGTATCATTTTTCTGTGGCCGCCGTTGACGAAGGCGAGCTGCGGGCAACCGGCGGGTTTCGGCTGATGACCGACGGTGGCATGGCTCTGTTAGGTGAAGCGGACACCATCGTGGTGCCCGGCTGGCGTGGTATCGACTCCCCTGTGCCGCCAGAACTGTGCGAAGCGTTGGTCGCCGCCCATGCGCGAGGTTGCCGGATAATTTCTATTTGCTCCGGGGTTTTTGTTCTGGCCGCTGCCGGGTTGCTGAACGGCCGCCAGGCGACCACCCACTGGCGCTATACCGACCAGCTCCGGGCGCGGTTTCCGCTGATTGAGGTCATCGATGACGTGCTGTACGTCGGCGCAGAGGGCGTGATGACCTCTGCAGGCAGCGCTGCTGGTATCGATTTATGTTTGCATCTGGTGCGCAAGGACTTTGGCGTCGAAGCAGCGAATCTTGTCGCCCGACGTTTAGTGGTTTCCCCCCATCGCGACGGCGGGCAGGCGCAGCAGATTGTTCGCCCGGTTGCCAAAGCGCGCGAGAGCCAGCGGCTGGGGCAATTATTTGATTTTCTGCATCAGAACCTCGCCGCCAGCCACACCGTGGCATCGCTGGCGGAAAGAGTCGGCATGGGGCAGCGAACGTTTTTACGCCGTTTCGAAGACGCTACCGGCAAAACCCCTGCCCGCTGGCTACTTGATGAGCGCCTGCAGCGCGCTACACAGCACTTAACTCACAGCCGACTGAGCATTGAGCAGATTGCCGGGCTTTGCGGTTTCTCTAACGCCAGCACCCTGCGCCATCACTTCCGTCAGCAGTTTGCGCTTAGCCCGTTGCAGTATCG
>DASYFN010000082.1:0-6566 GCA_036498385.1 Klebsiella sp.
AGGCCACAGATATAAAAAGCGAATTCCATTGCCCTCTCCTTACGGTAACAGGCTCTTGACGTCGATAGGCTTAGCTTCGTTCTCTGCTTCGCCCTTATCTTTGCCGTCGATTGCCATACCCGCCATCCGGTAGAAGTTATATTCCGGGTATTTACCCGGACCGGAAATCAGCAGATCCTCTTTTTCGTACACCAGATCCTGACGTTTGTATTCGCCCAGCTCAAAGTCCGGGGTCAACTGAATCGCCGTGGTCGGGCACGCTTCTTCGCACAGGCCGCAGAAAATACAGCGTGAGAAGTTGATGCGGAAAAATTCCGGATACCAGCGGCCGTCTTTAGTCTCCGCTTTTTGCAGAGAGATACAGCCTACCGGGCAGGCTACCGCGCACAGGTTACAGGCAACGCAGCGCTCCTCGCCGTCCGGATCGCGCGTCAGCACGATGCGGCCACGGTAGCGCGGCGGCAGATATACCGGCTCTTCCGGGTACATCAGAGTTTCACGTTTGGCAAAGGCGTGCATCCCGATCATGCAGATACTGCGGACCTGGGTGCCAAACCCTACCAATAATTCTTTTAAGGTCATGGTCAATTCACCCCTTATTGCGCCTGCCAGAGAATGACAGCCGCCGTTACCAACAAGTTGATCAGCGTTAACGGCAGGCATACCTTCCAGCCAAAGGACATGACCTGGTCATAGCGTGGACGCGGCAATGATGCGCGGATCAAAATAAACATCATCATGAAGAACGCGGTTTTCAGCGCGAACCAGATGAAAGGAGGTAACCACGGGCCATTCCAGCCACCGAAGAATAGCGTCACAATCAGCGCCGATACGGTAACAATCCCGATATATTCACCGACGAAGAACAGGCCGAACTTCATGCCGGAATATTCGATGTGGTAACCATCGGCCAGTTCCTGTTCCGCTTCCGGTTGGTCAAACGGGTGACGGTGACATACCGCTACGCCCGCAATCGCAAAAGTCACGAAACCAAAGAACTGCGGGATGACGTTCCACAGATGTGCCTGATTGTTGACAATATCGGTCATGTTGAATGAACCGGCCTGCGCTACCACGCCCATCAGGGAAAGGCCGAGGAACACTTCGTAGCTCAGGGTCTGGGCTGATGCACGCATCGCACCCAGTAGCGAGTATTTGTTGTTGCTCGACCAGCCGGCGAACAGCACCGCATAGACCGCCAGGCCTGCCATCATCAGGAAGAACAGGATACCGATGTTCAGATCGGCTACCACCCACGTCGGGCTGACCGGCACAATGGCGAAGGCCAGCAGCAGCGAAGTAAAAGCAATAACTGGCGCCAGAGTAAAGATCACGCGATCCGAGAAGCGCGGAACCCAGTCCTCTTTAAAGAACATTTTGATCATGTCGGCGACGAGCTGCAGCGAACCGCCCCAGCCCACGCGGTTAGGTCCGTAACGGTTCTGGAACAGACCCAGCAGACGACGTTCGCCGAAGCTCATAAACGCGCCGCAGGTGACCACCACCAGCAGAATCACCACCGCTTTAAGGATGCTTAACAGAATGTCGATGAGATCGGGAGTTAACCAACTCATGCTTTCGCCTCCTGCAGAGTATCAATACGCGCTCCGGTCAGCACCGGCGCAATCCCTGGCATGCCCATCGGTAAGCCAACCTGCCCTGCCGTCAGCCCTGCCGAAATTACCAGCGGCAGGCTAAGCGCCTGGCCATCAATGCTGAAGGAGACCATTGCCCCTTCGTTCACCCCAAGCTTCGCGGCATCTACCGGGTTCAGCTTGAGATACGGCTGCGGCATGCGACTCTGGAATACCGGTGAACGCTGCGACAACTCGTCGCTGCCGAACAGATGGTAGTAAGGCGCGATACGCCATTTTCCTTCTTCCGCCTGGAAGCTCGCCGGTACGGCGGTAAAGTACTCCAGACCGCTGGCAGAGGTTTCAATCAGACGCACCCCCGGATCGCCGTGGCGCAGTTTACCGCCCACTTCATCCTGGAACTTGTTCCACGCCTGCGGGGAGTTCCAGCCCGGCGCCCAGGCAAATGGAATTTGCGAGCGCGGCGCGGACGGCTGGTTGTTCCCTTCCATGGAGAAGGCAAACATGGTGTCTTTATCCTGCGGCTGACGCGGTTCATGCACGCTGATGTTGGCGCGCATCGCCGTACGACCGCTGTAGCGGTGCGGCTCACGGGCCAGCTTCTGCCCACGAATGCGGAAGGTCGCATCCGGCGCGGCGTCTTTGATACCGGCTAACTGCGGTAGTGCGACAATGGCGGCGTCAATCACATGGTCCAGTTGCGTCCAGTCAACCTGACGGTTGTTAACGGTGCTGTGCAATGAATGCAGCCAGCGCCAGCTCTCCAGCATCACGGTTTTCGCATCGTAGTAAGCCGGGTCGTAAACCTGGAAGAAGCGCTGGGCGCGACCTTCGTTGTTGACCACAGTACCGTCGCTTTCCGCGAAGCTTGCTGCGGAAAGCACCAGATGCGCTTTTTCCATAATCGCCGTACGCTGATGGTCAATCACCATCACCAGCGGTGCTTTGGCCAGCGCCGCATCAACGCGAGCAGCTGAAGCATGGCGGTGCAGGTCGTTTTCCAGCACGATAACCGCATCAGCTGCGCCGGTTTCCAGTTCGCTCAGCGCCTCGTCAAGCGAGCCGCCGCCGATCATCCCGAGGCCAACGCTGTTGACTGCCCGAGCAACCATGGTCACGCCAACATCAGCGCCGCGGCCTTTCAGCGCTTTCGCCACGTTCGCGGCTGCCTGAATCACCTCAATGCTGCCGGCGTTGGTTCCGGAGACAATCAGCGGTTTTTTCGCTCCGGCTAATGCCTGAACGATCACATCGATTTTGCCTTTCAGTTCACTGCTCAGCCCTTCGACCGCCGGCGCGCTATCGTCCAGCGCGTGGGCAATGGCAAAGCCGAGTCGCGCCTGATCTTCCACTGGCGCGCGGTAGGTCCATGCGGCGATGTCATCAAGACGCGTGTCATCGATATTGGTCACGAACAGCGGATGCTTCGCGCGCTGGCCGATATTAAGGATCGCGGCGATCTGCCAGTCGGCGACTTTCTGCGCCGCCGCCATTTCACGCGCTTTGCCTTTCACCGCCTGACGCACCGCCAGCGCGATACGCGCGCCGGTCTGGGTGATGTCTTCACCGAGGATCAGCACCGCATCACAGGATTCGATCTCGCGCAGCGCCGGGGTAGGAATACCGCCTTCGCGCAGCACTTTCAGCATCATCTGCAGGCGTTCCTGTTCACCCTTCGCGATGCCGGTATAAAAGTTCCCGGCGCCGACCAGGTCGCGCAGCGCAAAGTTGCTTTCGATGCTGGCGCGCGGGGAGCCAATACCAATCACCTTCTTCGACTGGCGCAGAATATCCGCCGCCCCCTGCATCGCCTGCTCGGCGTTGAGGGTAATAAAGTCATCGCCACGGCGCTGAACCGGCTGACGCGGACGGTCTTGCAGATTCACATACCCATAGCCGAAACGACCACGATCGCAGAGGAAGTAGTGGTTAACGGTACCGTTATAACGGTTTTCGATACGACGCAGTTCGCCGTAGCGCTCGCCGGGGCTGATGTTGCAGCCAATGGAACACTGTTGGCAGATGCTTGGCGCAAACTGCATATCCCATTTACGGTTATAGCGCTCGGAGTGCGTTTTATCGGTAAAGACACCGGTCGGACAGACTTCCACCAGGTTGCCGGAGAACTCGCTTTCCAGCGTACCGTCTTCCGGGCGGCCAAAGTAGACGTTGTCGTGAGCGCCATAGACGCCCAGGTCGGTACCGTCGGCATAATCTTTGTAGTAGCGAACGCAGCGGTAGCAGGCGATGCAGCGGTTCATCTCGTGCGAGATGAACGGCCCCAGGTCCTGGTTGCGGTGGGTACGCTTGGTAAAGCGGTAGCGACGGAAGCTATGACCGGTCATCACGGTCATATCCTGTAAGTGGCAGTTGCCGCCCTCTTCGCACACCGGACAGTCGTGCGGGTGGTTGGTCATCAGCCACTCAACTACGCTTTCACGGAACTGCTTCGCTTCTGCGTCGTCGATGGAAATAAAAGTACCGTCGGATGCCGGTGTCATACAGGACATCACCAGGCGGCCACGCGTGTCTTCCGCGTTCTGATATTGCTTCACCGCACACTGGCGGCAAGCACCAACGCTTCCCAGCGCCGGATGCCAGCAAAAATAGGGAATATCAAGGCCCAAAGAGAGACAAGCTTCTAGCAGGTTGTCCGCTCCATTCACCTCGTACTCTTTGCCGTCTACATGAATCGTAGCCATTTGCGTGCTTCCAAAATAAAAAAATCTTTTCCACTTCTTCATTCAGGCTGCCTCTGCGTTGGCTGCCTTCGTTCACCCCGGTCACTTACTGTAGTAAGCTCCTGGGGATTCACTCAGTTGCCGCCTTGATGCAACCTGAATGATTTTGTGGATACATTACCAGCGCGTCTTAAGCAGGTTCGGCTGAATCCCGTCGATTGCATGGGTATTGCTGAACTGCTGTTTAATGCCAGCTTCGAATTCTTCGCGGAAATATTTAATCGCGCTCTGTAGCGGCTCAACCGCACCTGGCGCGTGCGCGCAGAAGGTTTTCCCCGGACCGAGGAATCGACACAGTTGCTCAAGCGTCTCGATATCCCCCGGCTGGCCTTCGCCGCGCTCGAGAGCGCGCAGAATTTTCACGCTCCACGGCAGACCGTCACGGCAAGGCGTACACCAGCCGCAGGACTCACGGGCAAAGAACTCTTCCAGGTTGCGCACCAGCGATACCATGCCGATCTCGTGGTCAACCGCCATCGCCAGCGCGGTACCCAGACGGCTACCCGCTTTACCAATGCTTTCGAATTCCATCGGCAGGTCGAGATGCGCTTCGGTCAGGAAGTCGGTGCCCGCGCCGCCCGGCTGCCAGGCTTTGAACTTCAGGCCATCGCGCATGCCGCCCGCGTAATCTTCGAGGATCTCGCGCGCGGTAGTGCCGAACGGCAACTCCCAGACGCCAGGATTTTTTACCCGGCCAGAGAAACCCATCAGCTTGGTACCGGTGTCTTTACTGGTGGAAATGTTCTGATACCATTCCACGCCGTTAGCAAGAATAGCCGGGACGTTACAGAGGGTTTCGACGTTGTTAACACAGGTCGGTTTCCCCCACACGCCAGAGCTTGCCGGAAACGGTGGCTTCGAACGTGGATTGGCGCGGCGGCCTTCGAGAGAGTTAATCAGCGCGGTCTCTTCGCCGCAGATATAGCGCCCTGCCCCGGTGTGCACAAACAGTTCGAAGTCAAAACCGGTGCCCAGAATGTTTTTGCCCAGCAGACCGGCTTCGGTCGCTTCGGCAATTGCGCGACGCAGGTTTTCTGCCGCTTCGATATATTCACCGCGCAGGAAGATGTAACCACGATACGCTTTCAGCGCGAACGCGGAGATCAGCATACCTTCCACCAGCAGGTGTGGCAGTTGTTCCATCAGCAGGCGGTCTTTATAGGTACCCGGCTCCATTTCATCGGCATTACACAGCAGGTAACGGATGTTCATGGATTCGTCTTTCGGCATCAGACTCCACTTCAGACCGGTGGAGAAGCCCGCACCACCGCGGCCTTTCAGACCAGACTCTTTCACCGCGTTAACGATGTCATCCGGCGCCATGCCGCCCAGTGCTTTACGCGCCCCGGCATAGCCGTTTTTGCTCTGGTATTCGTCGAGCCATATCGGCTGTTGGTCATCACGCAGACGCCAGGTCAGTGGATGCGTTTCAGCAGTACGAATTACAGTTTTCATTTGTACTGCTCCAGCAGGTCAGGAATCGCTTCCGGCGTCAGATGGCTGTGAGTGTCCTCATCAATCATCATGGTCGGCCCCTTGTCGCAGTTACCCAGGCAGCAGGTGGGCAGCAGAGTAAAGCGCCCATCGAACGTGGTCTGGCCCGGTTTGATATTGAGTTTCTTCTCAATCGCGGCCTGAATACCCTGATAACCGGTGATGTGACACACAACGCTGTCACAGTAGCGGATCACGTGACGGCCCACTGGCTGACGGAAGATCTGGCTGTAGAATGTGGCTACGCCTTCTACGTCACTTGCCGGAATACCCAGCACTTTTGCGATCTCATAGATCGCCCCATCCGGCACCCAACCACGCTGTTTCTGTACTATTTTCAGCGCTTCAATGGACGCCGCACGCGGGTCTTCGTAGTGGTGTTTCTCGTGCTCAATCGCCTCACGCTCTGCCGCACTCAGCTCAAAAGCCTCAGTTTGTGGTTGTTGATTCTCGTGCATAATTAGCGGTCCACGTCTGACATAACAAAATCGATACTACCCAGATAGACAATCAGGTCGGAGACCAGACTGCCGCGAATAGCGGCCGGGATCTGCTGTAGGTGCGCGAAGCTCGGCGTACGCACGCGGGTACGGTAGCTCATGGTGCTGCCGTCGCTGGTCAGGTAGTAACTGTTAATACCCTTCGTCGCTTCAATCATCTGGAAGGATTCTTGCGCCGGCATCACCGGGCCCCAGGAAACCTGCAGGAAGTGCGTGATCAGGGTTTCGATATGTTG
>DASYFN010000083.1:0-13102 GCA_036498385.1 Klebsiella sp.
CACGATCGCCAGAACTTTGACCAGCGCGAACCAGAACTCCATCTCGGCGAACCATTTCACACCGATCATGTTCATGGTGCCGACAATCGCCAGTGCGCCGAGGGCGAAGATCCACTGCGGGACATCGCCGAATGCGCCCCAGTAATGCATATACAGAGCGACGGCGGTGATATCAACAATCCCGGTCATCGCCCAGTTAATAAAGTACATCCAGCCCGCAACGTAAGCCGCTTTTTCGCCGAGAAACTCGCGCGCGTAGGAGACGAAGCTACCGCTGGAGGGGCGATGAAGCACTAACTCTCCTAGTGCGCGTAAAATAAAGAATGAGAAGAGGCCGCAGACCAGATATACCAGCGCCAGGGACGGTCCGGCCATCTGCAGGCGCGCGCCCGCGCCGAGGAACAGGCCGGTGCCGATGGCGCCGCCGATGGCAATCATCTGCACCTGACGGTTACCCATCGCCTTGTGATAGCCTGACTCTTGCGAGTTTAGCCAGTGGCGTTTGGCAGCGTGTTGCTCCGCCACGCTAGAGTGTTTTGTATTCATTGATGTCGCTATTTTCCTGTCAATGTCATGAGTGGTTCGTACTGCTGGCCCTCTCATCATTCTGATGAATGAGATGAACCAGCATGGCGGAGAATCCTACACGTGTCGGAAAATAGACGCACGCAAAAGATTTGTGGACAGCACTTGCTTAAAGATCAACGAGATCGAAATGTTTTTGGCGTTCGAACATAACCAGCAAATTTTTCTCATCGAGTAGCACAGCCGATAATTCCCCGGCTCGCGCTGCGCTTAGCTGGCTACTAAGCTTCGGCGCATAGCTCATTTCCTGTAGGCCGGCTAAGGCGCATTGCGCCGCAAGCCGGGAGCTTTTCCTCACCGCATATCTAATTTCCGGCAGAACACATGTAAATAAATTGTTTCTCACAAGCCGCGAGCGCTTCTAATAATGCAGACATGTTAATACACATGAGCCTGCGAAATGTCTTATCGAATCAGTATCCTGGATAAAAGCCCGCTGGCAGCCGGAGAAACGGCCGCCCAGGCCCTGGCGCGTACATTAACGCTTGCGCAACAAGCGGAAGCCTGGGGTTACCATCGCTTCTGGATAGCCGAACACCACAATACGGACCAGCTCGCAAGTCCATCGCCGGAGCTGGCCATCGCCTGGATCCTCGGTCAGACCCGCAGGATTCGCGTTGGCTCCGGCGGCGTCATGCTACAGCACTATAGCCCGTATAAGGTGGCGGAAAACTTCAATATGCTGGCCTCGCTCGCGCCGGGTCGCGTTGACCTCGGCATCGGCAAAGCGCCAGGCGGCCTGCCGCTCTCAACCCGGGCTTTACAACAGGGGCTTAATCCCCAGCAAAAGGGGACTTTTGCCGATCAACTGGCGCAGCTCGATAACTGGCTGTCGCTGACTGAAACCAACGGCGAGGAGAGCGTACGTGCCACTCCGATCCCGCCGCGTCGTGCCGACGGCTTTCTCCTCGGTGCCAGCCTTGAAAGTGCACAGCTGGCGGCGCAACTGGACTGGAACTTTGTGTTCGCCGCCCATCTCAACGGCGATAAAACTCTGCTGCGTGAGGTGCTAACCCGCTGGCGCGAGCTTAGTCGTCGCGATGTGATTATCGCCGTTCAGATTATTGTGGCCGAAGAGGCCGCAGTGGCGGCGGAGCTGGCAAAATCCGTAGAAGCGTGGGGCGTTGAGCTGGAAAACGGCCAGCGGGTTACCGTTGGCAGCGAGGCTCAGGCGGCAGCGTTTGCCCGGCAGGCAGGCAGCAGGCCAACACGAATCTCCCGCAGGGAGTCGACGGTGCTGTTCGGTACCCCGGAGCAGGTCAAAGCACAGTTGGATGCTCTGCAGGCGGTGTGGAATATCGACGAATTTATTATCGATACGCCAATAAGCGACGGTGCGGCGCGCGTGAACGCTTTGCGGCTGCTGGCCCAGGCACATCAGAGCGCGGAGGTGCAGTCATGAGCTTTTCCGAGCAGTTAATTCACTGGCGGCGCGAGCTGCATCAGTACCCGGAACTGTCGTTGCAGGAGAACGATACCACTGCGCGTATTCGTGACTGGCTGGAAAGCGGTGGCATTAACCTTCTGCCTTATGACCTGAAAACCGGCGCGGTGGCGGAAGTGGGCGCTGGCGATAAAGTGATAGCGCTGCGCGCTGATATCGATGCGCTGCCTATCGAAGAGGTAGCCAGTGTGCCGTTTCGCTCGCTGAATGCCGGCGTGATGCACGCCTGCGGGCATGATATTCATACCATCGTGATCCTTGGCGCGGCCTTACTGCTAAAACAACGCGAAGCGCGGCTTGCGGGACGCGTTCGCATTCTGTTCCAGCCGGCAGAAGAGAGCTTCGGCGGTGCGAAAACCCTGATTCGCGCCGGGGTGCTGGAGGGGGTTTCCGCCATTTTCGGTATGCATAATGAACCGGGTCTGCCGGTGGGCGAATTCGCCACCCGAGGCGGCGCGTTTTACGCTAACGTCGATCGCTTTGTCTTCAAGGTGACTGGCAAGGGCGCGCACGCCGCCCGGCCGCATGAAGGGAAGGACGCCATTCTGCTGGCCAGCCAGTTGGTGACCCTGTTGCAAAGCGTTGCCAGCCGCGAAGTCGATACCCTGGATTCCGTGGTGCTTAGCGTCACGCGGATTCAGGGCGGCAATACCTGGAATGTCCTGCCGGAAAGCGTCGAGCTGGAAGGTACGTTGCGCACCCACAGCAGCGAAGTCCAGCAGCGGGTGAAGGCGCGGGTGAGCGAAATCGCCGCCGGTTTCGCCAGCGCCTTCGGCGCGCAGATCGATGTGTTCTGGTACGCCGGGCCGACCGCGCTGGTGAACGATGAACGCTGGGCGGCTTTCGCCAGCGACGTGGCCGATAAGTCCGGCTATCGCACGCACCACGCGGATCTCCATCTCGGCGGTGAGGATTTTGCCGTTTATCTTCAGCATATTCCCGGCGCATTTGTCAGCATCGGCAGCGCCAGCGAATTTGGTCTTCACCATCCGGCGTTTAATCCGGATGAGCGTTTAATTGCGCCAGCGGCGCACTACTTTGCCGATCTGGCAGAGCAGGCACTTCAACAACTGTAGATTTTGGCAAGGGAAGGGTTAACGATGTCTGAACAACGGCAGTTGCGCATTGGCACGATATTACATGGCGCATCGGGGAATATGTCGGCCTGGCGTCATCCGGCCGCACTGGCGGACGCCAGTATTAACTTTGAGTTCGTCAAACAAACGGCGCAAAAAGCGGAAGAGGGCAAGCTGGACTTTATTTTTGTTGCCGACGGTTTATATATTAATGAAAAATCCATCCCGCACTTTTTAAATCGCTTCGAACCGCTCACTGTATTATCCGCTCTGGCGGCGGTGACCTCGCGTTTGGGCCTGGTCGGCACCCTGTCGACCTCCTACAGCGAGCCCTTTACCACCGCTCGCCAGTTTGCCAGCCTTGATCATCTTAGCGGTGGTCGCGCGGGCTGGAACGTGGTTACCTCGCCGCTGGAAGGTTCAGCGAAAAATTTCTCCCGCGCGCAGCATCCCGACCATGCGCTGCGCTACCGCATTGCCGATGAGTATTTACAGGTCGTGAAAGGATTATGGGACTCCTGGGAGCAAGACGCTTTTGTGCGCAATAAAGAGAACGGCCAGTTCTTTGATAAAAATAAGCTGCATACGCTTAACCATCATGGCGATTTCTTTAAAGTGGCCGGCCCGCTAAATATTGCCCGCACCCCGCAAGGTAGGCCGATTATCTTTCAGGCGGGCGCCTCCGACGACGGTAAAAAATTAGCGGCAAGCCACGCCGACGCTATTTTTACCCATCAGGAGTCGCTGGCGGAAGCGCAGGCCTTTTATCGTGATGTCAAAAGCCAGCTGGCAGCACACGGACGTGAGGAGAGCGAACTGCATATATTCCAGGGCGTCAGCGTCATTGTTGGCGATAACGCCGAAGATGTGGAGCAGCAATACCAGACCACCGCCGCGCTGGTATCGATTGAAGACGCGCTGAATTATCTTGGCCGCTATTTTGAGCATCACGATTTTGCCCGGTATCCGCTGGACGAAGCCTTTCCGGATATCGGCGTTCTCGGGCAGAACAGCTTTCGCAGTACCACCGACGAGATTAAACGCAACGCCCGTGAGCGTGGCCTGACCTTACGCCAGGTTGCGCTGGAAGCGGCCAGTCCGCGCCCGCGTTTTGCCGGGACAGCCGAAGAGGTAGCGGAAGGTTTACAGCAGTGGTTTGAACAGCGCGCGGCGGACGGTTTTATTATCCATGGCGGTACGCCAGACACCTTCCCACGCTTTGTGGACCAGGTGGTGCCCATTCTTCAGCAACGGGGATTGTTCCGTCAGGAGTACCCCGGCACCACGTTGCGCGAAAGCTTAGGGCTGGCAGAGCCCGTTAATCAATTCCAAAAACAATAACAGAGAACACCCGCTATGCAGAAAACACAGAAAAAATCGCTGTTGCTGACCCTTGCGCTGGCCTTTAGCGCCTCATCCTGGGCGCAGAACGTCACTATCAACGGCACCGGCGTGAGCCTCGAAGCCAATAAAACGCCGATTCATACGGCAAAAAAACCGCAGGCTATCGCGCAGCTACCGCAAGACCTTCACCTGGCGGTGCCGGGCAAGCTAACCGTTGCGGTGGCCGCCCTGAATTCGCCGCCGCTGACCGTATTCTCCGACGATAACAAAACCCTGCTTGGCAGCGAGGTGGATATCGCCCGCCTGGTGGCCGACAGCCTTGGGCTGGAGCTGAACGTGGTACCGACCTCCTGGGAAGACTGGCCTCTCGGCGTTGCCTCCGGCAAATATGATGCGGCGATCAGCAATATTACCGTGACCAAAGAGCGCAAAGAGAAGTTTGACTTTGCCACCTACCGCAAAGATTCGTTGGGCTTCTACGTGAAGAGCAGCAACCCGCTGAACAAAATTGAAAAGGCGGACGATATTGCCGGGCTGCGGATTATCGTCGGCTCCGGTACCAATCAGGAAGCGATTCTGCTGGCGTGGAACGCCGAGAACCTCAAAAAGGGGCTGAAGCCGTTTACTCCGGTTTATACCAAAGATGACGCCGCCCAGACCCTGGCGCTACAGTCCGGGCGCGCCGACGCCTTCTTCGGCCCCAACGTGATCGGCGCGTGGAAAGCGGCGCTGACTGGAAAAACGAAGCTGGTGGGCAGCGTTGACGGCGGCTGGCCGAAGGCGGCGCATATCGCGGTGACGGTGAAAAAAGGCAGCGGCCTGGTTGAGCCGGTGCAGACGGCGCTGAACGGCGCCATTCAGAGCGGCGACTATGCGAAGGTGCTGAACCGCTGGGGCGAAGGCGTGGAAAGCATTCCACAATCGGAAATCAACCCGGCCGGACTGGGCGACTAAAGGAGGCGTAATGAGCGATATCTTCCGCGATGTCTCTCCGGAAACGCCGGAGTTACAGCCGATTATTGAGGGGCTGTTCGCCGAATACGCCGCGCGCTACGGCGACTATTTCTCTCGCAATGCCGAAATCGAGCTGACCGAATGGTATCTGGTACCGCAGGGGCTGTTTATTGTGCTGGAGCGCGAGGGCGAAATTATCGCCACCGGCGCGTACAAGCCGAAAGATGCCCATACCGCAGAAATCAAACGTATCTGGACCCATCGGCGACTGCGCCAGCAGGGGCTGGCGGCGAAAATGGTGCAGGAACTGGAGCGTCGGGCGCTGCTGGCAGGTTACAGCCACATTTATCTGACCACCGGTTTTCGTCAGCCGGAAGCGGTAAAGCTTTATCTGAGTCAGGGCTACGAGGCGCAGTTTGACCTCAACCGCGACCCGGAAGAGTACAGCCAGCCGCCGTTCGATGGCCGGCTGCGCTTCACTAAAGCGCTGGCGGTCAGCGCGCTGAGCCAGAGCGCTTAAGGAGCCAATATGCATACCCCGGAAACGATTAAGGTTGTCCCCGCACGCTATCCACTGCGGGCGGTTGGCGCGGTACTGGCGCTGCTGGTGCTGGCGGTGGTGATTCAATCCGTCGCCTTTAACCCACGCTGGGAGTGGGGCGTCTTTGCCCGCTGGTTCTTTGACCCGGTGATCCTCGAGGGCCTCGGGCAGACGCTGCTGCTGACTCTGCTGGCGACGGTGCTGAGCGTCATTCTCGGCGGCCTGCTGGCGCTGGCCCGTCTCTCCAGTTCATGGTTGCTGAGTAGCCTGGCGTGGGGCTATATCTGGCTGTTCCGTTCGCTGCCGCTGATCGTGGTGCTGATTATTCTCTACAACTTCTCTTATCTGTACGACACGTTATCGATAGGCATCCCGTTCACTGCTATTAACTGGGCCAGCTTTGAGACCATCAACGTGCTGGGGCAGTTTTCCACCGCCGTTGTTGGGCTGACTCTGGTGCAAAGCGCTTACACCGCCGAAATTATCCGCGGCGGCTTTCTCGGCGTCGATCACGGACAGTATGAAGCAGCGGCGGCGCTGGGGCTCCCGGCCAGTCGCCGGACCCTGCGCATTATCCTGCCGCAGGCGCTGCGCACGATTTTACCGGCGGGTTTTAATGAAATTATCAGCCTCGCTAAGGGGACGGCGATGGTTTACGTACTGGCGATGCCGGAGCTGTTTTACACAATCCAGATGATTTACAACCGCACCCAGGAAGTCATCCCGCTGCTGATGGTTGGAGCCGCCTGGTATCTGGTCATCACCAGCGTACTGTCACTGATTCAGTATCTGGTCGAGCGCGGCATGGCCCGCAGCGAACGCCGCTCGGCGGTCAATAGCGCCCGCAGTAGCCGTCGCGTTGGACCCGTCCGTCGTCCACAACCGCAGGAGCCTGTCCATGTCCAACTCTCGTAACGGTCATATCTCCATTACCGGCGTCAGCAAATATTTTGGCCGCCACAAAGCGCTCGATGATGTGTCGCTGGAAATTGAACCGGGCACGGTGACGGTGATCCTCGGGCCATCCGGATCGGGAAAATCGACGCTGCTGCGGGCGATTAACCACCTGGAGCGCGTTGATGAAGGCTTTATTCAGATCGACGGCGACTATATCGGCTACCGCCGCAAAGGCGACAAACTCTACGAACTGAAAGAGAAAGAGATCCTTCGCCAGCGGGTCAACGTCGGCTACGTGTTTCAGAATTTCAACTTGTTCCCGCATCTGACGGTGCTGGAAAACCTGATTGAAGCGCCTGTCGCCCATAAACAGACGACCCGCAAAGAGGCTATTGCGCGAGCTTATGAATTGCTGGATGTGGTTGGGCTGCGCAATAAAGCCGACGCCTGGTCGCGGCATCTTTCCGGCGGTCAGCAGCAGCGCATCGCTATTGCCCGGGCGCTGGCGCTTAATCCACGGGTGATTTTGTTTGATGAACCCACCTCTGCGCTTGATCCGGAACTGGTAGGAGAAGTGCTGGACGTGATTAAAAAACTGGCCCGCTCCGGGACCACTCTGCTGGTGGTCACCCATGAAATCGGCTTTGCGAAAGAGGTGGCGGATCGGGTGGTATTTATGGTCGACGGTAAGATTGTCGAGCAGGGCAGCAGCGACGACGTGCTGAATCATCCGCAGCACCCGCGCACGCGGCAGTTTTTATCGAGGGTCTTAGCGGCATGAGAAAAGGACTTTTGGCCCTGACTTTATTCACCCTGACTGCCAGTGCACAGGAGGTAATCGACCTGCGCGCCAACGAGCAGCCGCTGCCAGTGACCCGCGATGAGCAGGCGATTGCGACGATCCCGGCAAATTACGCCTTCGTCGAGCCGGGTACCTTAACGGTGGCGATTTCGGCGCTCAACTCGCCGCCGCTGGCGTTGCTGGCCAGCGATAACCGCACGCGCATCGGCAGCGACCCGGATATCGCCCGATTGCTGGCCGGCAGCCTCGGGCTGAAGCTAAAACTGGTGCCTGTGGCCTGGGAGGACTGGCCGCTGGGGATTACCTCCGGACGCTACGACGTCGCGCTGGTCAATATTGCGGTGACCGAGCAGCGGAAAGAGAAGTTTGATTTTGCCACCTATCGCGTTGACTCTCTGGCCTTTTCCGTGAAATCGACCAGCGATATTACCAGCGTGAGCGGCCCGGCGGATCTCGCCGGCAAAAAAGTGATCGTCGGTTCCGGGACCAATCAGGAGCGGATTTTGCTAGGCTGGAACGCTGAAAATGAAGCCGCCGGGCGGCAACCGGCGCTGCCGGTCTACCTGACCGATGACGCTTCGGGCAATCTCTATATCCAGTCCGGGCGCGCGGACGTATTCTTTGGCCCGCAGTCGGTGGCGGCCTATAAGGCGGCGCTCAGCGGTAAAACCAAAGTCGTCGGCCTGGGGCCGAAAAAGGCGTATGTTGCCACGACGACCAAAAAGGGTAACGGCCTGGCCCCGGCGCTGCAGGCGGCGCTAAACGGCGCGATTGCTCGCGGTGAGTATCAGAAAGTGCTGGCGCGCTGGGGGGAGCAGGGCGAAGAGGTGACACAATCTGAGGTGAATCCGCCGGGGATAACCTACTAAAAAACCGCTGTTTCGCAGGAGTGTGATGCGAAACAGCGGGGGCGAATGCTCGCCAGGGTGTTAAATCAGGCGGCGCGCGGGGTCAGCGTCAAACGATCCAGCGGCCCGACGATAAACAGATAAGAGAACAGGCCCAGCACGCCCATGGAACCGACGTAGAGAATGGCGTAATCAAACGAGTGGGTGTTGGCGAGGATCACCCCGATAACCAGCGGCGTAATGATGCTCGCCAGGTTGCCGCACATGTTGAACACCCCGCCCGCAATACCGAGCATTTCCTTCGGCGAGGTGTCGCTCAGCACGCACCAGCCAAGGTTACCAAAACCTTTGGCAAAGAAAGCCAGGCTCATGGCGGCGATCACCACCACTTCCGAAGCGGTGTAGTTGGCGACGACAATCACGCAGGAGAGCAGCATGCCGCAGATCACCGGCAGCTTGCGGGCGGTGGTCAGGCTGTAGCCGCGCTTCAGCAGCCAGTCCGAGAACACGCCGCCCAGCAGACCGCCGATGAACCCGGCAATGGCCGGGATACTGGCGACAAACCCGACCTTGAGGATCGACATGCCTTTGGCCTGATAGAGATAGGTCGGAAACCAGGTCAGGAAGAACCAGGTTATAGACGTGACGCAGAACTGGCCGATATATACGCCGATCATCATGCGATTAACGCAGACGCTTTTAATTTGTGCGAGGGTTAATTTCTGCTGCATTTTTTTACTGCCCAGTTCAGGCTCGCCGCCGCCTTCGCGAATATAATCAAGCTCCTGCTGATTAATTTTAGGGTGATGAGACGGGTCTTTTACTTTTACCAGCCAGAATATCCCCAGGACGACGCCGATAGCGCCAATATAATAAAAAACATAGTGCCAGCTTAAATTATGCAGAATAATGGTCATCAGCGGCGTAATAATTCCCAGGGAAATATACTGCGCGGCCTGATACACCGAGGTGACAAATCCGCGCTCTTTATTCGGAAACCACTGTACGCTCAGACGGCTGTTGGCAGGGAAGGCGGGCGCTTCAATCGCCCCCATCATCAGGCGCAGAATAACCAGTACCACCAGTGGACTGGCAAACAGGTAGATAGTGCCCTGAAACATCGTCACCACTGACCAGCCAATCAGCGCGCAGCCGTAGACCAGTCGCGAACCATATTTATCCAGCAGCCAGCCGCCGGGTATTTGCATAATGACGTAGGAGATGCCAAATACCGAAAAGGCCAGCCCCATCGCTTCCGGGTCAAAGCCTAACTCTTTACTCATAATCGGTGCGACGACGGACAGCGTAGCCCGGTCGGCATAATTAAATACGGTAGCCAGAAATAAAAATAATAATATACCGTAACGCACGTTGCTGCGTTTTAATGGTGTAGTCATCTTCAACTCCTTTGCAGGGTTGTTTAGCGTGGATACAGCCAATAAGAGATTTTCCCCGGTGGCGCTGCTGGATGACCGGGGCTACGGGTTCTCAGTCGTCTGCGGACCGGTAGCACGGATAAGGCGGTGACGCCGCCATCCGGGGAATTCGATTAAGGGCGTTTGCCAAACTCGCAGCTTTGCTGGGTCCAGCGGCGGGCCTGTTCACTCAGGGTGAAACCCAGACCGTGACGTTCGGAAACCCACATCCGGCCATCGCGCAACTCCAGCTGTTCGTTAAACAGCGGATTCAGCCACTCGAAATGCTCCAGCCACGGCTCCAGCGGGTAGGCGGCGGCGAGATGCAGGTGCACCTCCATCGCAAAGTGCGGGGCCAGCTTGCGACCGTGCTTCGCCGCCAGATCCATAATTTTCAGGAATGGCGAGATCCCGCCGACGCGCGGCGCATCCGGCTGCACAAAGTCGCTGGCGTTACCGAGGATCAGTTGCTCATGTTCGCGAAAGCTGGTCAGCATCTCGCCGGTGGCAACCGGCGTATCGAGCGCGGCGGCGAGCTGTGCGTGGCCTTCAACATCGTAGGCGTCAAGCGGCTCTTCAATCCAGATCAGATTGAATTGCTCCATTTTGCGCCCCATACGGATGGCGGTTTCGCGATCCCACTGTTGGTTGGCGTCCACCATCAGTGGGAAATCATCGCCCAGTACCTCACGCACCGCCGTCAGGCGGCGGATATCCTCGGTGGTATTCGGCTGACCGACCTTCAGCTTAATCCCGCCAATCCCGTTCTCACGGGAGATAGCCACGTTTTTTAACACCTGATCCAGCGGGGTATGCAGGAAGCCGCCGGAGGTGTTGTAGCACTGGACGGAATCACGATGCGAGCCGAGCAGTTTCGCCAGCGGTAGCCCGGCGCGTTTGGCTTTCATATCCCACAGCGCAATATCGATAGGCGAGATCGCCTGTACCGCCATGCCGCTGCGGCCAACGGAAGCGCCTGCCCACAGCAGTTTGGTGTAGATCTTGTCGATATCGTTCGGATCTTCGCCGAGCAGATTATCGGCGATCTCTTTGGCGTGGGCGTAAATGCCCTGGCCGCCCGCACGCTTGGAATAGCTAAAGCCAACGCCTTCAAACCCGTCCCGGGAACGGATTTCAGCGATGATAATTGCCACTTCGGTGAGCGGTTTCTGCCGTCCGGTAAGCACTTTTGCATCGCTGACGGGGGTCGCCAGCGGCAGAAAAGCCAGCGAAAGTTTGACGTGTTCAATACGGTCGCCGGTCTCCGCGGCGGTTTTGACGCCGAAAGCTTTGGCGTAGGTCACGGACTCAGAATTGGCGCTGAAGGTCATCATTCGTTCCTCTTTGGCTATTTAATGTTTGCGCTAACATTTTTAATCCTGATTTTTCTTTTGCGCTACGCCAGTGATTTTAATTTGTACAAATGATCACAATTAGCGCTTATTAAGGGTAATATTGTGCAAAGCAGTCCACAATCCAAAGAAGTTTGTGAAAAGTCACAATATCTAATGATAGCGATAACATTTTTGTTTTTCAGATTGTTGATTCTATTAGGGATGTCCCGGTGGGCGCTGGCAATTGCGTGGGCCATCATCAATAATGCCCACAGGAAACGACTCAACACAGGGGCTTAGTCGTGAAAAGCAGAAAACCGACGCGCGCGCCGACGCTGGATGATGTGGCCCGCAGCGCCGGGTTGTCGTCGATGACAGTCAGTCGGGCGCTGAATACGCCGCAACTGGTACGGCCAAAAACGGTAGAGAAGGTGATGCAGGCGGTGCAGGCTACGGGCTATATCCCCAACGCGCTGGCCGGTGGCCTGGCCTCCAGGCGCAGCAAGCTGGTGGCGGTGGTGGTGCCGCAAATCAATAACAATATGTTTGTCGATACCATCCAGGCGCTGAGTGATACCCTGGCGGCGCGCGGCTACCATATGCTGCTGTGCGTGGCGGGGTATAGCCGACAGACCGAAGCAGAACTGGTCTCTACTTTGCTTTCGCGGCGTCCGGATGGCGTGGTGTTGACCGGCATTCAGCACGCCCCGGCATTAAAAAAGACTATCCTCAACGCTGCCACGCCGGTGGTGGAAATCTGGGATCTCACCCCGACGCCGCTGGATATGCTGGTCGGCTTTTCGCATGAAAAAGTCGGTGAAACCATTGGTGAATACCTGCTGGAAAAAGGCTATTGTCGCCCGGGCCTGTTGTGGGCCGGCGACGCGCGCGCGACGCTGCGTAAGCAGGGGCTCTGCGCCCGGCTGGCAAAAAATGGCATTGACGATGCGCCCCAGGTGGAAGTCCCGCTCCCGGCGTCGCTGGCGCTGGGGCGTCGCGGGCTGGCCGAGCTGCTCGCTGGCGGCGAGTTTGACGTTATCGTTTGCAGTTCCGACACCCTCGCCCAGGGGGCGATTATGGAAGCCGAAAGCTGTGGCCTGCGCGTGCCACAGGATCTGGCGGTGATCGGTTTTGGCGATCTGGATTTCGCCGCCAGCAATCGTCCGGCCATTACCACCGTCAGTGTTGATCGCCATGCCATCGGCGAGCAGGCGGCCACGCTGCTTGCTGACCGTATCGAAGGCGGCGGAGAAGGGGAGGTGATTATTGATATCGGCTTTCACCTGGTGGCGCGGGAGTCGGCGTAGGGCTGGCATTTCAGTCCGCAGGCGGCATTCAATAGCGGCATTGCATGATCAAACCTATACTGCAAAATTGCTAAACCCGTCGCCGCTGCGTTCCCGAGCGGCAAATTAATGAGGGCGCAGAACATGATCACTGTCTATGGCGTACCCGGCTGGGGCTCAACAATCAGCGAACTGATGCTGACGCTGGCCGATATCCCGTACCATTTTGTTAACGTTGAGGGTTTTGATCAGCCGGGCCCGCAGCAGGACCGCCTCAAACAGTTAAACCCGCTGTGTCAGGTGCCTACCCTGACGCTTGAAGACGGCAGCGTGATGACAGAATCCGCCGCTATCGCCCTGATGATCCTCGACAGGCGGCCGGATCTGGCCCCGGCGCCGGGATCGCCGCAGCGCCACCAGTTTCAGCGTCTGCTGATCTGGCTGGTGGCGAACGTTTATCCCACTTTTACCTTTGCGGATTACCCGGAGCGCTGGGCTGCCGATGCGCCAGCACAATTGCGGGAAAACTGTATCAATTATCGTAAATCGCTCTATTTGTGGCTGGAGCAGCAGCTT
>DASYFN010000084.1:0-40112 GCA_036498385.1 Klebsiella sp.
CGGTTCGTAGCCGAGTACTCTATCCAGCTGAGCTACGGATGCAAAATGGCGGTGAGGCGGGGATTCGAACCCCGGATGCAGCTTTTGACCGCATACTCCCTTAGCAGGGGAGCGCCTTCAGCCTCTCGGCCACCTCACCACACGCCTCTTACGAGTGCTTCGAGGAACTTGTTTCTGCTCTTCGTCGCTGCGATGGCGCACATATTACTTTCTGGTACTTATAAGTCAAACCTTTTTTCGAGACCTTTTTTTCGTTTGCACACTTCCCGCGCAATTAGCCTGTGAAAACGGCAAAAAGAGTATTTTATCAACAAGAAATTGGTGATTGCGCCGCAGCTAACGCAAAAGATAACTGTAGCGGATACCGGAAAATAGACAACAAAGAGAAGATGTCGGAGAAGAAAAGTGGGAAAAAACGGCGGATGGAAGGATGCGCCTCACAAAATAGCGAGGCGCAAAAACCTTAGTAACTGGACTGCTGGGATTTTTCAGCCTGGATACGCTGGTAGATCTCTTCACGATGCACGGAGACTTCTTTAGGGGCATTTACGCCAATACGAACCTGGTTACCCTTCACCCCTAAAACTGTCACAGTGACCTCATCTCCAATCATGAGGGTCTCACCAACTCGACGAGTCAGAATCAGCATTCTTTGCTCCTTGAAAGATTAAAAGAGTCGGGTCTCTCGTATCCCGGCATTATCCATCATATAACGCCAAAAAGTAAGCGATGACAAACACCTTACGGTGTAAGCAGTCACGGCATCACATTCTGTTAAACCTAAGTTTAGCCGATATACACAACTTCAACCCGACTTTATCGTTATCAGTGCTTCTTGCGCAAGGTACTGTAATCCGAGAATCACAGCATCTATGCAATTATAGTTATTACAGTTTTGCGCTTACCCAGCCTTTCACACTGGCCAACGCAGCAGGTAGAGCAGACGCATCGGTACCGCCAGCTTGCGCCATATCCGGACGACCGCCCCCTTTACCGCCCACCTGCTGGGCGACCATACCAATCAGTTCCCCTGCCTTCACGCGGTCTGTCACATCCTTAGACACACCTGCAATCAGAGAAACCTTACCTTCTGCGACCGTGGCCAACACGACAACCGTCGAACCCAGCTGGTTTTTCAGATCGTCAACCATAGTACGCAGTATTTTCGGCTCAACGCCGGTCAGGTTACTGACCAGCAGCTTAACGCCGTTAATCTCTTCCGCTTTGCTGGAGAGATTTGCGCTCTCCTGCGCTGCAGCCTGCTCTTTCAACTGCTGCAGCTCTTTTTCCAACTGGCGGCTGCGTTCTAACGCGGCACGCACTTTGTCGCCGAGGCTGTAGGTGTCCCCCTTCAGCAGTTGTGCAATATCGCCCAGCAGATCGCTTTGCGCATGTAGCACTGCCATCGCGCCTTCACCAGTGACGGCTTCGATACGGCGCACGCCCGCGGCGGTGCCAGATTCAGACGTAATGCGGAACAGGCCGATATCACCTGTGCGCGAAGCGTGCGTACCGCCGCACAGCTCGGTGGAAAAATCGCCCATACTCAGCACGCGAACGCGATCATCATACTTCTCGCCGAACAGCGCCATCGCGCCTGATTCACGCGCAGCGTCAATATCCATGATATTGGTTTCGATTGGCAGGTTGCGTCGAATTTGTGCGTTCACCAGATCTTCTACCGCACGGATCTCCTCCGGCTTCATCGCTTCAAAATGCGAGAAGTCAAAGCGCAATGCTTTGTCGTTGACCAAAGAGCCCTTCTGCGCAACATGCTTACCAAGAACCTGGCGCAGCGCCGCGTGCATCAAGTGCGTTGCAGAGTGGTTCAGACGGATACGCTGACGACGAACCCGATCGACATCAGCCTGTACGGCATCACCGACCTTCAGCGAACCGCTGGTCAGGTTACCGATATGACCAATTGCCTGACCATATTTCTGTGCATCACTGACCTGGAAGGAAAAACCGGTACCCTTCAGTTCGCCTTTGTCGCCCACCTGACCGCCGGATTCCGCATAGAACGGTGTCTGATCCAGAATGACGACCGCTTCCTGACCCGCGTTCACCGCATCAACCGCTTTACCATCGATAAACAGTGCAGTCACTTTGCCATTCAGTTCCAGGCTGTCATAGCCTTTAAACTCAGAGGCGCCGTCGACGCGGATCATCGCATTGTAATCCGCGCCAAAGCCGCTGGATTCGCGCGCGCGACGACGCTGCTCTTCCATCGCCGCTTCAAAGCCTGCTTCATCAACTTTGATGTTGCGCTCACGGCAAACGTCTGCGGTCAGGTCAACCGGGAAGCCGTAGGTATCGTACAGGCGGAAAGCGGTTTCGCCATCCAGCATATCGCCCTGCAATTTAGCCAGTTCTTCATCCAACAGCGCCAGTCCACGCTCCAGAGTGCGGGCAAACTGCTCTTCCTCGGTTTTCAGCACCTGTTCAACCTGAGCCTGCTGCTGTTTCAGTTCTTCACCAGCAGAGCCCATTACTTCAATCAGCGGGGAAACCAGTTTCCAGAAGAAAGTATCCTTCGCGCCCAGCATGTTGCCATGACGAATTGCACGACGAATGATGCGGCGCAGCACGTAACCGCGGTTTTCATTCGACGGGATAACACCATCGGCAATCAGGAACGCGCAGGAACGAATATGGTCAGCGATAACGCGCAGCGACTTATTAGACAGATCCGTCGCGCCGGTGACGTTCGCCACGCTCTTAATCAGATCCCGGAACAGGTCGATATCGTAATTGGAGTTGACGTGCTGCAGAACGGCAGCAATACGCTCGAGGCCCATACCGGTATCAACGGACGGCTTCGGCAGCGGCTCCATGGTCCCGTCAGCCTGACGGTTGAACTGCATAAAGACGATATTCCAGATCTCAATATAGCGATCGCCGTCTTCTTCAGGGGTTCCCGGAGGGCCGCCCCAGATATGGTCGCCATGGTCGAAAAAGATTTCAGTGCATGGACCGCATGGCCCGGTATCGCCCATCTGCCAGAAGTTATCGGAAGCAAACGGCGCGCCTTTGTTGTCACCGATGCGAATAATACGCTCACGCGGTACACCAACTTCATTTGCCCAGATGTCGAACGCTTCGTCGTCGGTTTCGTAGACAGTCACCCACAGTTTTTCTTTCGGTAGGGCGAACCAGTTTTCACCGGTCAGCAGTTCCCATGCGTATTTGATGGCATCCTGTTTGAAGTAATCGCCGAAGCTGAAGTTACCCAGCATTTCAAAGAAGGTGTGGTGACGTGCGGTGTAGCCGACGTTTTCCAGATCGTTGTGCTTACCACCCGCACGAACGCAACGCTGCGCAGTGGTCGCGCGCGAATAATTACGTTTGTCGAGACCAAGGAAAACATCCTTGAACTGGTTCATCCCGGCGTTGGTAAACAGCAGGGTCGGGTCGTTATGCGGCACCAGGGAGCTGCTCGCAACTACCTGATGTCCTTTACTATGGAAAAAGTCGAGAAACGCCTGACGGATCTCAGCGGTGCTCTTGCTCATAATTATCCTGAAATCAAGCTAACGAAATGTCGCTGGCAGCCACTACCCAGTATCGACCGGCAGGCTACTCACGAAAATAAAGTGGGAATAAGATAAGTTTTCTTCACGGGGAAGTAAAATCCCGGATGAGTCAATCTGCAAAATTTCGCCAGATTTCCTGAATATCTTCCATCAAATAGCCGCGATAGAGCAAAAAGCGCTGAATTTTGACTTTTTCTGCAAATGTGGTGGCCAGGGGGTCGCCATATTTTCGCTGTGCCTGCTCTCTGGCAAGCAGTGCCCAGTCGATTTCGCACTCGCGCATGGCTGCCTCTGTCGTCTCGCGGGAAATCCCCTTCTGCTTTAGCTCCTGGCGGACACGTGCCGGGCCGTATCCCTTGCGGCTACGGCTGGCTATAAACTGGCGAACAAAGCGATCATCGTCCAGGTAGTGGTTATCAATGCACCATTCAACCACTTTATCGACCTCTTCCGGCGTCACATTTAGCGCTTCAGGGCCGTTCTTGCTCATGACCGGGGCAGCCAGTTTGCGCCTGAGCTCCTGTTCGCTGTGGTCGCGCATTGCCAGAATGCGAATCGCGCGCTCCAGCAGCCGGGCGTAGTCAGAGCGGCGGGATGAAGTTTCAGTCACAATCAGCCTCGCTAATCAAAAAAGCAAAAGGGCCGCATAAGCGACCCCTTGTTAATCTGTTCAGACAATATCAGAAATCTTGTTCGGTTTCCGCTTCGCTGTTGCCATCAACCGCGAAGTCCGGCGTGGAGTTCTGATTGCTCAGCAGCAGTTCACGAACTTTCTTCTCGATCTCTTTTGCCGCAGCCGGGTTCTCTTTCAGCCAGGAGATCGCGTTCGCTTTACCCTGACCAATTTTATCGCCGTTATAGCTGTACCAGGCACCAGCTTTCTCAATCAGCTTCTCTTTCACACCCAGGTCAACCAGCTCACCGAAGAAGTTGATACCCTCGCCATAGAGAATCTGGAATTCAGCTTGTTTAAACGGCGCAGCGATTTTGTTTTTCACCACTTTAACGCGGGTTTCGCTGCCGACGACGTTGTCGCCCTCTTTAACCGCACCGATGCGACGAATGTCCAGGCGCACAGAGGCATAGAATTTAAGCGCGTTACCACCGGTGGTGGTTTCCGGGTTACCGAACATCACGCCAATTTTCATACGAATCTGGTTGATGAAGATCAGCAGGGTGTTGGACTGTTTCAGGTTACCCGCTAGTTTACGCATCGCCTGGCTCATCATACGCGCCGCGAGGCCCATGTGAGAGTCACCAATCTCGCCTTCGATTTCCGCTTTCGGCGTCAACGCCGCAACGGAGTCGACGACGATAACGTCTACTGCACCGGAACGCGCCAGCGCGTCACAGATTTCCAGAGCCTGTTCGCCGGTATCCGGCTGGGAACACAGCAGGTTGTCGATATCAACGCCCAGCTTGCGGGCATAAACCGGGTCCAGCGCGTGTTCTGCATCGATAAACGCACAGGTTTTTCCTTCGCGCTGTGCGGCTGCGATAACCTGCAGAGTCAGCGTCGTTTTACCGGAAGATTCAGGCCCGTAGATCTCGACGATACGGCCCATCGGCAGGCCACCAGCGCCCAGGGCGATATCCAGCGAAAGCGAGCCGGTAGAGATAGTTTCCACATCCATGGAACGGTCTTCACCCAGGCGCATGATGGAGCCTTTACCGAATTGTTTTTCGATCTGACCCAGCGCTGCCGCCAACGCTTTCTGTTTGTTTTCGTCGATAGCCATTATTACTCCTCTCATGCCGGGTGTAACCGGGTGGTGAATTCTGTTCTGTTGAAGTAATTATACTGTATAGTCATACAGTATCAAGTATTTTGTAGAAATTGTTGCCAGAGGAGATTAAGCGCATAGGCCGTTGCCTGACGGCGCACCGACTCACGGTCTCCAGCAAAACATTCGCCCCGGGTCACGCCCTGTCCGTTAGCACTGGCCACGCCAAACCAGACCGTTCCAACCGGCTTTTCCGCGCTGCCGCCATCCGGCCCGGCAATGCCGCTGACCGATATTGCATAATCCGCACGCGCCGCACGAAGCGAGCCAATCGCCATCTCCACCACAACTGGTTCGCTCACCGCGCCATGCTCAAGCAGCGTCGCTTCGCTGACACCGATCATCTGAGATTTCGCTTCATTACTGTATGTCACGAAGCCACGCTCAAACCATGCCGAGCTGCCCGCTATATCGGTAAGGGTTTTGGCGACCCAGCCGCCAGTGCAGGACTCGGCCGTGGTCACCGTCGCGCCGCGCGCTTTCAGCGCCAGCCCCACCTGCTCGCTCAGCTGTATTAATTCCGAATCTGTCATGCGTCGCCCCATGTAAGCTGTATAAAGAGGCCATCAAAGATAGCACTTTCAACAGAGATATGGGGATGAGATAAAGAATTTACGAGCAGGCTTCCGAAAAACATCAGCCATGCCCGATACAGCATTTTCGGATAGCCGCCAGGGTATTTTTATGCTGCATAGTTTCACTGCTTACCGCGCTTTTCGCCCACTCATTCAATCCGCTGTAGGAAGGCGTACAGATCTTGCCGGGCATGGGCTGTATTGCCTGCGGGTTCACATTATAAAATATCAGGATTGAAGTGCGTAAGACGTCAATTGGCGGCAACAAAAGGAAATGCCGCAAAATATTACTGACTCCTCTCCAGACGGAGAGGAGCACAGAAGGCGGGATTACTGCATGCGGGCCTGAGAAACCGCCAGACCCAGTTGCCAGACGGCCATCGCGTAATGGGTGCTGTGGTTATAGCGGGTGATGGTGTAGAAGTTCGGCAGACCGTACCAGTACTGGTATCCAGTGCCGATATCCAGCCGTAGCAAGCTCGCCTGCTGATGGTTACCCAGCGGCTGAGCCGGGGTTAATCCTGCCTCCGCCAGTTGCGAGACGCTGTATTTGGTTTTGAAACCATTGTTCAGCCCTGGCGCCTGGCCCATCGCCTGTACCGCCACCAGATCGCCATTTACCCAACCGTGCTGCTTGAAGTAATTAGCCACGCTGCCGATGGCATCGACCGGATCCCACAGATTGATATGCCCGTCGCCGTTAAAGTCCACGGCATACTGCTTGTAAGAAGAAGGCATAAATTGACCGTAGCCCATCGCTCCGGCGAAGGAACCTTTCAAATCCAGCGGGTCATCTTGTTCGCTGCGCGCCATCAGCAGGAACGTTTCCAGCTCGCCAGAGAAGTATTCGGCACGGCGCGGATAGTTAAAGGACAGCGTTGCCAGCGCATCCAGGATACGGGTTTTACCCATTACCCGGCCCCAGCGGGTCTCCACACCAATAATCCCGACGATAATTTCCGGCGGCACGCCGTAAACCAGGTAGGCACGGTTAAGCGCATCCTGATACTGGTTCCAGAACGTCACGCCGTTCTGCACGTTATCCGGGGTAATAAACTGTTTTTTGTAGCGCAGCCAGGCGCCGTTTGGCCCTGAAGGCGGTAGCCCGCTCGGCGCCTGGCGATCCATCAGACGCAGCACGTAGTCCAGGCGTTTGGCCTGCGAGAGGATCGCATGCAACTGCTGTTGGTCAAAGCCATGCTTGCTCACCATTTTGTTGATGAACTGCTCCGCCGCCGGGTTATTAGCGAAATCACCACTCATCTGCATCACGTTATGCTGCGGTTCGAGTAAAAAACCGCCCGTGCCGCCCGCCATTTCCTTTTCCGCAGGGGTTTGAGGTTTGCTGCTGCAGGCAACGAGAAGAACGCACAGGGGGAGTAAAGGCAGATAACGACGCTTTAACATGGGACATCCATTTAACAAATCGGCAAGGGGTCATTATGGTAAAACATGCGCCTGCTCACAAGGAAGCGGCAACTCGGTAAATTCTTTTTTATTGCCCTTTTTCCTCACATTCCGCCGGATCTTTCGTTCACTTCAATTATTAACTTTCAAAATAAAATATTTATCTTTCATTTTGCGATCAATATAACAATTTTAACTCTTTTAAAATGATTAAAATAATCGCCAGTTAGAAAGAAAAATAACACGCTGAAGGAGAGAATAATGATTGAAATCATTACCCACGGCGCCGAGTGGTTTATCGGCCTGTTTCAGAAGGGAGGCGAGGTGTTCACCGGTATGGTCACCGGCATCCTGCCTTTGTTGATCAGTCTGCTGGTGATCATGAATGCGCTGATTAACTTTATTGGTCAACAGCGGATCGAAAAGCTGGCGCAACGCTGCGCCGGTAATCCGATCTCCCGCTACCTGCTGCTGCCCTGCATCGGCACCTTCGTTTTCTGTAACCCTATGACCCTGAGTCTTGGGCGCTTTATGCCCGAGAAATACAAACCAAGCTACTACGCGGCGGCCTCCTACAGTTGCCACTCAATGAACGGCCTGTTTCCACATATCAACCCCGGCGAACTGTTCGTCTATCTGGGGATCGCCAACGGGCTGACCACCCTCGGTCTGCCGTTAGGGCCGCTGGCGGTGAGCTATCTGCTGGTTGGCCTGGTGACTAACTTCTTCCGCGGCTGGGTAACTGACCTGACCACGTCGATTTTTGAGAAAAAAATGGCTATCCAACTCGAGCAGAAAGTCCATTTGTCAGGAGCGACATCATGACGCGTATTCGCATTGAAAAAGGCACCAGCGGCTGGGGCGGCCCGCTCGAACTGGACGCTGTTGCTGGTAAAAAGATTGTCTATATTACCGCGGGCACTCGTCCGGCAATCGTCGATAAAATTGCCAGCCTCACCGGCTGGCAGGCCGTCGATGGCTTCAAAGAGGGCGAGCCACCGGAAGCGGAAATCGGCGTGGCGATTATCGATTGCGGCGGTACTCTGCGCTGCGGTATTTACCCGAAGCGCCGCATCCCGACCATTAATATTCACGCCACCGGCAAATCCGGTCCGCTGGCGCAATATATCGTCGAAGACATTTATGTTTCCGGCGTGAAAGAAGAGAACATTTTCGCGCTGGAAGATGACCACTCCCTGGTCCCCCAGACCGCGCCTGTCCAGCCAACTGTCTGTGACTATGACACCAGCAAGAAAATAACCGAGCAAAGTGACGGCCTGCTGGCCAGGGTCGGTATGGGGATGGGCTCCGTCGTGGCGGTGCTGTTCCAGGCCGGTCGCGACACCATTGATACGGTGCTGAAAACCATTCTGCCGTTTATGGCCTTCGTCTCGGCGCTTATCGGAATCATCATGGCCTCCGGCATCGGCGACTGGATTGCCCATGGTCTGGCACCGCTCGCCAGCCAACCGCTGGGCCTCGTCACCCTGGCACTGATCTGCTCTTTCCCGCTGCTGTCGCCGTTTCTCGGCCCAGGCGCGGTGATCGCCCAGGTTATCGGTGTGCTGATTGGCGTGCAGATTGGCCTTGGTAATATTCCGCCGCATCTCGCTCTGCCCGCTCTGTTTGCTATCAATGCCCAGGCCGCCTGCGACTTTATCCCGGTTGGCCTGTCACTGGCCGAGGCGCGCCAGGACACCGTGCGCGTCGGCGTACCGTCGGTACTGATGAGCCGCTTCCTGACCGGCGCGCCAACGGTACTGATCGCCTGGTTTGTTTCCGGATTTATTTACCAATAAAAGGTTCCTGAAGATGACTGTGATTTACCAGACCACTATTACGCATATCGGCGTCAGCGCGACGATGGCGCTGGAAGAGCAGATGTTGATCACCTTCCGCGAAGGCGCCCCGGTCGATATCGAAGAGTACTGCTTTATTCACAACCACGGCGACCTGTTCGGTGCGTTGGTGCCAGGCGCTGAACTGCAGATTGGCGAACTGCGCTACCCGGTAACCGCTGTCGGCGACGTCGCTGAACAGAATCTGCGCGAGCTGGGCCATATCACGCTGCGCTTTGACGGCCACAGCGAAGCGGAATTCCCCGGAACCGTCCACGTGGCGGGCCCGGTGCCGAAAGCCATCGCCACCGGCTGCGTACTGAAATTTGTTGCTTAAGTTGTAAGGAGAAAATTATGAATCAGGTTGCTGTTGTCATCGGTGGGGGACAAACCTTAGGGGAATTTCTGTGTCACGGGCTTGCCGCAGAAGGTTATCGCGTGGCGATTGTCGATATTCAGAGTGATAAAGCGACCTGCGTCGCACAGGCCATTAACGCTGAATATGGCGAAGGAACGGCCAGGGGCTTCGGCGCGGACGCTACCAGCGAAGCCAGCGTTGTCGCCCTCGCCCGCGGCGTGGACGACATATTTTCCCGCGTCGATTTGCTGGTCTACAGCGCCGGGATCGCCAAAGCGGCTTTTATCAGCGATTTCGCGCTGGGCGATTTCGACCGCTCGCTGCAGGTTAATCTGGTGGGCTACTTCCTTTGTGCCCGCGAGTTTTCCCGCCTGATGATCCGCGATGGCATTAAAGGGCGCATCATTCAGATCAACTCTAAATCCGGCAAAGTGGGCAGCAAGCATAACTCCGGCTATAGCGCAGCGAAGTTTGGCGGCGTGGGGCTGACGCAGTCTCTGGCGCTGGACCTTGCAGAATACGGTATTACCGTGCATTCCCTGATGCTGGGCAACCTGCTGAAGTCACCGATGTTCCAGTCACTGCTGCCGCAGTACGCTACCAAGCTGGGGATCGCCGAGGATGAGGTCGAGCAGTATTACATTGATAAAGTACCGCTGAAGCGCGGCTGCGATTATCAGGATGTGCTCAACGTGCTGATGTTTTATGCCAGCCCACAGGCTTCGTACTGCACTGGCCAGTCCATCAACGTCACTGGCGGACAGGTGATGTTTTAAACAGGAGTCCCGGATTGCGCTGCGCATCTCCGGGCGATAAAACCGCCAAACCACGCCGGGCCGCAACCCGGGTAAGACGCTCGCGCCGCGACCCGGGTTCTTTCCGGCATCACACCTTAAGGAGACTTTTATGGTTACCGCATTCATCACCGTCACCGCTATCGCCTGGATAACCCAGTTCGCCTTTGGTAGCTGGCAAATCAGGCTGTTTAATCGCGCGTTCGATCAACTGTGCCAGCAGGGACGAGTTGGCGTGGGGCGCTCCTCGGGGCGGTTCAAACCGCGCGCCATCGTCGCCATCGCCGTCGACGAAGATAACCGCATTCGCGATACGCTGTTAATGAAAGGCCTCACCATCTTCGCCAGCCCGCAAAAAATCCCCGCGCTCAACGGCAAACATCTCGAGGAATTGCAGCCTGATGTGATCTTTCCCAATGATCCGCGCTGTCAGAATGCACTATTATTGGCGCTTAATCCGAAACATGGATAATTTCGTTGTGAACGTTAATATCTTGCGAAATTACCATTTCGAAACTTTAAACGCAGGATATCACGCCTATGAAACCACGTCAGCGCCAGGCAGCCATTCTCGAACACTTGCAATCGCAGGGCAAATGCTCGGTCGAAGAGCTGGCGCAGCACTTCGATACCACCGGTACCACCATCCGCAAGGATCTGGTCATCCTTGAGAATGCCGGTACCGTTATCCGCACCTACGGCGGCGTGGTGTTAAACAGAGACGAGGCCGATCCGCCCATCGACCACAAAACGCTGATCAATACTCATAAAAAAGAGCGGATTGCCGAAGCCGCGGTCAGCTTTATTCACGATGGCGACTCGATCATTCTTGACGCTGGCAGTACGGTGCTGCAAATGGTGCCGATGCTCAGCCGCTTCAATAACATCACCGTGATGACGAACAGTCTGCATATCGTCAACGCCCTCTCCGAACTGGATAATGAACAAACTATTCTGATGCCAGGCGGCACATTCCGCAAAAAATCAGCCTCTTTTCATGGCCAACTGGCGGAAACCGCCTTCGAACAATTCAGCTTCGACCGGCTGTTTATGGGTACCGACGGGATTGATTTAATTGCGGGCGTCACCACCTTTAATGAGGTTTATACGGTCAGCAAAGCGATGTGCAATGCCGCCCGCGAAGTTATCCTGATGGCCGACTCATCGAAGTTTGGCCGCAAAAGTCCCAATATCGTCTGCGGCCTGGAGAGCGTAGACAAACTGATTACCGATGCCGATATCAGCCCGGAATTTAAGCGGGCGCTGGAAAAAAAAGGCATCGAAGTCATTATTACTGGAGAACATCATGAGTAACTTTCTGTTAGAAGCCGGACGCCAGACCCTGATGCTGGAGCTTCAGGAGGCGAGCCGCCTGCCTGAACGCCTGGGCGACGACTTCATCCGCGCGGCGGAAATCATCATCCACTGCGAGGGCAAACTGATTGTCTCCGGTATCGGTAAATCGGGTCATATTGGTAAAAAGCTGGCCGCCACCTTCGCCAGCACCGGTACCCCGGCATTTTTCGTCCATCCGGCAGAGGCGCTGCACGGCGACCTTGGAATGCTCGATAGCCGTGACGTGCTGCTGTTTATCTCCTACTCCGGCAGCGCCAAAGAGCTGGATCTTATCGTCCCGCGCCTGGAGGAAAAATCCATCCCCCTGCTGGCGATGACTGGTAAATCGACTTCGCCGCTGGCCCTGGCGGCCAAAGCGGTACTTGATATCGCCGTACAACGCGAAGCCTGTCCGATGCACCTCGCCCCAACCTCCAGCACCGTTAATACCCTGATGCTCGGCGACGCGCTGGCGATGGCAGTGATGCAGGCCCGCGGCTTTAACGAAGAAGATTTCGCCCGTTCGCACCCGGCTGGCGCGCTGGGCGCGCGGCTGCTGAACAAGGTTCACCATCTGATGCGCCGCGACAACGACGTGCCGCGCGTTGCCGTCGACACCAGCGTTATGGATGCGATGCTCGAACTCAGCCGCACTGGCCTGGGGCTGGTAGCAGTCTGCGATGAGCACAATCATGTGCAGGGCGTCTTTACCGATGGCGATCTGCGCCGCTGGCTGGTAGGCGGCGGTCGCTTACAGGATATCGTCAGCCAGGCGATGACCCGCAACGGCGTCACTCTGCAAGCGGAAAGCCGGGCGATAGAAGCCAAAGAGCGCCTGATGAAGCACAAAATCAGCGCCGCTCCAGTGGTGGATGAAAACGGCCAGTTGGTCGGCGCGATTAACCTGCAGGACTTTTATCAGGCAGGGATCCTTTAACCCCCAGACGCTTCGCCAGCCGATGCAGGTTGGCGATGTCAGACAAGCGGAACAATCGAGTCGCGTTCAATCAGCTCGCCGGGAAAGGTTTGCTGAAATTTTAAATCGCCGCCGTCGAGCATAAAGATCAGTCGATTGATGCTCTCTTTGATCATCTCCGTCACCGGTACTTTGACGCTGGAGAGCGCCGGAACCATATACGGAGCCAGCACGGTATCGTCAAAACCTACCACCGATACCTGTTCCGGAACGTTAACGCCGAACTGATGGAGCTGCTTCATCGCGCCAATCGCCATATCGTCGTTGCTCGCCACCAACGCGCTGTAGCCGATGTTGCGCTGGCGCAGCGTCTCGACTCCTGTAGCGCCAGTTTCCGGCGTCCAGCGGCCTTCAACAACCAGCTCGTTATTCAGAGCAATGCCGTGGCGGGCCAGCGCATCTTTGTATCCCGAGAGACGCTCGATTCCGGTTGGAGAATCCAGTGAACCGGTAATAAAGGCAATATTGCGATGGCCTAGCGCGATGAGCTTTTCCACCGCCATCATCGCCGAGGCTTTTTGATCGGACCAGACGCAGTGGCTGGCGTTACGGCGCAGGCGGCGGTTGAGCACCATAATCGGCTGGTCATGGCTCTCAATAATCTCATCCATCTCATCGACGCTGAGAAAACGCGGATAGATAATAATCGCATCGCAGCGCAGGTCGAGCAGATACTGAATCGCCTCGCGCTCCTCCTCCGCGCTGTGCTTGCCGTCGGCGAGGATCAACTGCCGCCCTTTATCTTCGGTCATCCGCGCCACGTGATAGAGCAGTTCGCTAAAATAGACGCCGTGATAAAGCGTGTTGGTCACCACCAGCCCGAGGGTCTGTGTCTTTTTCGTTGCCAGATTGCGCGCCAGTAGATTTGGCCGGTAGCCGCTTTCGGCCACCGCCTGGAACACGCGAGCTTTGGTTTCCTGGCTGACATAGCCATTCCCCGACAGTACCCGCGAAACGGTGGCTTTTGACACCCCCGCGCGCTTCGCTACCTCCAGCATCGTTGCCATGTGGTTATTCCTGTTGTCAATATTGTCCGCAGTGTACTGCACGCGCTGTGGTTTTTCAGCATTTGCTCGTATCCCGCTCCGTTGTCCACAAACCGACAAAAATCACAAAAATGAGATCTTAATTGTTTATTTCTTGTATATGTTTATGAACCCAATTAATTATTTTATGCAACCGGTTTCTCCTATGTGTATGATGCCGCCCCGTTTTCCGCCGCGGTATTTCCCTGACGCTAATGCTCGGCTTTGAAGATATGGCGCCTGAAGAAGCCGCTGCCGACGCCAGGCTGGTACGCAGGCTTCTCACGCCTGAACACAATTTTGTTAACGAGGTAACGCATGGCGACTTTTCCACAGGGATTTTTATGGGGCGGCGCACTGGCCGCCAATCAGTCCGAAGGGGCATACCTGGAGGGCGGCAAAGGGCTGACCACCGTCGACACTATTCCTCACGGCGCTAACCGCCTGGCGGTAAAACTGGGGCTGGAGAAACGCTTTGAGCTGCGCGACGATGAGTTCTACCCGAGCCATGAGGCTATCGATTTTTATCATCGTTATAAAGAAGATATCGCCCTGATGGCGGAGATGGGTTTTAGCGTCTTCCGCACTTCTATCGCCTGGAGCCGCCTGTTTCCGAAGGGCGATGAGCTGGAGCCGAATCAAGAAGGGATCGCCTTTTATCGTTCATTGTTTGAAGAGTGCAAAAAGCACCATATCGAACCGCTGGTAACGCTGTGTCATTTCGACGTACCGATGCATCTGGTGACTGAATATGGCTCCTGGCGCAATCGAAAAATGGTGGCATTTTTCACCCGCTACGCCCGCACCTGCTTTAATGCCTTTGATGGTTTAGTGAAATACTGGCTCACCTTCAATGAAATCAACATTATGCTGCATAGTCCGTTCTCCGGCGCCGGTCTGGTGTTTGAAGAGGGTGAGAATCAGGATCAGGTGAAATACCAGGCCGCGCATCATGAATTGATAGCCAGCGCCTTAGCGACAAGAATTGCCCACGAGGTGAACCCGCAAAATCAGGTCGGCTGTATGCTGGCGGGCGGCAATTTCTACCCTTATTCCTGTAAGCCGGAAGATGTATGGATGGCGCTGGAGAAAGATCGCGAGAACCTGTTCTTTATCGATGTCCAGGCGCGCGGCGCGTACCCGGTATGGGCGGCACGGTTGTTCCGCGAGAAAGGCGTGACCATCATCAAAGAAGCGGGCGATGATGAAATCCTGAGACATACCGTCGATTTTGCCTCCTTCAGCTACTATGCTTCACGCTGCGCTTCGGCGGAGATGAACGCCAGTAACACCAACGCCGCCAATATCGTTAAGTCGCTGAAGAACCCTAATATTGAGGCCAGCGAATGGGGCTGGGGCATCGACCCGCTTGGCCTGCGCATCACCATGAATATGATGCATGACCGCTACCAGAAACCGCTCTTCCTGGTGGAAAACGGCCTCGGCGCACGCGATGAGATTGACGCCAACGGCGAGATCAACGATGACTATCGTATTAGCTATCTGCGCGAGCATATTAAAGCGATGGGCGACGCCATTGAAGACGGCATTCCGGTCATCGGCTATACCAGTTGGGGCTGTATCGACCTGGTGTCCGCCTCTACCGGCGAGATGAGCAAGCGCTATGGCTTTGTCTATGTTGACCGCGACGATGCCGGTCGCGGCACGCTGGCGCGCAAGCGTAAAAAGTCGTTCTGGTGGTATAAGAAGGTGATAGCCAGCAACGGCGAGAACCTTGAGTAGTGTTTTTGCCGGTGGCGCTGCGCTGGTGCCGGTCTGGGATCTTGCAGGCCCGGAAGGCGAAGCGCCACCAGGCACAACTCATCGCTGAGAAAACCCTCCGTCGCATCAACGATCAGCAGGCGGTCGGGATACACGATGATGTCATTTTCCGGCGCGCTGTCGCCATCAATCACTACCCATTCACCGCCCGGACAGATGCGCAGCATCGCCTCCGGGGAGGTCCACCAGACCATTGCTACTTTTTGGGTCGGTACTTTTCCGGCAACTCCGGCACCGGACGTTTGTCATCAATCAGATGGCTAAGGGTCAGGATCGGGTGCCGCCAGAGCATCCGTGGCCCCGCCCAGCGCATAATTTGCTTCATCTCTTCGCGTTTGGCAGGCTGATAGCAGTGTACCGGGCACTGCTTGCAGGCGGGTTTCTCTTCGCCAAATATGCACTTATCCAGACGCTTGTCGGCATAGGCGTTGAGCGCCTGATAATGCTCGGCGCCGTCACAGGCATCCGGGCAGCGGCGTTGGTAGAGCGTAATCATGCTGCTAATAGTCTTTTTTTCCCGCGCAATACGTTTGCCCGCCATCACCTGCACCTCACCGATAAAGATGCATTCATAATACACATTCAGAGAGTGCGATACAGCCAATTGTCCATGAGAATTTTTCTATAAGTCCACTCATACTGAGCCACACCGTAGCCGATAGTTCTACCAGCTACGGTTAAGAGTGCTCTCTTAGAAAATCGCCCGATACAGCGCTTTAATTTCTTCCAGATTGGTGTCACGCGGGTTACCGCCGGTACATACATCCGCCAGCGCTGCGGCGGCAAGGGCATCAATATCTTCTTCTTTCATCCCCACATCGCGCAGACTCGTCGGGATATTGACGTCGCGATTCAACTGCGCCACGGCTTTTATTGCCGCTTTACGCGCTTCGGCAATCGGCATACTTGCTGCCTGCTTGTTGCCAAGGGCAACCGCGATGTCACGATATTTCTCGCCGGTATACTCGGCGTTATACGCCATGATATGCGGCAACAACACCGCGTTGGCCACGCCGTGCGGCGTACCGTAGAAAGCGCCCAGCGGGTGGGCCATACCGTGCACCAGCCCCAGACCGACATTTGAGAAGCCCATTCCGGCAATATATTGCCCCAGAGCCATCCCTTCGGCGCCCTGCGCATCGCCCTGCACCGAGGCGCGCAGAGAGCGACCAATCACCTCGATGGCCTTCAGATGCAGCATGTCGGTTAATTCCCATGCGCCTTTAGTGATATAACCTTCAATGGCGTGGGTCAGCGCATCGACGCCGGTCGCCGCCTTCAGGCTGGCAGGCATGCTAGCCATCATTTCAGCATCGATGATCGCGACTACCGGAATATCGTGCGGGTCATAGCAAACAAACTTGCGGCGATTCTGAACATCGGTAATCACGTAGTTGATGGTTACTTCCGCTGCCGTACCGGCGGTAGTTGGGATCGCTATCATCGGCACGGCAGCGTTTTTGGTCTCTGCCCCACCTTCGAGACTGCGAACATCGGCGAACTCAGGGTTATTAATGATAATACCTATCGCTTTGCAAGTGTCCTGCGGCGAACCGCCGCCGATGGCGATCAGGTAGTCAGCACCTGACTGCTTAAACGTCTCTACGCCCTGTTGCACAACCTCAATCGTGGGGTTCGGGATGACTTCATCAAAGATGCTGTAAGGCAGCCCGGCCCCGTCGAGAATATCAAATACTTTTGTTGCCACGTTAAAATGAATCAGATCCTTATCCGTGACCACCAGCGCTTTTTTGAAACCACGTTTTTTAACTTCATCGACAATACAGCTAATCGAACCAGGGCCAAAATAAGAGGTTTCGTTTAAAATCATTCTGTAAGCCATGTGTGCTCCCTTCAACCTGAGTGTTTGATAACCATAATATTTAGCCCTACAGTAACGTGACTGGCGCAGCCGTTTTATTATTTAATATCAAATAACACCCTAATTGCCCTGCAATTTTCCTCAGTTAATTAACATATCACCGCTATACATCGAAGTTTGTCCATTATTTTGGACATCGGCGGCAAGCGAAGTTTAATCGTGTTGCTAAACAACGGCCATCAATATAATCTCGCGGGAAATATCTATCCATGATGAATATTATTGAGCTGGATCACATTATTTTCCCTCTTACGGCCAAGATCTGTCTGCACAGCAAAAGAGATGTTTATGCTGAAACACAAAATGCCCATGATGGCATCGCTGAACTGAAGCAGGTAACCAATAACACTGGTCTTAGATAATTCTATGCGCTCCTTTTTTTCCCCGGCCCCTTACTTGTGAACGCCCACTGACGTTGACTGCTTCTGATTATCACGCTGCCAGTTTAACACATAAGAAACAAAAACATCACTTCATCAACAAATACGGACATCCCGGCTACCCCTTAAAATTGTCTTATCCAGAATTATCTGTCTTCATTGATAATTGCTTATCGACATATGAATAGCAAAACGGCTTCTTCTTTAAGGCGTGCAAGATATCACCTTTAAGAATATTCCCTACTACTTGCGAGACATCTATTCTCAACAACATAAAAAACAGAAAAAAACGCCTAAAAGCTCTATATTTATTGCAAATATCATAGCCTCTTGTTAGTATGCCCCTTAGCTAAGGTTTTATCATAAATATACCATTTATGATGCTTGTTGACTTTTATTCTGAGCACCTGACCATACTTCTCCAGCGGCAGAAGTAAATGTCTGACTTTATATATTGACATTTCACACCTGTCCGCTAATTCGCGAGTAAGTAATCCCTCAGGCTCATGTTCTTTTAATACGTAAAGAATATACTCCTGCTCTGGTACAATCACCCCGGAGAATTTATTGATGCCCATTGAGGCCATCAATGCTCTTAAACTTTCAACTGCGGTTACAGAAGTTTGATGTGAATGTGGGGTACAGGATGAAAATGAAATCTTCATGAGTCAACTCCTTCTGTCATTCAGTGTATGTCAGTATGGATTACCCCCACAAAAACGGCAACATTAGCTTTAAATTTCAACTTAAACAGTACATTTATCTGAAATTCACTTTTTTTCACATAAAAAAATCTAATGCGAAGAGTGAATTTTTAATTCCGTGTGGAGATAAAAATGCGGTTCGATATAGAGGGGTTTATTACATTTGATACTGAGGAGGCTTCCCTGGTCAATCTGTTGACCGGCGATTGTATTGAACTCTCTGCCACTTCCACTCGCCTTCTTACTAGCCTATTGCAATGCCGGGGAGATATTATTTCACGAGTTGATATTTTTCAGATGGTGTTTGAAAAATATGGTGCCAGACCATCTAATAGCAACCTTAATCAATACATCTCAACATTGCGTCGCAGTCTTACCGAACTTGGTATTGAGAAAAATGTGATTATTACGGTACCGCGCATCGGCTTTAAGATATCTGAGGATATCATTGTCACCACTGACAATGATTACTATTCCTCTATCACTTTATCGCCCCTTCCTCCGGAAGGACCGGAGCATAATTGTCTATGGCAACACCGCAAAGCGACCATTTTATTTATCCTGGTCATGATAGGTTTGATGCTGCTTTCATATTTTTTTATCTATAAAAAACAATCATCTGGTGTTATTTTCACTCAAGATAAATGTACTGTTTATGGCTCAGAAGCCCTACAAGCGACAGAAATACTCAGAAATAAAAAACTGCTTCCCTCAGAGCTTGATTGTTCTACGCCAAAGAAGATCTATCTTTTCAGCAGAAAAATCAATCAGGAGCCAGGCTTAGGCGTTTATATGGAAACATTCATACTCAAATGCGATATTATTTATCAACAGTGCCACAGCTATTACTATAAGGAAATAAAAAATGCATAAATACCCCTTAATTTTTGTGGCCTGTACGCTAGCGCTGGCATTAGTTTCAATCCTGTACATTCGACTCAACAGACATGACACTTTTTCCTGTGAATCACAGCATGATATTACCGAGAAAATAAATGAAAATATTCTCCGCTCACAAGGCCTGCTATCCGCAGAGTTGTCCAGGGACCGCCTTTTAATCAACCTTGAGGGATTACTCACCAGTAATGGAGATAAATACATTGTCTCGCGCACCATCGCCATCACATTAAAAAAAACCGCCGAACTCAATCATCTTTTCTATATAACTGATTCGCAAATAACTCGCCACAACGGTGATAATACGCCAGAAAATATCGCGCAAGAAATCCTCTTTGGCAACCAAACTAATGACAGAATCATCTATATAAATCACGTTAATGATGATACTATTTTATTAGGTAACCAAACATTCCCACAATATGGTTGCCAGCGTCAGCATACAATCATTAATTGAGCTCCATCTTATTAATTATAACAATATCATGACGATACATTTACTACCAACATTAGCCAGCATCGCCAATATCATTGATATGATTAACCCCCGGCTGAATCTGCACCATGTCAGAACAGCGTTTATCGTATCACAACTGGCTAGTTTAGTCGGTTTCTCTGCGGCCCAGCGGCGTAAAACTATTCTGGCGGCTCTCATTCATGATGTTGGGGGGTTAAATGAAAAATCGCGTCTTGAACCGCTTAGTTACATTGATAACGAGCATAACAATCACGCACTCATCGGCAGCGAATTACTCCGCCGAATCCCGCTGTTTCGCCCGCTTAACAGAATAGTTCGCTATCATCACACCCGCTGGCGTAACGGTCTGGGACATTATATCAAAGGTGAGCTGGTGCCCGAGGAGAGCCATCTGTTGTTCTTCGCCGACCGACTGGATGTACTCTATTGTCAACACCGCACCGACCATATCGCTTTTTTAAGCAAAAAGCTGGTCGAAATTGTCACCGCCGGATCGAATATTCTCTATAAACAGGAGTATATTCAGGCATTCAGAACGCTCTCCGCCGATGAACATTTCTGGTCGGTAATGGCCTCCACCGACTATCGCGATTACATTAAAAAGATCCCAGGTGTGCATAACGACACCATCTCTTTACATAACCTCCGCGATATTGCCGAGCTGGTCTCTTTTATTATTGATCAGTTCAGCCAGCAGAAGCCGTGGCATTCCTTCGCTGTCGGACATATTGCCGGCTATCTGGCGACAACAATGGAAATGAGCGCGACACAAACGCTGAAAGTTGAGGTTGGCGGGTTGCTGCATAATATTTCCTGTCTGGAGCATAGCCCGCAGCCAAAGCGGGTTATGTCATCAGATAAAGCAGTGCATTCATTGTATGCTATTGAAGGGATTGAGGATATTTCCGAATGGATTGCAATGCAAAATCGCCCCGCGTCGGCTAAATTGCGCAATAAAGCCCTTAAACCTGAAGCAATGCTTATCGCGGTTAGCCGTATGGTAGTCCATGCGCTATGCGGGCCGAAAACGGAAGAAAAATCGCTGGCGCAGTTAGTTAAAAATAATCCGGGAAATGAAATCCCCCCGTTTATGTTGTCTCTGATTGCTCAGCATTCCTCACAGATTATTCAGGTCTATCGGGCAACGGCTGGAGAAATAAAAGAGCTAGTGAATCGAATTGAGCAACTCACTAACTCTATTTAAAAACTGGCCCGACCCGATCATTCTCAGGCACTCAATCCACCATCCAGAACCAGAGTTTGCCCGGTCATATATTGACTCCCCTCACCGATTAAAAACGCCACGGCTTTAAGCACATCATCCGTTTCACCTAACCTGCGTAGAGGTATCGACTGGCGCATCTCTTTTAATTTTTGCTCGGGTATCTCTTCAAGCATCTCCGTGCGAATCAAGCCAGGCGCCAGGCAGTTGACCCGAATGCCGAAGCGCCCAACCTCCAGCGCCAGCGAGCGCGCAATGCCGCTCATCGCCGCCTTACTCGCGGCATAAGCCGTCTGACCCACGTTGCCTTTCAGCGCGCTGACCGATGACATCATCACGATGGAACCACGCCGCTGCATCAACATCGCCGGCAGCAGAACCCGGTTCCAGTTCATCATCGAAATAACGTTGGTATCCAGCACCTCACGCCAGAGCGTGGCGCTCTGATGAATATGCAGGCCATCGCGAGCCATTCCGGCATTGTGGATAATCGCTTCCGGTGCGCCCCGCTCGGCCAACAGCGCCTGTGCAAACTGTTCAACACGCGACTCGTCGTTGCCGTCGCAGGCGTATCCTTGTACCCCGTGAGATGAATGTTCACACTCTGCCAGGGTGGCGTTAATCGCAGCCTCATTGCGTCCGGTAAATACCACATTCCAGCTTTGCGCCAGGCCTGTTACCAGCGCTCGACCGATACCGCGGCTGCCACCGGTAACCAGTATCCATTGTTGTGCCATATCAATTGCCTGATTCTTTGCTGATGTGCTGGCACAGTTCACCAAGGGTGATCCCCGGATTGTGAATAAACCAGTCCGCTTCCAGGGTAATATTAAATTCACGTTTTGCCAGCACCATGAGCTCGACGTAGTCCAGGCTATCTAACTTCAGCCGAACGAGCGGCGTATTCTCATCAACCTCATCTGGCTCCAGGTCTTTAGCGTCACAAATCATTTCACATACTTTTTGCAAAACCTCATCATACGGAATCATAAATTATCCTTAATTATCAACTATTCATTGGGCCAACTTTTAGCGTGACCACATTCGTCATTATCAGGTTATCCAGTTGCGCCGCCGCCGCGATCCGCACCAGCGCGCCCTGCTCAGTCTGACCTACCACCAGCGAGGGCAGCAGCCAGAGCGACAGGGATTCGGGGCAGATCGGCGTCCCTTTGCCCGCAAGATGAGCATCAAACACCACTTCCTGATGGGTTTGCAGCACCGGATAGCGGGTAAAAATTTGTTGCAACGAGGTTTCCCCCTGTCCGAGCAAAGCTGCAATATTCTCCTGGCGCAGCAGCGCTTGATCACAAATCAGCTGGCGGAACAGCAACGCGTCAAGAAACTGCCACTGCGCCAGACCAGGCCAGGTGCTGTTGAAACAGGATTGCAGCGCGAGCAGGGTCTGTGGCGCAAGTGCGCTGGCCTGCTTACCCGCCAGCGACTCCGGCTCAGCCGCAAGACTCATCTGGCATGATAAACAGACCTCCTCGTTCTGCGGGTGGTTGACCGACGCGGCAGATAAGATGCGGTTTTTTACCGTCCCCGGCATTAACAGCCAGTCGGTATCACACCATAGCGGCCTGCGCAGACGAACCAGACATTTTATGTAATGCCCAGGGCTGGATGCCGGATATGCCAGCCGTGACTGAACATCGCGCTTCACATCCAGCAGAGCGCGCATCCCGTGGACACTCAGTTGGCCCCCGCCCATCTCGCGCGCTACCGCGAGGTCGAAGTGAATTGGGTTATCGTCGCCGGAAAATGCCGCCCACTGCTGAGCATCAGCAAGGGTGTAGTGCAGCAGCGTCACGCGTATTTCTCCAGCACCAGCGCGGCGTTCGCGCCACCGAAGCCAAAGCTCAGATTCAACGCCCGGCGGATCTCCCCCTGGCGGTGTCCTTCGGCGATATAGTCGAGATCGCACTGCGGATCGGGTTGAGTTAAATGCGCCGTCGCTGGCATGATCCCCGCCGCCATCGCCTGCAGGCAGACAATCGTTTCAAAACTTCCCGCTGCGGCGATCAGATGTCCGGAGTAGGCTTTGGTGCTGGACACCGGGATCCTGAATGCCTCGTCACCCAGCGCCTTTTTCAGCGATAGCGTTTCGTTAATATCGTTGAGCGGCGTGGAGGTACCGTGGGCATTGATATAGTCGAGGTCGGCAGGCTGAATCCCAGCATTGTGCAGTGCCCAACGGATGGTCTGCTCACGGGCCACGCAGTCTTCTGCCGGGGAGGTAAAATCCACCGCGTCGGAGAAATTGGCATAGCCGGTGACCTCCGCCAGGATTGTCGCTCCACGCGCGATGGCGCTCTCGCGCTCTTCCAGGCACAGCACCGCTCCCCCCTCCGAAAGCACAAATCCGCTGCGCTGCAGGCTAAACGGACAACTGGCTCGCTCCGGCGATTCCGTTTCCCGGCTCAGCGCGCCAAGCACATCAATATTCCAGATGGCGCAAACGCTGTTTAACGACTCCCCGGCTCCGGCTAGCATCATGCTGGAACGGCCAAAGCGAATCGCATCATAGGCCTCACCGACAGCAATAGTGCCGGTAGCACAGGCGGCGACCGGGGTATTTTGATAGCCGCGCAAATTCCACAGTTGGCTACAGGCAGCGGTAGTCACATTCGGCATCGAAAAGAAGCAACTGAAGGGTGAAGAGACGCCTGTTTTCTCAAACTCCGGTACCGCCAGATAGCTTTCATCCAGCCCCGCCCAGCCGGAGCCGATGATTGCGCCGCACATCAGCGGATCATAGAAAGCAGTAGGAGCTTCGCCAGCAAAAGCCATCGCCACCGCTTCCCGCGCGGCGGCCAGCGCCAGGCGCGCGTGACGTGGCAGACGCCGACGAATCGCGGCGGGAACGCCCTTAAGGCTGGGCTCGTGCTCCACCTGGCCGATAAAATGAGTGTTGATGCCGTTAGCGGAGAGATCAACATAGCGGTAACCGTGTCGATAATCCATGATCGCCTGCCAGCTTTCGGCAGCACTATCGCCAAGGGGAGTCACCGCGCCATAGCCGGTTATCACCACGCGATAAGGGGGTTTACTGTGACTCATTCTGGGATGTCCTCTGTTGCGGATTGTTGCCCCCCTGCGCCAGCCAAAGCTGCAAAGTGGCATAAAGGTAGTCGTACTGGTTTTGCGCAAGACTGTTCTGCACATCGAGCAACGCATCCTGAGCATTCAGCAAGGTCTGATAGTCCACTGCGCCTGCGCGATAGCGGCTTTCGGTGAGCGTCAGACGCTGCTGGCCCAGTTGCAGCGATTGCAGCAAGCGCTTGCGCTGCTCGTCGGCGTTCAGCCGCTTCTCCATCGCGTTATCCACTTCAGACAGCGCGGTATAGGCCGTACGGCGGAAGTTCACCGCCTCCTGCTGCACCTTCACGCTGGCCTGCTCCACGGTGAGCTGTACCGTATTCCACTGGATAAAGGGCGCGGAGACGCTGCTGCCGACGGTGCGCAGCGGGTCGTTAAACCACTGATGAAAGATTTGGCTTCCGGCGCTAAGCGTCCCCTGCAGCGAAAGCGTGGGATAAAAACTCAGTCGCGCGGCATCGGAACCCGCCAGCGCCGCCCGCAGACGTGACTCCGCTGCCTGAAGGTCCGGCCGGGCAGCAAGTGCGGCCAGCGGCGTAGCGCTGGCAATGGCAACCTGCTGACGAACGTCAAGACTTGAGGCCTCATTGGTATGCTGAGCGGGCGGCCGATTGAGCAGCAGCGCCAGCGCATTGCGGGAGATTGCCCGCTGCTGCTTCAGGCTCAACAACTGATTCTGGCGGCTGATGACCGTCTGCCGGGACTGCAGTACATCGAGCATCCCGACTTTTCCCGCCCGCTGCCAGGACTCAATCTGCATCAGCGTCTGCCTTGCGATATCCAGACTCGACGCCTGATAATCCATTTGCTGGTTCAGCAGAGCGATATTCCAGTAGAGCTGTGCGGTGGTGTCAATCGTTGCCAGGATTGTCGCCCGATAGTCCTGTTCGCTGGCAATCGCCTCCCACTCGCTTTGTTCACGAATTCGCGCCAGCTTGCCCCACAGATCCAACTCATAGCTCAGGGACAATGAGGCGCTGTAACTCTCCTGCGAAACTCCGTTATTCAGCAGCTTTGAGTTACTGCCAGTGCCGTTGAGCGTGGCGTCGGGACTGATATTGGTCTGGGTTAGCCCGGCGGAAATGCGCGCCTGTTTGAGGGTCAAGGCGGCAGCGGCAACATCGTTATTACTTTCCAGCACCTGTCCAATCACCCGCGATAGTCGTTCGTCGCCGAAACGGTCCCACCAGCGGCCCTCTTTCTCCTGCAAAATAGCCGTACTGCTTTGTCCTTCCGTTCGCTGCCAGTTCTCCGGCACCGATAGCATCGGCCGCTGATAATCGCTGCGGGTCAAACTTCCGCAGCCGGTCAACAATAGAATTAGCGATAATAAAGTCAGCGATCTCATTCGCGTGCCAGCGCCTCCGTCGGATTCAGTCGTGCCGCCCGGCGCGCCGGGAAATAGCCGAACGTCAGACCAATCAGGGCGGAAAAACCGCAGGCCATCGCCACTGGCAGCCAGGTGAAAACCATGGAAAACTCCTGCGTCAACAGCGCAAACAGGTTACCGGCAGCCCAGGAGCCTAAAACACCCGTCAGCCCGCCGAGCGCGCAGATCATCACCGCCTCAATTAAAAACTGATGCATGATGTCGGAGGGGCGCGCGCCGACCGAGAGCCGGATGCCAATCTCGTGAGTTCGCTCAGTGACGGAAACCAGCATGATGTTCATCACCCCCACACCGCCGACCAACAGCGAAATAGCGGCAATGGCGGTGATCAGCAGCGACATGGAATCGGAGGTTTTTTGCAGCGCTTTGGCGAGTTGCTCGTCGGTCTGAACAAAGAAATCTTTTTTGCCGTGCTCGCGGATAAGATGCCTTTCCGCACGCCGCACCGCCTCTTGCGGCGACAACGTATCCTGAAAGCGCAGCGTTAACGCCTCCAGCGGCTTATCGCCGGAAATCCGCTGCAATAGCGAGGTATAGGGGATCCATGCCGACATAAATCCGCTGACCACCTGTGGCCCCGGCTTACTGGCGACACCGATCACCCGCCACGGCGCACCAGCGATTTGCACAATTTTGCCCAGCGCATCTTCCTTGCCGGGAAACAGCGTCTCTTTGCTGGTTTCATCCAGCACCAGCACCGGTTCCCTGTCGTCGACATCCCGGCGGGTAAAACTGTTGCCGTGGATAAAGCGGATCCCCTGCAACGAGAAATAGTCGGAGGAAACCCCGGAGAGAATAATCGAGGAGTCAAAGCTCTGGCGCACCGCGGTAGTCATGCTGGAGACGATCGGTGACACCCCCTGCACCCACGTCTGCTTACTGAGGCTGGCGATATCATCCAGCGACAGCGCCCGCTCCATATCCGGGCGTTTGCTGCCCCAGCCGGTACCCGGGCGGATTTCGAGAGTGGTATTACCCAGCTTGCCAATCTCGTTCATGATACTCTGCCGGGCACCTTCTCCCACCGCCATTGAGGAAACCACGGACGAAATACCGATGATAATCCCCAGCATCGACAGAAAGGCACGCATCCGGTGACCCAGCAGTGAACGCCACGCCATCCGAACCGATTCTCCGATACTGCGCGACAGCGAGGCCCGGCCATTATCCTGTACCGCGGGCAGCCGCTGAATGCCGCGATTATCACGAACGCCGTGGGTCCTGTCAGCGATCACCTGCCCGTCGCTGATCTCGACGATCCGCTGCGCCTGTTTCGCCACCTTGCGGTCATGGGTCACGATAATCACCGTGTGACCGTCAGCGTTCAACTGGTGCAGTACATCCATCAGCGCTCTACCGCTGACGCTATCCAGCGCCCCGGTGGGTTCATCGGCGAGAATAATCTGCGCACCGTTGATCAATGCCCGACAGACGCTGACCCGCTGCTGCTGGCCGCCGGAAAGCTGCGCGGGTTTATGCTGTAAGCGCGCGTCAATGCCCAGCTTTTCAGCCAGCAGCGCAATGCGCGCCTGGCGTTCCGCCGCAGGCATTGCGGTATAGAGCGCCGGGATGGCAATATTCTCTTCCGCCGTCAAATAAGGCATCAGGTGGTAGCGCTGAAAAATGAACCCCAGCCAGCGGCTGCGCAGCTCCGCCAGCGCCGCGCTATCAGCCTGGTGAGTGGCGATTCCGTTGATATAAACTTCACCACTGCTGGGTTTGTCCAGGCAACCGATAATATTCATCAACGTCGATTTACCCGAGCCGGAAGCCCCCATAATCGCTACCATCTCACCAGGCATAATGGTCAGGGAGACTGATTTCAGCACCGGAATCATCTGCGTCCCGGCAACAAAATGACGAGTGACGTTGTTCAGCACGATTAACGGCTTAACCATCAGACAGACCCCGCGTCCTGCGGGATCACCACCCGCTCGCCGAGCTGTAATCCTTCCAGAACCTGCGCGTACTGGCGGTCGTTAATCCCGATGCGGACGGTTCGCTCCTCGCTGCCGTTCTCCTTTTGCACCACCACCAGGTAACGCTCATCGCCGAGTGAACGCCCCAGCGCCGCAACCGGCACGCGCAACGCATCTTTCACCTGCGCGATGCGGATAAACACCTGGGCAGTCATCGAGGTTTTCAGCAATCGCTGGCGGTTATCGACTTCAAAAGTGGCGTTATAGTAAATAGCGCTGCTTTGCTGATTACTGGTAGAAGCTCCGCCGTTCTGTTCCTCCAGAGCCTCCTGCGGCGCAGGCTGGACATAGCCAAGCTTCCCTTCATAACGCGTCTGTGGGTCGGCAATGACGTAAAACCACAGCGGCTGCCCTGGATGGATTTTCTGGATGTCGGCTTCGGAAATGCGCGTTTGCACCTGCATTTTATCGAGATCAGCGAGCACCAGAATGGTCGGTGCAATTTGCGAGGAGACGATGGTTTGCCCTTCACGAGTGACAATACCCAGCACTTCGCCATCCATAGGAGCGAGAATGCGGGTATAACCGAGGTTGGCATTGGCGGTCTGCACGCTCATTTCCGCCTGCACAATCTGCGCTTCGTTGACCGCAATCTGCTGAACCTGCGCGGCATACTGCGCCTGCGCCTGCTCGAGATCGCTGCTCACCCCCGAGCCATCGCGGCTCATGGCCTGCTCGCGCGCCAGAGCTTTGCGATACTGTACCAATGTGGCCTCAGAGGCCAGCTTTTGCGCTTTGGCGCTGGCCAGTTGCGCGGTGGCGTTGCGTAAGTCGGAAAGTTGCAGTGTCGGGTCGATTTCGGCTAACAACTGCCATTTGTGCACCCGCTCGCCCTGACGCACGTACAGCTTGCGTAGCTGACCACTGACCTGAGCGCCAACGCTCACCTGGACGGCAGGTTTGATAATACCGCTCGCCAGTACCACCTTTTCGATATCCCCGCGATCGAGCGCTACGGTATAGAGCGATTCGGTCTGTGCCGGAAGCGAGCGCTGGTAAAAAACGGCAGTGATGATGGCCAGGATCACTACCAGCACAAGCAACCACATTTTACGACGGTGCAAAAACTCTCGAATCATTGGCCTGGCACTCCCTGTGCAATATCGTGCAACTCACCTTTATTGAGGCGATAAACCCGCATGAAGTGATGCAGAATCGGCTCGCTGTGAGTCACCACGATCAGTGTCTTGCCATGTTCGCGGCAGTGCTGGCACAGCGCGACGATCACTGTTTCTGCGGTCTCATCATCAAGATTGGCGGTTGGTTCGTCGAACAACAAAATCGGGCGGGAGCTATAGAGCGCTCGCGCCAACATCAGCCGCTGGCGCTGGCCCAGAGAGAGCGCGGAGTGGCTCTCGCGGATCAGCGCCTCCATTCCTCCCGGCAGCGCCTGAACCACCGGCCCCAGCGCCATTTTATTGACAATAGCTTCCACTCGCCCATGGTCGCTGTCGCTGTACCACGGGTCAAACAGGGTAATGTTTTGCAGCACCGAGGCGTTAAACAGAATATCTTCCTGGCTCTGTAGCCACACCTGCGACGCTAACTGCTGCGCGCTCGCCTCATCGCTGTTCAGCATAATTCGTCCATGCTGTGCGGAAAAAAGCCCGGCCATCAGCCGTAGCAAGGTACTTTTTCCAGCGCCGGAATCGCCCACGATCGCCACCTGCTCGCCAGGCTCCAGTATGAGATCAACAGCCTTTAGCACCGGACTTTGCGGGGTGTAATGAAAGCCCACCTGCTCAAACGCCAGCCGCGGAACCGCTTCCCTGATTAGCGGAGAAAACAGAGGCGCAGCAAGCTCATGCCGGGTAAACAAGCCCTGTGCGCGGGTATCAATCACGTGCAGTTGCGATTTACGGATTACGGCATAAAATATCCGCGTGACGTAGGAAGTAAAAATCTGCCGTAAAAAGCTGTAGGCAAAAAAATCGCCCAGCGAGATAAGTTTTGCATGCACCAGCGGCAGCACCACCAGCATAAAAACCACCATCTCAAGACTACCAGTCAGTTGATACAGCCCCTCTTTTACCTGCTGATAGACCTTCTGCCGCTGGAGGCAGGTAAAAAGGTCATGAGACAAACGGGCAAACTGCGCTTTACGCTGCGTTTCCAGCCCGGCTGTTTTGATGGTTAACACCCCCTGAAGGGTTTCCATAAAAAAGTCATTCAGCGTCGCGCTTTTCAGCTGCAACTGCTGCGTATACCAGCGGTCGCGGAATATCGCCCAGACACTAATCAACCCCATCACGACAATTCCCACGGCGGAAATCAGCGCCAGCACTGGTGAGATCCAGAACATGATACCGATAGCGATAACGCAGATTATCCAGTCTGAGCGGAGTCCGTTATCCAGCTCGATTTTTTGCAGCATCCCACCCTGCCAGGCAATAAAGCGGCTGAAAACATCCCCCGGCGCGCGTTTTTCAAAAAAGCGCAGCGGATTATTCAGCAATCGGGAAAAACCGATATCGCTCTTAAGCAGTACAAAGCGGCGGATAAAACGCTCACTAATCACCCTGACACCCAGCGCTAACAGCGTGGATACGACAAAGGCGAGGATGAACCATAAATAAGGGAACTGCGTATTCTGAACGTCAGAAAAGGCTTGATTTATCGCCCGACTGACCATCGTCGGCATTAAAAACAGCGTGAGCGACACCAGGAAGGTTAATAGCATCAGTTTATAAATACCCGGTACCGCCGCAGTCTCCTTCAGGCTCATCGCCTGCGGCATCTCCTGCTGCGCTCCGGCAATAACAGGAGTTTGAGTGGCAATAACGCCGGGGGACTCTTCGAGGATTAGCGCATAGCCGCTAATCTCTTTTTTTAATGCCGAAAACGGCAGCCACTGCTGGCCAATCGCCGGATTCATCACGCACACGTAATCCCCTTTGCGCCAGGCTAGCAGGACATAGTGGCTGGCGCCGTAGTGCAAAATGGATGGGAACGGTAGCGCATGTAACTCATCATGATCGAACAGCACCGGGGCTGTGGCAATGCCGATCTGTTGTAGAATGACAGATAAGTCACTTAACGATGTCCCATGATCGGACGCTGGAAAAATGTCCCGCAATGCCGGGAGAGAACACGGAATATTCTGGGTCTGCGCCAGCATCGCAATACAGGAGAGGCCGCATTCATTAACCTCTTCCTGGAAAACCATATCAGGGATAATCTTTTTCATAATGATGCATCAGTGATTAATAAAATAGAGCGAATGGCTGTGCCACAAAAGCCAATCCTGCGGATAATCACGCAGGGTGTTTTCGATAATTGTCGGCAGACTTGCCGTGACCTCTTTTGGCGTTAGCGGAGCATATATTTTTATTTTTATCCCTTGCTGATAATAGAGATGATAAAAAATCACCTTCGCCGATACGATGCGAGAAAATCGCTGTACACCACTATGTAATTTCGCCGGGCGGCCAAATAACCGACAGATTATTTTTCCAGACTGCGCCTCATGAGTCTGAATGGTATAATCGGCAGGAATATCAGGGAAAATAATCATATTTTCCCGCCCTTCCGATACATTGGTCATTAACGCCATTAGCTCGCTGGCCAGCGACGTATTATCCTGATGGATTGAGCAATATGAGAGCGCGACGCCGCCCATTTTGCGGCTGGCAGCGGTATAGCTCTCCGCGCTGGAAGAGACCACCACGCTGGCTTTTCCCGGCGTCACGCCAGCCCCGACCATCGCCGCTAAAATATCGGAAACGCAGTGCAACGGCGCGAGGACTACCGGTGTCTTTTGCGCCACCAGAGGGGCAACAACTGCATCAAGCTCTCGCGTACATATCTGCATCTGGGCCAATGTAGCCGGGTGCTGTCCCCAGGTCGCGCCCATCTCGAGCAACTGGCGACGCATGGCTATCCATGCAGCATCGATTCGACCATCGGCTCCTGTCAGGCAACCGTAGTTTTGCGTCGCCACGGCGCTGCGTCCGCGATATTGTCTGCCCAACAAGCGCAGCCAGCACAGCGCACGAACCGTTATCAACAGCAACGGCATGGAGGTGAAACGCATTACCCTGCATACCACCTTTTGACCATAACCGGTAAAAGGTCGATAGCGCCAGCTCAGCTGCGCGGACCATTTTCTTACGCTGAATACAGTCCAGACAATCAGAAAGCGCACCAAGCTTACTTACTCCTTGTCCTGCGTTAATAGCTGGCGCATATAGCCGGCAAATTCAGGAAACTGACGATCCTTTACCACCACATATTTTTTATTAACGATAAACAACGGTGTTGCGTTGATGTCATAGAGTTCGGTGATTTTCGCCATATATTCCAGGCGCTCGACAACGGCTTTGCTTTGGCGTAACTGATGGTATTTCTCGGCATCAATATTATTCTTTTGCAGCCAACCGTTAAGCGTTTCATCATCAGCTAAATTAATACCGCGGGTTAGCACCGCGTTAAAAGCCTGGTCGCGCATCTGGCGCTCAAGGCCCATGGCTTCAAGGGTGGCAAAAACCGGCGCATAAACTGCCAGACCATTTCTTTCGGCAGTAATATGGATAACTTCAAAGGTGCTATCCGCCGGTAACGTGGCAGCGAATTTTTCGATATCGTCCTCGTTCGACGCACAGTAGTGACAGCCGTAGGAGATGACTTCGATAATGCTTTTTTCATGTTTTATTGGGCTACTGGCAACGGTTGCGCTGTCAATTCTCCGCAGGGCCGAAGGCTTACTGCTATCCAGTGAAAATGTATTAAACACAAAGATGTGGTAACACAGCACAGTAATCAGTGACGAAATTAACGCCACCAGAAATGTATAGCCAACAACGGTAATAGGTTTTATCTTCATTTTATACCTGGCTCACCAATACAACGGAGAAATATATGGAGGGTCTCCCCTCCATATACCACAGCAGAAATTACTGACGAATACGATTCGGTACGACACACATACCGTCAGACACGTTTTTCGTGGTGATGGTTGAGTTACCGTGCTTATCAGAGCAGGTGGTCACTTGTTTACAGGTAGCGACACCGCCAACAACCACGAGATCGTAAGAGGTGGTGCAAGTTTCCTTGCAGCCGCCAATAATCGTTGATGCTTCAATCATGCTTAATTTTTTCATTTGTTAAGTCCTTAACCATTTATATTGAAATGTATTTTCCTACACTTACCTACTGGCTTAGATACCTGCCAGCAAATTTTCCGATATCATGTATTATACGTAGGGGTGGCTACGATGCATTTGAATATATTAAACAACTCAACGTTATTTTTAGCGTTTAATTTTTTCATCAAGCCCCGTTTACAGCGACTTAGTCGACGAACATCAATTTTTTGTTCAGAGGAAATTTGTGACAATGACTTTCCTTTGAATATTTCCTCCATTAACCACCAATCATCACTGGAGATACTATTATTAAAATCTCTGGCTAACCATTTTTGCCGTGTATAATTAATTAACGAGCGACTAAAAAACATCTTCTTTGCCACTATAGAGTCAGCAGCTTCGATAAATTTAAAAAAATTATCCAGTGATTCATTTTTTAATAACCAACTCGCCTCCGGGAGCAACGAATGCAGCGCAAAGAAGAGAGAAATATTATTTTCTCCTAATAAAATTACCAGTTGCTGATTTTCCCTGCGGTAACATTCTTTAATGGTGTACAGCGCATTAAAACGTTCATCCGGCAAACTGTCGACATCGCAGAGGATCCAGCGTAGTTCATCTTTCTGCTTTGGCAGGCGCAGCGTGTTGATCAGTTGAGAGAAATGGTCGAGCCTTGAGAAAGTGCAATCGTCTTCATGCGTAGCATGATCGGCAACCACAGAACGTACGCCTTCCGAGAAAAAGATGTTTTTATCGTAGAGAAAGAAATGACGGCTCATTGTTAATCATCCTTGATCTATTCTACTGGTAATTCAGGGTATAATTCGCTGTTGCCTGGAAGGCACCGGTTTGCAAGGTTTTGTTACTCAAGGCATCCGGTTCCCCTTCCACAAAAGCTTTAAAATTTAACTGCATGTTGGCATTGGAAATGGCAACCGCGGTCGTTGGCGTATTGAGTAAGATCGCCGTACCGTTACTCTCTTCAAAACCAATGCCAATACCGCTGGTGGTATTCGGCGCTACCGGCGTAATCGCCAGGCGGTCGCTCATATTGGTATTTTCTGTCCCGCTAAAGGTCACAGTGATGGAATTAAAAACATCAGTACTGCAATCCTGTAGCTCAATAGCAAATGCTTTGGGTTGCGATTTCCCCTCCGCATAAAGCGTAACTGTCGAAATCTTACCAAAATCCACAGTGATGTTTTTTGATGAAGGAACGATACTGCAACCCTGGGCTACGACGGTTCCCCTGAAATTTAAATCACCGCCGATCAGTTCCCCGATGGCATGCGCCGGGGTGGTCGCCGGTAGCGTACATATAAGTACCATTGATGCGATTAATTGACGCATGCTATCCCCTTACTGAAACTCAGCGACCACAGTGGCCGATGCCTGAAAATCACCTTCAAGAACGTTGGTTCCGGTCTTTGCAATCGGCGCGGCAGTCAGATTCCATGTTCCCTGGTTGTTAGCAAAACCCGGGACGTTATAAAACGTATTCGCAGCAACTAAACTGCCGCCAGAATCTTTCAGGACAATACCAAGATTGGAGCGATCGACGTTGCCGGTCGTCCCTAAATAATCGCTATTAAAACTGGCAGTATTGGCCTGCTGGATCCCCAGACGAATATTCAGACTACCGTTCGCAAAGCTTCCCCCTTCGCACTGCACCTGAATTGGCACAGGCTGGCTGTAGTTGGTGCCATTAAGCAATGAACCTGAACTGGGGATAGTGCCAAAATCAACGGTGATCGGTGAACCTGCGTTGATAACACATTTGTCTGGAACGGTAATGACTCCGGAATTAATCGAGATAATCGACATAGGGGTAGTCCCCATCCCTGCACTGTAATTACCCAGACGGCCATAAAGTTTGGCTATTTCAGTCCCCAACAGGTTAACACCGTTGACAATCGGCTTGGTGATCATAAACGTTACCCGTCCCTTGGCACCGGACTCAAAGTTATTAAACTGGGTGGTTGGCGGGACACACATGTTCTGAGTAGCATTGTTCGACTCATTATCAAAGGGAACAGGGATATACGTATTGCGATTCCCGCGGATGTAGATTTCAATTTTTACATCCATATAATCGTTAAGTTTTAAATAACCCGATGCGCTTCCCTGCTGCAGCAGCGAGGCTGTCGCGGTATAATAAATCGCCTGACCTGTCATCGGAATACTGCACTTGGCTACCCCAGCATATTGCTCGCCCAGCGAAAATTCATAGGGAATCGTCGCCCCAATCGTGTTATTGGTGATATTCTGGGTGGCAACGTCAATATTATATGTTTTAGGTCCGCCAACCGGCTCAATTTCCCCTTCAACCGCCGCGGCGTCCAGGGATAATAAGCCGCTGCAGAGTAAAAGCGTGACGCAAGATTTTCGTCCGATAACCATCGTCGCCATCAGAGATACTCCATTTTTAAACGCAGCAGTCCGCTAAAATTACCTGCTGTCACATTACGCGCGGTAGACTCCAGCACGGCAATAAACGTCAGACTGCTGTCGCCGGTTTTCACAATAAACGGCGGCTGAGTTTGATTAATATCCAGTGCCCTCTCCTTGATATCCAGCAAGCGAATACCGGCTCCTGAGATGCTGCCGGTCAGGCGCAGCAGCTGCCGATTATGCTCATCCGATTCGCCAATAAAGGTGAGCTGTACTGCCTGCTCACCGGTCATGTAGAGATGTTTGCTATTGCCCGTTGTCCTTGATGCGATGCTGTCGCGCGCCTGCGAAGCACCTTTCAGGCAATCCCTGAGCTCGACACGAACAAGCACCGGCTGGCTACGGTCGCCCGCCTGATGAAAACGACGGGCGCTAATTTCGCCCATTTCAATAATCTGCAGACGACTCTGCGGCGCCAGTACGCAAGGCGAGGCATAAACGGAGCCATTGAATATTACGCTACCGCCATCTTCCCCCTGATGATCCTGGTTATAGTGCTGCGGCTGTAGCGGAATATCAGCGTCGGCAAACGCTGGCATACTGATACCGAATACAAACAGTGCTAATAGCGATAGACGCGTTTTCATCATCAGGTTCCTCTTTAATTACCCTTGCTGCGATGGCGGCAGAGCTTTACAAATATTTCCTTCACAGCGATATTTCAGCTCCGGATGACCGCCATAATCATTCACATACATCATGGCAAAATCGCTGACGCCGCCATCGGTTATGCTGAACTCCTGACTGGACTTCGGCGCAATCATAATCCCTGGGAATTTAGTGATTTTTTCACCTTTAATACGGGATAAGCTAATAATGGTGATGTAATAAGGCGTCGGGTTTTGCGCGGTCATCTTATTTCCGCTCTTTTGAAAAACGACCTGGTCCTGCCAAATCTCGCTTTTGCTTTTGGGAATAATAGCTGTCGGGCGGTAAAATAATTTAATCCGCGACTGCATGGCCAACTGCAGGACATTCGCTTTATCCGGCTTAGGCGGAATTTCGCGCACGCTTAGATAAAACAGACTTTCACGGTCCTGCGGCAATTGATTAATGCCATCCGTTTTCGTGACCCGTGCAACCCCCTTTTGCCCGCCGTTAATGCGCTGCAAAGGTGGCAGCACTACCAGCGGAGAGGTAATCTTGTTGCCCTTGCTGTCCTCTACCCACGATTGCGCCAGAAAAGGTATATCCGGGCTGGTGTTGGTTAAATTCGCGCTCGCCGAGCTGTCTTTACCAGTGATGATCAAGCGAGTGCGATCCAGCGAAACCCCCGCCTGAGCGGTACCACTTACCGCCGCCAGCATCAGAACGCCCATCCAGCAGAGTTTGTTGCTTGTTATGCTCATTTTTGACCTTTTATTACTGTCCACTGTCATTTACACGGCAATAGTGCGGCTGTCGAACGACGCTCTATGGTTAACGGGATGGCAATCTGACACTGCTTTTTCCCGCTCCACACTACGCTTAGCAGTTCCTGAGGGTTAACCCCTGCCAGCCATCCCTGCCCACCTTCCATAATCATTGATACGCTCACGCCATCACCGTTGATAACCTCAGCGCCGAATGGTGGATAGGTGCCGTCAGCCAGGCGAATAATGCCCATCATTTTTTCTCCCTTCGCCATGCCAAAGGTCTGATAACCAATCGCGCCTTCGGTCAGCGTGGCGGTACTGATGGCTTTTGACGGTTCGATGGATTCCGACATTGCATCGACATCAACCCGGGTATCAAAGCTGTTGTAACTCACGATGTCCGGGATAACGGCGATGCCAAAATTATTGGTTCTTGATTTACCGTCATTGAGCGGAACATCACCGATACCGTTGGTATTCACCATCACACGAGCCGTGTTGAGCGTCGCTCCGCTATTGTGTATCGCCGCACCGTGACGGGTAGCGGTAAAGCCGCCGCGCAGAGTGCTGCTCAGGGAAAGATAGCGATCCTGCTGATAACTGGCATTACTGTTAATTTCAGCATACTGCGAACGGCGCTGATAGTAGCCATCAACGTTGGCATAGCCACTCTGACTCGCTCCCGCACGCAGTCGCCATAGGTTGTTATAGTCGCTGCTGTCAGTATACGAGAGCATCGGGCTGGTTTTGCCGTTATTCGTCTGCACGTCAAGACCGCTCCATTTGCTATCCCCAACAGGAATTGAAAGTGAGAAAGCAATAGAGTCGTCTTTCCGACCTTCGTAATCAGAACGGTAGGCCGAAATATTGGTGGTGATCCCACGAATATTACCGACGTTAAACGAGCGCCCTAAAGAGATGCCGTAGCGATCCTGACTGCCTCGATTCCAGTAATTCTGGTGGGTATAGGTCAGAAATATGGTTGTAGCTTTGCCTGGCTCATCGGCCCAGAACGTTTTATTCCCGGTGATGGTATACACTTCTTTTTCACGGCCAAGACTGTCATAACCCTCATAACGCTCGTTGAGATATTGCGCGAAAGAGCGGAAGTCCTCGTGAGAGAAACGATATCCGGCGAAGGTAATTGAACTATTATATTCGTCGAACGTTTTTGCATAGCTCAGCTTAAACGAGGTCCCTTTAAGTCGCTTTTGGTTTGACTGCTGACTGTAAGATTCAGTGACATCCAGCGAGAGCGCGCCAAGTATGCTGAGATCGCGGCCAATACCGGCGGAAACTGCGGTATATCCAGCCCCTGCGCTTTGTAATCCGCCATACAGCGACCAGGCGTTGGTTATCCCCCAGGAGAAATCACCGGAAGCGAAACCTGGCCCCTGAATTTTATGGTTATAGCGAGACGGTGCGCCGATAGCCACATTGTAGCGCACGTAGCCAGGACGCGTTAGATAAGGAATATTGGCGGTGTTAACCTGGAAAGTCGAGATTGAGCCATCCTGTTCTTCCACCTGAACATCCAGCGTACCGCGCACCGCGCTGCGTAAATCCTGAATATTGAACGGCCCGGCAGGAACCGTAGTTTCATGAATAATGCGCCCGCTCTGCCTCACTGTAACTTTAGCGTTGGTCCTTGCCAGCCCACGAATCTCCGGCGCGTATCCCTGCAGGTTTGGCGGCAACTGACGCTCATCACTGGCGAGATTAAGCCCGGTAAAACGAACGGTATCGAAGACCTGAGAATCGAGATAGATCTCTCCTGCCGTCAGCTTTGCCGCCATCATCGGCAGCGGACGGTAGGCGTAGATCTGATTCATATTGAAATCAAATTGATGCGTCGAACTGTAATAGCTGGTCTGATATTCGCCGCGTAGACGCCAGCCGCCAAGGTTAACCCCGGTCTGACCATAGCCACTCAGGGTGGTGTAATCTTTGTGCATATCAAGCTGGCGGGTATATTGCCCGGTCAGACTATAGTCGAGTAAAAATCCGCCGATTCCCTGATCCCAACGCTCCGGCGGCGTCCAGTTTGGATCGTTGTATTTCATCCACGCCTGCGGGACTGTGATGTCCAGCACCCCTGCATAGTTGCTGAGCGTGGCCCCCGGAAGACTGAGCAGGTCATAGCAATCCGCAAACGGCTGCGCGACCTTCAACTGCGCGTCTTCTTTCAAGGCCAATCTTGAGAGGATTTCGCCGTTAATACAGGCCTGCGTACGCTTCTCGTCTTTAGAAGCCAGATAACGAACCTTTTGCTGCCCCACGGCCTGGCCATTTATTTTAATATCTAATAAATACTCGCCTGGCGGAATATAGTTGTCGGTAGCAAAGCGGGTTAAATCGATATTGTCACGATCCGCAGCATCCAGTACGTCGGTATTGAATTCAACATCCGTTGAAGCGTAAGCCATAGAAGTACAGCAGAAAAAAAGGATCTGAGAGAGGGTTATTTTTATTTTTAGTTCTGCTGACATGACTATTCACCCCGAATCATTCAGTAAAATATCGTGCGTGACAAACAAGCTAAAACAGGAATAGCTAGCTTGTTTCTAGTTGTAATCCATAAAAAAACGAGTGACCGCGTAAAAATCCCCAGCCTTAATATGTTGCTGAACCGGAATCAGCGAAGCGGTAAATTTCAGCGTATTATTCTCATCACTCAGTAGATATCCCGAAGAGGGTTCCCCAAAGGTTAAAATTTCCCCACGGTGATCGCGAATCTGTATACCAAATCCCTTCCCTTCACCATCTGGAATTAATACTGTCGGGTCTTGCGATGAAGCATTGCCGGTAAAGGTAATAGTGGCATAAGCACCAGGCGTTGATTGATTTGTACTACCGAAAGACGCGCAGCCGACTAAGCGCACCAAAAAAGGTCGTATAAGTTTACCTTTTTGCTCCATATTAATATCACGAGCGGATATGTTACCGAAATCAACCCACAACTCCCGCGAATTGGGATCAATATCGCATGCGGCAGCAACCAACTCCCCCGAAAGCGCCAACTGTCCGGGCGTAAAATCAGTACTCGAAGCATGTCCGGAAAAGAGTAATACCGATACGAATAACGCCATCAGTCTCTTTTTCTCTGTATCCTTTACCATACTCAGAATTCCATATTATCTGGTACCTATTCCAATATCGCGGGGAGAAATCCCCCCGCGAACGATAATTCAAAATCGATTATTGATATTCGATAGTGAAGTTGATCGTGGACTGGAATGCACCCGCAGTTACAGTTGGAGTACCGCTTTCCGCTTTCAGGAATGCCACGAAAGGAATGGTGTTGGCACCATTAACCAGAGTTACCGGAGTGGTCTGCGCGCCCCAGGTTACAGTCTGGCTAGCGCTGTCTTTCAGGCCGATACCTGCACCAGACGCGGTACCAGAAGTAAATGCAGCCAAGGAAGCATCGTTCGGGTTAACCGTAGTCGGGGTATAGGAAACAATGGCGCTGCTGGCGATGGTGGTATCGCAATACTGCAGCTCAATGTTTTTGGTTTCAGTTGCCTGACCACCGCCTTGCAGCAGGGAAACTGGAACCTGACCAAAATCAACGGTTACCGGGCTGGACGACGGGGCTAAGCCACAAGCCGTATTCACCAGCTCACCCTGAAGTACAATCTGACCGTCAGTTGTATCAGCCAGAGCAGACATAGAGCCGAGAGCAGCAGTTAATGCCACAGCCATAGCAACTTTATTCAGTTTCATAGAAAATTCCTGCGTTATAAATTTTTATCCTAAAAGAGTAAGGAGCTATAAA
>DASYFN010000085.1:0-36254 GCA_036498385.1 Klebsiella sp.
TTATCCAGCATGTTCGCCTCGTTATTCGATGACGACCAGTGGCTCGTCAAATTCTACCGGTTGACCACTTTCGACCAGAATGGCTTTCACCACGCCGGATTTATCGGCTTCGATCTGGTTCATCATTTTCATGGCTTCAACAATGCACAGGGTATCGCCCGCGTTAACTTTCTGACCGATTTCGATGAAGGCTTTCGCGTCCGGGCTCGGGGTGCGGTAGAAAGTACCAACCATTGGGGAACGTACGATGTGGCCACTGATTTCCGCTGCCGCAGGGGCTTCCATTGCGGGAGTTGCCGCCGATGCGACTGCGTTAGACAGAGCTGGTTGTTGCTGCATCATCGGTGCTGCGTAAGCCTGTTGCATCACCGGGAAACCTGCGTTTGGCGCGGCACGGCTAATGCGTACAGACTCTTCGCCTTCAGAAATTTCCAGTTCGGAGATACCTGATTCTTCAACCAGCTCGATCAGTTTTTTAATCTTACGAATATCCATGAGTGGGTTCCGTACTCTTTGTTTAGTGTGATTGTGACAGGCGTGTTAGCACCGTCTGTAAAGCATAGGTTCAAGATGCTGCGTTTCTTCAGAAGCCCACAGGTTAAGCCTCGGGTGCTCGAAAGCAATAAAGCGAAACTTATCAGCCAATATGCGAACATCTTCTGCCATTCTCGGGTAAAAAACAAAATATACCTTCGATGCGCGATTGTCACCTTTTTCGGGACTCAAAAAGCCCGTCAGGAAAACCAAAGTCGCACATTATAACGATTTCGTAGCATTTGGCAGCTAAATACTGATTTTATCCGGGAAGATTATCAACAACGATCGTGTAAAGAGTGATGGTTGATAAAAGAATTGCGGGAAACTGCACATAGCCAGAATTAGCGCCACCACTGGCGGAACTTCTTGTATCGCCATGCTAAAAGCAGAACCGCCAGCAGCGTATAAATTATCGGTTGCGGGGATAAAATCTTCACCGACCACAGGTAGTGAATCGGGGCAAGGATCGCGACAACATAGACGAAGTTGTGCAATGTTTGCCAGCGACGGCCCAATTTTCGCTGCATCGCTTGCGTTGATGTCGCCGCCAGCGCCAGCAGAATCAACCAACTGATTAAACCCAGCGTCAGATAGGGTCTGGTGAGCACTTCTGTACCCAAGAGCGCCAGATTGTTAATCCCAAGTTCGAGCAGCGTATAGCTGGTCAAATGCAGCGTTGCCCAGGCAAAGCACCATAAACCGAGTAAGCGCCGGGTGCGTATTAATAACGGCTGTTTAACGTAGCGTGCCAGCGGCGAAACAAGCAAGGTAGCAAGCAGGAATTTAAGAGCCATCCTACCGGTAAAGTGCTGGATATCTTTTGCCGGGTCGGCGCTAAAATATCCCTGATGTCCGGCCCAGAACAGCCAGACAAAAGGCAAAAAGCCAGCCAGATGAAGAAGCGCTTTCAGCCAGGTTATCTGCTTTATATTCAGGCGCACTAGTAGTTCTCCCGCAAATTCAGGCCCCGGTAGAGCGATGCCACTTCGTCGGCATAACCGTTAAATAGCAATGTTGGCTGGCGCTTAACGTCGAGTACGCCGCCTGCGCCGATAAAGCGCTCGGTTGCCTGCGACCAGCGGGGATGATCGACATGCGGATTGACGTTGGCGTAGAAGCCGTACTCCTCAGGCCCAGCCAGATTCCAGGTGGTAGGGGGACGTTCACGGGTCAGTTCGATACTGACGATAGACTTAATCCCTTTGAAGCCGTACTTCCAGGGAACGGTGAGCCGAACCGGCGCGCCGTTTTGCGGTGGCAGCGCTTTGCCATATACACCCACGCTGAGTAGCGTCAGAGGATGCATGGCTTCATCGAGCCGCAGTCCTTCAACATAGGGATACGCCAGACCACCGCCGATAAAACGATCCTTTTGACCTGGCATCTGCTCCGGAGCGTAAAGCGTCTTAAACGCGACGTAGCGTGCATTGCTGGTGGGCTCGACCAGTGACAGCAGTTTATGTAGCGGGAATCCGACCCACGGAACCACCATCGACCAGGCTTCTACGCAGCGCATCCGGTAAATTCGCTCCTCCAGCGGGAATCGGCTGGTCAGGTCATTATGATCGAGCGTAAGCGGTTTTGCCACTTCGCCGCCGATCGTCAGCGTCCAGGGATCAGTGCGCAGGCTTCCGGCATTCGCCGCCGGGTCGGCTTTATCCAGGCCGAACTCATAAAAGTTATTGTATCCAGAGACTTTATCCGCTGGCGTGAGCGGCAGATTCTTTTGCCATTGCGCCGGTTTATCGAAAGTCAGCGGTTTACCCGCTGGCGCCGGTGGGCGGTCGTTGCCTTTAAACCAGGCCAGTAGGTCAGCTTGCGCGGTGGGGGAGAGGGAAAGGGCGGTCGCGCTTATACCCAACATTTTCAGGACCTGGCGACGTTGCAGCATAAAAACGGATTCTGCCGTAACGTCGGCTTCTGTCAGTTTTTTGGGTTTCATAGCATCCTCCGTCATGCGTTTTTTCTAAGCATGGCGGAGGCGAGGCGTTATTGCGAATATGTCACGAAAAATTGCAGATTAGGCTATTTTGACCAGCGTGCGGCCCTGAATCTTATTGGTCATGATCTTATCGGCAAACTCAGGGGCTTCGGCGAGGGTAATTTCCGTTGCGCTTTGCGCGTAGAAAGATTCCGGCAGATCGCGAACCAACCGCCGCCAGGCTTCGGCCCGGCGGGCGGGTGGCGTCATCACCGAGTCAACACCCTGGAGTCGCACATTACGCAGAATAAACGGCATCACGGTCGTGGGCAGAGCAAAGCCACCAGCCAGACCGCAGGCCGCTACGCAGCCGCCGTAGTTCATCTGCGCCAGCACTTTTGCCAGCACCTTATCACCAACAGTGTCAACAGCACCGGCCCACAACTGTTTTTCCAGCGGGCGGGTTTCGGCGAACTCATCGCGGCTAAGGATGCGCTGCGCGCCGAGGTTTTTAAGATATTCATGCGTGCTTTCGCGCCCGGAAACTGCCGCGACCTTGTACCCGAGATGATGCAGCAAAGCGACCGCAGTACTGCCAACGCCACCGCTGGCCCCGGTGACCACAATTTCGCCATCTTCAGGACGAATCCCCGCGTCTTCCAGCGCCATCACACACAACATAGCGGTGAAACCCGCGGTACCAATGATCATGGCTTTACGTCCATCCAGGCCTTGAGGCATGGCAACCAGCCAGTCGCCCTTAACGCGCGCGCGCTCTGCCAGACCGCCCCAGTGATTTTCACCAACGCCCCACCCGGTCAGCAGAACCTGCTGGCCCGCGTGGAAACGCGGATCTTCGCTGCTGTGGACAAAACCGGCAAAATCGATGCCAGGAATCATCGGAAAGTTGCGGATGATTTTTCCTTTACCGGTGATAGCCAGCGCATCTTTATAGTTAAGGCTGGACCACTGGATATCCACGGTCACATCGCCCTGCGGCAGTTGGCTGGCGTCAATGGTTTGCACCGAAGAGAGAGTTTTGCCATCCTGCTGTTCTAAAATTAAAGCCTGCATGTGCTGGTCCTCATAGATTGGATGATTGGAAAATTTTTTCTGCAGACTATACTCGCTAACGGCAATATTACGCCGATGTAACGCAATAAATTGCCAGATGCGCCAGCTTTGATAGTATGCGTCCCTCTTTAGAAAGTTAGTGCTTACTTTAGCTTAGACGCCAGTACAGGTCCCGGTTGTTTATCGGGTAGTCATTCACTCGCGGAGTTAACACAGGGATGCGATTAACGACGAAATTCTCAGCTTTTGTCACGTTACTCACCAGCCTGACGATCTTTGTCACGCTGATTGGCGCTTCGCTGAGTTTTTATAATGGCATTCAGCTAAAAATGACCAACCGCGTTCAGGCGGTGGCGACGATGCTGGATAACCGTCTGGCCTCTATGTCTTTTGACCAGATTGAACCGCAGATGGATGAGCTGATGGCGCCAGTCGAAGCAGTGCATATTGATTTTCAGCTCAATGGCAAATCGGCCTATAGCCATTCACGCACCGATAACTATCGCCCTTTAGGTAGCAGCAATCAGTTTCGCAATATCACGGTGCCGTCGCTAAAGTACCCAGGCATGGTTATTCATCTGGTGTACCTGGATCCCATGGTCAATTACTTCCGTTCACTGCATGTCACCGCGCCGCTTTCCCTCGCCATTGCTTTTATGGTGCTGATTATCTTTTTTTCCGTACGCTGGATCCATCGCCAACTGGCGGGCCAGGAGCTACTGGAACTCCGCGCTGCGCGTATTCTTAAGGGCGAACGTGGACCACAGGTGCGAGGGTCGGTACATGAGTGGCCAGCGAACACCAGTAGAGCTCTGGATATGCTGTTATCAGAACTTCAGTTCGCCAGCGATCAGCGAAGCCGCATGGACACCCTGATTCGTTCATATGTTGCGCAGGATTCAAAAACCGGGCTGAGTAACCGATTATTTTTTGATAATCAATTGTCGACGCTGCTTGAAGATCAGGAGAAAGTGGGGTCATATGGCATCGTTATGATGATCCGTTTGCCGGATTTCGATCTGCTGCGCGATAACTGGGGGCGTGCAGCGACCGAAGAGCATTACTTTACGCTGGTCAATATGCTTTCCACTTTTATTATGCGCTACCCTGGCGCGCTGCTGGCCCGCTACCACCGCAGCGATTTTGCCGTCCTGCTCCCGCATCGCACTTTAAAAGAGGCGGACAGCATTGCCGGGTTGCTATTGAAAGCTATGGATTCCCTGCCGTCGACGCGAATTCTCGATCGTGACGATATGATGCATATCGGTATCTGCGCTTTCCGTAGCGGGCAAACGGCGGCCCAGGTGATGGAACATGCGGAAGCGGCAACACGTAATGCGGTATTACAGGGCAGCAACAGTTGGGCCGTCTATGATGACTCTCTTCCGGAGAAAGGGCGTGGCAACGTGCGCTGGCGGACGCTTATCGAGCAAATGCTCAGCCGCGGTGGACCGCGGCTCTACCAGAAACCTGCGGTGACTCGCGATGGTCGCGTACATCATCGCGAGCTAATGTGCCGTCTTTATGATGGTCAGGAAGAGGTGATCGCGGCGGAATATATGCCGATGGTACTACAGTTTGGTTTAGCGGAAGAGTATGACCGTCTGCAAATTACGCGACTGTTGCCGTTTTTAGGGTTCTGGCCGGAAGAAAACCTCGCGCTACAGGTGACGGTGGAGTCATTAATCCGCCCCCGATTCCAGCGCTGGCTGCGCGATACTTTGATGCAATGTGAAAAATCGCAACGTCGGCATATTATTTTTGAACTTGCAGAGGCGGATGTTTGTCAATATATCGGCCGTCTGCAGCCGGTTATGCGGTTGATTAACGCTTTAGGTATTCGAGTTGCTGTGGTTCAGGCCGGTCTGACGCTGGTTGGAACCAGTTGGATTAAGCAGATCGACGTTGAAGTTATTAAGCTGCATTCGGGATTATCGCGCAATATAGAAAAACGCAGTGAGAATCAGTTGCTGGTCCAGAGCCTGGTCGAAGCCTGTAAAGGAATGCCAGTTCAGGTTTTTGCAACCGGTGTGCTAAGTCGTAGCGAGTGGCAGGTGCTGTCTCAATGCGGTGTCACCGGCGGTCAGGGGGAATTTTTTGCTGCCTCACAGCCACTTGACACAAATGTGAAAAAATATTCGCAAAGATACTCTGTTTGATCTGCCGTTTAGCGTGATTTCACGTAGAATAATGCGCGCCACAGTGATGGGGGTGTGCTTGTCTACCTGCCGGATTGTCGCAATGTAAATGCCAGTGAATGACCTTTGATAGGTTGCAGATTCAAGCGCGGAGCGCTGCTGAAGATTTCTGCATCGGACGGATTCAGTCAAATTTGTAACAAAGGTAACGAACTGCACTAATTTTCACCGCAGCAGATGATTTTTGCGCCTTGTCGCTGCTGCGCGTGGTTGGTAAAGTAAGCGGATTTTCTTTTCCGCCCCAGCTTTCAGGATTATCCCTTAGTATGTTAAAAAAATTTCGTGGCATGTTTTCCAATGACCTGTCCATTGACCTGGGTACCGCGAATACCCTGATTTATGTAAAAGGACAAGGCATCGTATTGAATGAGCCTTCCGTTGTGGCCATTCGTCAGGATCGTGCCGGATCGCCGAAAAGCGTCGCCGCTGTGGGTCATGAAGCGAAGCAGATGCTTGGGCGTACACCGGGCAACATTGCAGCTATTCGCCCAATGAAAGACGGCGTTATTGCCGACTTTTTCGTTACCGAAAAAATGCTCCAGCATTTTATTAAACAGGTGCACAGCAACAGCTTTATGCGTCCGAGCCCGCGCGTGCTGGTCTGCGTGCCGGTTGGTGCGACCCAGGTTGAACGTCGCGCTATTCGCGAATCCGCACAGGGCGCTGGCGCCCGTGAAGTCTTCCTGATTGAGGAGCCGATGGCGGCTGCGATCGGCGCAGGTCTGCCGGTCTCCGAAGCAACCGGTTCTATGGTTGTGGATATTGGCGGCGGTACGACTGAAGTCGCGGTCATCTCCCTTAACGGCGTGGTTTATTCCTCTTCTGTACGTATCGGCGGCGACCGTTTTGACGAAGCTGTGATTAATTATGTGCGTCGTAACTATGGCTCTCTCATCGGCGAAGCTACCGCAGAACGTATTAAGCACGAGATCGGTTCCGCTTATCCAGGCGATGAAGTTCGTGAAATCGAAGTTCGCGGACGTAACCTTGCAGAAGGCGTCCCGCGCGGCTTTACTCTGAATTCCAACGAAATCCTCGAAGCGCTGCAGGAACCGTTGACCGGTATTGTCAGCGCGGTGATGGTCGCGCTGGAACAGTGCCCGCCGGAACTCGCTTCAGATATCTCCGAACGCGGGATGGTTCTGACCGGCGGTGGTGCTCTGCTACGTAATCTTGACCGTCTGTTAATGGAAGAGACAGGAATACCTGTCGTAGTTGCAGAAGATCCACTGACCTGCGTCGCTCGTGGCGGCGGTAAGGCACTGGAAATGATCGATATGCACGGCGGCGATTTGTTCAGCGAAGAGTAGTCAGCCTGAGATCGGGGTAGCTGGCTTACGGCTGCCCGGTCTTAACTGACACGAGAATACGCATAGCCTATGAAGCCAATTTTTAGCCGTGGCCCGTCGCTACAGATTCGCCTTATTCTGGCGGTTTTGGTGGCGCTTGGCGTGATAATCGCCGACAACCGCCTGGGTACGTTCAGCCAAATTCGAACGTACATGGATACTGCCGTCAGCCCTTTCTACTTTATCTCTAATGGCCCCAGGGAACTGCTGGACAGCGTTTCGCAAACGCTGGCCACTCGCGACCAGCTCGAACTGGAAAATCGCGTGCTGCGCCAGGAACTACTGCTGAAGAACAGCGATTTACTGATGCTGGGTCAGTACAAACAGGAGAATGCGCGTCTGCGCGAGCTGCTGGGCTCTCCGCTGCGTCAGGATGAGCTAAAAATGGTGACTCAGGTCATCTCAACGGTTAATGACCCCTATAGCGATCAGGTTGTTATCGATAAAGGCAGCGTTAACGGCGTTTATGAAGGTCAGCCGGTCATCAGCGATAAAGGCGTTGTCGGTCAGGTGGTCGCGGTGGCGAAACTGACCAGCCGCGTGCTGCTGATTTGCGATGCCGCGCATGCGTTACCGATTCAGGTACTGCGTAACGATATTCGCGTGATTGCTGCCGGGAACGGCTGTACTGACGATTTGCAACTGGAACATCTGCCGGCCAATACTGATATTCGCGTCGGTGACGTCCTTGTGACCTCGGGGCTCGGCGGTCGCTTCCCTGAAGGGTATCCGGTCGGAGTGGTCTCATCCGTTAAACTGGATACACAGCGTGCATATACGGTGATTCAGGCACGTCCGACAGCCGGTCTGCAGCGTTTGCGTTATCTGCTGCTACTGTGGGGAGCCGATCGCAATGGTGAGAATCCGATGACACCAGAAGAGGTTCACCGTGTAGCGAATGAGCGCCTGATGCAGATGATGCCGCAGGTTCTGCCGGCACCGGATGCAGTGGGGCCACAGATGCCGGTTCCGGCAACTGATATGCCACAGCAGCCTCTGCCAGCAGGGGGGCAATAGTGGCAAGTTACCGTAGCCAGGGGCGCTGGGTTATCTGGCTCTCGTTTCTTATTGCACTATTGCTACAAATTATGCCCTGGCCAGCGGACATTAGCATCTATCGGCCAAACTGGGTATTGCTTATCCTGTTGTACTGGATCCTCGCGCTACCCCATCGGCTTAACGTCGGCGCAGGTTTTGTGATGGGGGCGCTCCTCGATCTTATCAGCGGGTCGACGCTTGGCGTTCGCGCACTATCATTAAGTATTGTGGCTTATCTGGTGGCGCTGAAATATCAGTTGTTCCGCAATCTGGCGCTCTGGCAACAGGCACTGGTGGTGGTCATGTTATCCCTTTCCGTGGATATCATTGTTTTCTGGGCAGAGTTTTTAGTGATCAACGTATCTTTCCGCCCGGAAGTGTTCTGGAGTAGTGTCGTAAACGGTGTGCTCTGGCCATGGATTTTCCTGCTGATGCGTAAAGTGCGTCAGCAGTTTGCGGTGCAATAAGGTTGATATGACGACTCTGTATCTTGCTTCAGGTTCTCCGCGTCGGCAGGAACTGCTGACTCAGCTTGGTCTCGCTTTTGAGCGCGTGGTTCCGGGTATTGAGGAACAGCGCCGCCCACAGGAGAGCGCGCAGCAATATGTGGTTCGACTGGCGCGCGAGAAGGCGCAGGCTGGCGTCGCGCTGGCACCGCTTGATCTCCCCGTTTTGGGAGCGGATACCATTGTCATCCTGAATGGTGAAGTGCTGGAAAAGCCGCGCGATGCCGGGCACGCCGCCGAGATGCTGCACATGCTTTCCGGGAAAACCCATCAGGTTATGACCGCTGTGGCGCTGGCGGATAAGCAGCAGACGCTGGATTGCCTGGTGGTCACGGAGGTCACTTTCCGCGTGCTCTCAGTACAGGATATCGCCGATTATGTTGCCAGCGGCGAACCTTTAGATAAAGCAGGTGCATACGGTATTCAGGGGGTGGGTGGCTGTTTCGTCAGGAAGATAAATGGCAGCTATCACGCCGTAGTTGGCTTACCGCTGGTAGAAACGTATGAGTTGCTCAGTAACTTTAACTCACTGCGTGAAAAAAAGGGATAAAGATGACTGCTGAATTATTAGTTAACGTAACGCCATCAGAAACGCGCGTCGCTTACATTGATGGCGGTATTCTTCAGGAAATTCATATTGAGCGTGAAGCGCGACGCGGAATAGTAGGCAATATCTACAAAGGTCGTGTCAGTCGAGTGCTGCCGGGAATGCAGGCGGCTTTTGTAGATATTGGCCTTGATAAGGCCGCATTTCTGCACGCTTCCGATATTATGCCGCACACCGAGTGTGTGGCAGGCGAAGAGCAAAAACAGTTCGCTGTCCGCGATATCTCTGAACTGGTGCGTCAGGGGCAGGACTTGATGGTACAGGTGGTGAAAGATCCTCTCGGCACGAAAGGTGCCCGCTTGACCACCGATATCACCATTCCTTCTCGCTATCTGGTCTTTATGCCCGGTGCCTCGCATGTCGGCGTCTCCCAGCGTATTGAAAGCGAAGCAGAACGTGAACGCCTGAAAAAAGTGGTATCTGAATACTGTGACGAACAGGGTGGATTTATTATCCGTACCGCAGCGGAAGGCGTTCATGAGCAGGAGATGGCCGCAGATGCCGCCTATCTCAAGCGCGTGTGGACGAAAGTGATGGAGCGCAAAAAGCGCCAGCAGACGCGCTATCAAATGTACGGCGAACTGGCGCTGGCGCAGCGAGTGCTGCGTGATTTCGCCGATGCACACCTTGACCGTATTCGCGTTGACTCTCGTCTGACCTACGAATCGCTGCTTGAGTTTACCGCCGAATATATTCCGGAAATGACCAGCAAGCTGGAGCACTACAGCGGTCGTCAGCCGATTTTCGATCTCTTTGACGTGGAAAATGAAATTCAGCGCGCGCTGGAGCGTAAAGTTGAACTGAAATCAGGCGGTTATCTGATTATTGACCAAACGGAAGCGATGACCACCGTTGATATCAACACCGGGGCCTTCGTCGGCCATCGCAATCTTGACGATACTATCTTTAATACCAATATTGAGGCGACCCAGGCGATTGCTCGCCAGCTGCGGCTGCGCAATCTCGGTGGGATTATCATCATTGATTTCATTGATATGAATAATGAAGATCACCGTCGCCGGGTGCTGCATTCTCTTGAGCAGGCGCTGAGCAAAGATCGGGTAAAAACCAGCATTAACGGCTTTTCCCAGCTTGGGCTGGTAGAGATGACCCGCAAGCGCACTCGCGAAAGCGTGGAGCATGTGCTGTGTAATGAGTGCCCGACCTGCCACGGGCGCGGTACGGTGAAAACGGTGGAAACGGTGTGCTATGAAATCATGCGCGAAATCGTGCGCGTGCACCACGCCTACGATTCCGACCGCTTCCTGGTTTATGCTTCTCCTGCGGTGGCGGAAACGCTGAAAGGGGAAGAGTCGCACGCGCTGGCGGAAGTCGAAATCTTTGTCGGTAAACAGGTCAAAGTGCAAATTGAACCGCTCTATAATCAAGAGCAGTTTGATGTCGTAATGATGTAATCATCCATTTTGCTTGCTTATGTTGGAATAAGAGGCAGGCAAAAGGATAGCGCGTAACAGGCTGACAAGGAGAGATGCGTGAGGCGACTGCCCGGGATATTACTGTTCACCGCGGCAACATTGATTGTTGTCGTCGCACTGCTGGTGAGCGGTTTGCGTCTCGTTCTGCCGCAGTTGAACAACTGGCGTCCGCAGGTACTGGAAAAAGTCTCCGCGATGTCCGGCGTACCGGTCGATGCTTCACACATTACCGCCAGTTGGCAGACTTTTGGCCCGACGCTTGATGTCCGCGATATTAAGGCTGGCCTGAGCGACGGCGGTGAGCTTTCCGTCAAACGCGTCACACTGGCGCTCGACGTATGGCAAAGCCTGCTACATATGCGCTGGCAGTTTCGCGACCTGACCTTCTGGCAGCTACAGGTTCATACTAATACTCCCATCCAAACCAATAACAGCGGCGAAGGGCTGAAAGCCGACCGTATCAGCGATCTTTTCCTCCGTCAGTTCGATCACTTTATCCTTCGCGATAGCCATCTGAGCTTTTTGACGATTTCCGGCCAGCGGGCAGAGCTCACCATCCCGCAACTTACCTGGCTGAACGGTAAAAATCGCCATCGCGCTGAGGGGCAGCTTAGCCTGAGTAGCCTGACCGGCCAGCATGGCGTGATGCAGGTGCGAATGGACCTGCGAGATGAAGACGGTTTGCTCAATAAGGGGCGCGTCTGGCTTCAGGCCGATGACATCGACGTTAAGCCGTGGCTTGGGCGCTGGATGCAGGACAACATCGCGCTGCAAAGCGCGCGGTTCAGCCTTGAAGGCTGGATGACTATCGACAAAGGCGATGTCGCCAGCGGCGATGTATGGCTGAAAAAAGGCGGCGCCAGCTGGCAGGGCGACAAAGATAAGCACCAACTGTCGGTCGATAATCTGACGGCGCACATCTATCGCGATAATCAAAGCTGGGGCTTTCGCATCCCGGACACGCGTATCTCCATGGATGACAAACCCTGGCCGCGCGGCGCGCTGTCGGTAGCGTGGATCCCGGCTCAGGATGTCGACGGAAAAAATGGTCAACGCAGCGATGAGCTGCGCATTCGCGCCAGCAATCTTAACCTTAATGGCCTGACCGGGCTGCAACCGATGGCGGATAAACTGGCGCCATCGCTGGGTAAAATCTGGCGTGCAACGCAGCCGGACGGCAAAATCAATCTTCTGGCGCTGGATATTCCGCTGCAGATGGCGGAAAAAACGCGCTTCCAGGCGGACTGGAGCGATATGTCCTGGAAGCAGTGGAAGCTGCTGCCAGGCGCGGAGCATTTCTCCGGCAGCATCGCCGGGAGCGTGGAAAACGGTACCCTGCATGCCAGCATGACGCAGGCGAAAATGCCTTATGAGACGGTATTTCGCGCGCCGCTGGAGATAGCCAAAGGCGATGCGACCCTCAGTTGGGTGAAGAATGACAAAGGTTTTATGCTCGATGGCCGCGATATCGACGTGCAGGCGATCGGCGTTCGCGCTCGCGGCGGGTTCCGCTATCTGCAGCCGCAGGGCGATGAACCCTGGCTCGGTATTCTGGCTGGTATCAGTACCAACGATGGCGGTCAGGCATGGCGCTACTTCCCGGAAAATCTGATGGGCAAAGAGCTGGTGGATTATCTTAGCGGGGCGATTAAAGGCGGCCAGGCTACCGATGCCACGCTGGCTTACGGCGGCAATCCGCATCTTTTCCCGTACAAGCATAATGAAGGCCAGTTCCAGGTCTCGGTACCGCTAAAAAACGCCACCTTTGCCTTTCAGCCTGACTGGCCCGCGTTAACCGGCCTGAATATCGAACTTAACTTTATCAATGACGGGCTTTGGATGAGGGCCGATAAGGCGATGCTCGGCAAAGTGACTGCCAGCAATCTGGATGCGGTGATCCCCGACTATTCGCGAGAAAAACTGCTGATTGATGCTGACGTTAACGGTCCGGGTAAAGAGGTTGGCTCTTATTTTCACGAGACGCCGCTAAAAGAGACGCTGGGCGCGGCGCTGGATGAGCTCCAGTTGAACGGGAATGTTAGCGCTCGCTTACATCTTGATATCCCCCTGGATGGCGAGATGACCACTGCCAAAGGCGATATCCAGTTGAAGAATAACAGCTTGTTTATCAAGCCCATTGATACCACATTGCAGAACCTGAGCGGTAAATTCAGCTTTGTCAACGGCGACCTGAAAAGCGAACCAATGAGTGCGACCTGGTTTAATCAGCCGCTGAATATTGATTTCTCGACCACCGAAGGTGAGAAAGCATTTCTGGTAAATGTCGGAATGAACGCTAACTGGCAGCCCGCGCGTACCGGTTTATTGCCGAAAGCTCTGGACGACACCCTGAGCGGCAGCGTGCCCTGGGACGGCAAAGTGGCGATTGAGCTTCCGTATCACGGCAGCGCAACCTACAAAGTGGATATCAACGGTGATCTGAAGAATGTAAGTAGTCACTTACCTGCGCCGGTTGATAAGCAGGCTGGTGAACCTCTGCCGGTAAAAATTAAGGTTGAGGGTGGGTTAAGTAGTTTTAATCTGACCGGTTCTGTAGGCTCGAAGAATCACATCAATAGCCGCTGGCTGCTGGGCCATAAGCTAACCCTCGACCGCGCGATTTTAACTTCTGACAGTACAGCCGTATCCCCGCTTCCCGCACAGCAAGGCGTGGAACTGAATATGCCGCCGATGGATGGCGCGCAGTGGCTGGCGTTGTTCCAGGGCGGCGTGGCAAATGACGTCAGCAGTAATATGGTTTTCCCCGAGCAGGTCACTCTGCGTACGCCGATGTTAATGATGGCGGGCCAGAGCTGGAATAATGTCAGCCTTGTCTCCCGACCTGATGCCGGGGGGACGAAAATTGAAGCCCAGGGGCGTGAAATTAACGCAACCCTGACAATGCGGAAAAATGCCCCGTGGCTGGCAGCCATTCGCTACCTCTACTACAACCCAACTACAGTGAAAAGCAGCAGGACGGAAAAAAGCAGCGGTCCACTGGCTGATACCAAAATAGATTTCCACGGCTGGCCTGACTTTCAGCTTCGCTGTGCGGAGTGCTGGCTGTGGGGGCAAAAATATGGTCGCATCGAAGGGGATTTCAATATCAGCGGAGATACCCTGACGCTGACTAACGGGTTGGTAGATACTGGTTTCGGTCGTTTGAGCAGTGATGGCGTGTGGGTTAGCGCCCCGAGCGGCGTACGCACCTCGTTGAAAGGTAAGTTGCACGGCAATAAAACCGAAGATTTCGCGAATTTCTTTGGTATATCCACCCCGGTAAAAGGCTCATCGTTCGATATGGATTATGATCTGCACTGGCGTGCGCCTCCGTGGCAGCCGGACGTCGCATCGCTTAACGGGATCCTCAAAAGCCATCTTGGGAAAGGCCAGTTCACCGATCTGAGCACTGGTCACGCCGGTCAGCTTCTGCGTTTGTTGAGCGTTGACGCGCTGCTGCGCAAGCTGCGCTTCGACTTTAGCGATACGTTCAGCGAAGGTTTCTGGTTCGATTCAATTAATAGTACAGCGTGGATTAAAGACGGTGTTCTGCATACCGACGATACGCTGGTCGATGGTCTGGAAGCGGATATCGCAATGAAAGGTTCGGTGGATCTTGTTCGTCGTCAACTGAACATGCAAGCCGTGGTCGCGCCGGAAATCTCTGCGACCGTGGGCGTTGCGGCGGCCTTTGCTGTTAACCCGATTATCGGCGCTGCGGTTTTTGCCGCCAGTAAGGTGCTGGGGCCGCTGTGGAATAAGGTCTCTATTTTGCGCTATCGCATCACCGGCCCTATCGATCAGCCGCAAATTAACGAAGTGCTGCGCCAGGCGCGGAGCGACAAAAAGCAATGATTTGACGATTGCGGGGAATTACCGCACTCTCAATAGATAGCGTTTTTTATTTCCGCCCGAGAGGCGGCAACAAACGAGTAGCATAACGATGAGTCTGAACCTGGTAAGTGAACAATTACTGTCGGCAAACGGCCTGAATCATCAGGACCTGTTTACCATTCTTGGCCAACTGGCCGAGCGCCGTCTGGATTACGGCGATCTCTATTTTCAGTCGAGCTATCACGAGTCCTGGGTTCTGGAAGACAGCATTATTAAAGATGGTTCATATAATATCGATCAGGGCGTCGGCGTCCGTGCGGTAAGCGGAGAAAAAACCGGCTTTGCCTATGCTGACCAGATTAGCCGACTGGCGCTGGAACAGAGCGCGCAGGCGGCTCGCACTATTGTGCGTGATCACGGCGATGGTAAAGTTCACGCTCTCGGCGGGGTGGAATACAGCTCCCTCTATACCAGCATCGACCCGCTGCAAAGCATGAGTCGGGAAGAGAAACTGGATATCCTGCGCCGGGTAGATAAAACCGCCCGCGCTGCCGATAAACGGGTGCAGGAAGTTTCCGCCAGCCTGACCGGCGTCTATGAGTTAATCCTTGTCGCCGCCACCGACGGCACGCTGGCGGCTGACGTTCGCCCGCTGGTTCGTCTTTCCGTCAGCGTGCTGGTGGAAAAAGATGGCAAACGCGAGCGCGGCGCCAGCGGCGGCGGCGGCCGCTTTGGGTATGACTATTTTCTGGCTTCGCAGGATGGTGAAGTGCGTGCTGATGTTTGGGCGAGAGAAGCCGTGCGTATGGCGCTGGTCAATCTGAGCGCTGTTGCTGCGCCAGCCGGAATGTTGCCGGTGGTGCTGGGAGCGGGTTGGCCTGGCGTACTGTTACATGAAGCTGTCGGCCACGGTCTGGAAGGCGATTTTAATCGTCGCGGGACGTCGGTATTCAGTGGTCATATGGGCGAACTGGTGGCTTCTGAGCTGTGCACTGTAGTGGATGATGGCACCATTGCTAACCGTCGCGGCTCCGTCGCTATTGATGATGAGGGTACGCCGGGGCAGTATAACGTACTGATCGAAAATGGTATTTTGAAGGGCTATATGCAGGACAAGCTCAATGCCCGGCTGATGGGTGTGGCGCCAACCGGCAACGGTCGCCGCGAATCCTACGCACATCTGCCGATGCCGCGTATGACCAACACCTACATGCTGGCGGGGACATCCACGCCGCAGGAGATTATCGAATCGGTCGATTACGGTATCTACGCACCGAACTTCGGCGGCGGTCAGGTGGATATCACCTCCGGGAAATTTGTCTTCTCCACTTCTGAAGCCTACCTGATTGAAAAAGGGAAAGTGACGAAAGCGGTGAAGGGGGCGACACTTATCGGTTCAGGTATTGAAACGATGCAGCAGATTTCGATGGTGGGGAACGACCTGAAGCTGGACAGCGGCGTCGGCGTTTGCGGCAAAGAGGGCCAGAGCGTGCCGGTTGGCGTCGGTCAGCCAACGCTTAAAGTGGATAATCTCACCGTCGGCGGTACCGCCTGATAAATCTCAATGCGCTTTCGTGTTCTGCGAAAGCGCAAACTATGCCCGTCAATATCGGGGGCCGGATGTGTATATAAACCGGGCTGCTCGTTAATCGGCGTTCCCACGGCCGTGCATACCCTGGTAAATTTTTGCCACCTCAACGAAATATTCAGTCAGGTAATTAATGCAGACCTGTACCTTCAGGGGGAGTTTATCTTTCTCGGTATATAGCGCGTAAACCGGGCGTGGATCGGACTGGTAGCTCGGTAACAGGATCTCCAGTTCGCCGTGGTTGATCTCGTCGATCGCCCACATCAACGGAACATATGCCACTCCGACCCCCGCTGTTAGCCAGCGAACTAGCGTCATGGGATCGTTAGTGACAAATCGTCCCTGAGGGATCAGCCTGGTTGAAATCCCCTCCGGGGCGATAATTTCAAATTCGTTATCTGGCCGAACGCTATACTCAAGCCAGGAATGGCTGGCGAGATCCGCCGGTTTTTCCGGGTATCCGGCCTGCTGAAGGTAGCTTTTCGCCGCGCAGAGCACCATTGGCATGGAACCCAGGCGGCGGGAAAAAAGGCTGGAATCCTGTAGGGCGCCGACGCGAATCACGACGTCCAGACCGTCAGCGATTAGATCCGGTGCTGGAATACCGGTGACCAGATTTATCGATAATCCTGGATACTCCTTGAGCATTTCCGCGGTGATGCGAGCCAGCACATTCTGTGCCATAGTTGAAGAACAGCCGATATGCAGGGTACCGATAGGCGTATTGTTAAATGCATACAACTGCTCATGGACATCCTGGACTGTGAATAGCATTCGCCGACAGCCTTGATAATAGATTTTCCCCGCTTCTGTTAAGCCGAGGCTACGAGTACTACGGTTGAGCAGCTTAATCTGCAGCTCATCTTCCAGTTTGGCTACTGTCTGGCTGATGGAAGAAACGCTCATCTGGAGCTGGCGGGCCGCGGCGGTAAATGAACCTAATTCAACCACTCTGGCAAAAACGGACATGCGTTTTAATCGTTCCATTATTCACTCTGGCTTAAAAGTGATTTAGATCACATATTATAGATAAGACAGCAATTGTTACGTTACTATATAGTTAGTTAAATAATAAACGCATCGCGCATATCACCTGTACGCTTCTTATCAAGGTCATCATGAGTCTGTTTCCTGTCATTGTGATTTTCGGCTTGTCATTTCCGCCGATCTTCTTTGAGTTGCTATTGTCGCTAACCATCTTCTGGCTGGTGCATCGCCTGCTGGTTCCTACCGGTATCTATGATTTTGTCTGGCATCCGGCACTGTTTAATACCGCGCTATATTGCTGCCTGTTTTATCTGATATCGCGTTTGTTCGTTTGAGGTAGATGTGAAAACACTAACAAGAAAGATCCTCCGTACCGCAATCACTGTGATACTGGTTATCCTGGCATTTATGGCGATTTTTCGCGCATGGGTGTATTACACCGCCTCGCCCTGGACGCGCGATGCGCGCTTTAGTGCGGATATCGTGGCTATTGCACCTGATGTCTCCGGACTGATTTCACAGGTGAATATTAAGGATAACCAACTGGTTAAGAAAGACCAGATTTTGTTCGTCATTGACCAGCCGCGCTACCAGAAAGCATTAGCTGAGGCTGAAGCCGATGTCTCCTATTACCAGACTCTGGCGCAGGAAAAGCGCGCTGAAGCTGGCCGTCGTAACCGCCTTGGCGTCCAGGCAATGTCCCGGGAGGAGATAGACCAGGCGAATAACGTTCTGCAAACCGTTGAGCATCAGTTGGCAAAAATGGTGGCGAGTCGCGATCTGGCGAAGCTTGACCTTGAACGCACGGTGATTCGTGCCCCGGCTGATGGCTGGGTGACTAACCTGAATGTCTACAGTGGTGAGTTTATCACTCGCGGTTCTACCGCGGTTGCGCTGGTGAAGCAGAATACCTTCTATGTGATGGCCTACCTGGAAGAGACCAAGCTTGAAGGCGTGCGTCCCGGCTTTCGTGCCGAAATTACTCCGCTGGGAAGCGGGCAAACGATTAAAGGTACCGTCGACAGTATTGCTGCTGGTGTCACCAACGCCAGCAGCAGCAGCGATTCAAAAGGGCTGGCCTCTATTGACTCTAACCTTGAATGGGTACGCCTGGCGCAGCGGGTTCCGGTACGTATTCACCTTGACCACCAACAGGGCAACCTCTGGCCTGCGGGGACCACCGCGACAGTCGTCATTACTGGTAAAGACGATCGCGATACCAGCCGGACAAGTTTCTTTCAGAAACTGGCGATGCGCCTGCGTGAGTTTGGTTAATCGCCATGGGGATTTTCACCATTGAACTCCGGCATCTCCGCTTTGCCGTTAAATTAGCATGTGCGGTGGTGCTGGCGTTATTCGTCGGTTTTTACTTCCAACTGGAAACACCGCGTTGGGCGGTGCTTACCGCAGCAATCGTTACTGCCGGCCCGGCATTTGCCGCCGGAGGAGAGCCATACTCCGGAGCCATTCGCTATCGTGGGATGCTGCGTATTGTCGGTACCTTTATCGGTTGTATTGCGGCACTGGCGATTATCATTGTGATGATCCGCGCACCGCTGCTGCTGTTGCTGGTCAGTTGTCTGTGGGCGGGTTTTTGTACCTGGATCTCCTCCCTTGTACGGGTTGAAAACTCATATGCCTGGGGACTGGCTGGCTATACCGCGCTGATCATTATTATCAGTATTCACTCGGATCCGATGCTGGCACCGCAGTTTGCCGTTGAACGATGCAGTGAGATTGTCATCGGTATTGTCAGTGCTATTGTGGCGGATCTAATCTTTTCCCCTCGTTCGGTGAAAAAAGAGATCGATCTTGAGCTGGATAATCTGCTTATTGAGCAATATCACCTGATGCAGCTCTGCGTAGCGCATGGCGACAGCAACGAGATGGATAACGCCTGGGGAGCGCTGGTTCGTCGTACCAATGCGCTGGAGGGGATGCGCAGTAACCTGATTATGGAATCTTCACGCTGGGCAAAAGTAAACCAGCGGCTGAAGGCGATAAATACACTCTCTCTGACCTTAATTACCCAGGCCTGTGAAACCTATTTGATTCAGAATACTCGGCCAGAGATGGTCACTGATGATTATCGGGAACTGTTTGCTGAACCGGTTGAGACCGTGCAGGACGTGCACCGGCAGTTAAAGCGGATGCGCCGTTTTTTGACCTGGAAGGGGGAACACAATACGCCAGTGGCGATCTACAGTTGGGTAGGGGCTGCGACGCGCTATCTCCTTTTGAAGCGAGGGGTGGTTGGCAATACCAAAATCAGTCGTATCGAAGAGGAAGTACTGCAAGGTGAAGTGGTGGTGAAGGCGGGATCCGCCGAGCGACACCATGCGATGGTCAACTTCTGGCGTACTTCTATCTCCTGTATCCTCGGTACGCTGTTCTGGTTGTGGACCGGCTGGACTTCAGGGAGTGGGGCGATGGTCATGATTGCGGTTGTCACTGCCTTAGCGATGCGTTTGCCCAATCCGCGGATGGTGGCTATCGATTTCCTCTACGGTACGCTGGCGGCATTACCGCTGGGGGCGCTGTTTTTCCTCGTGATTATGCCCGCGACTCAGCAAAGTATGCTGCTGCTGTGTATCAGCCTTGCGGTGATGGCATTTTTTATCGGCATTGAGGTACAAAAGCGGCGACTGGGTTCGCTGGGGGCGCTGGCCAGCACCATTAATATTATAGTGCTCGATAATCCGATGAAGTTTGAATTCAATCAGTTTCTTGACAGCGCCTTAGGGCAGATCGTGGGATGCTTCCTTGCGCTGATGGTGATATTGCTGGTTCGCGATAACTCGCAGGCTCGCACCGGTCGCGTTTTGCTCAACCAGTTTGTATCGGCGGCAGTATCATCGCTGACCACCAATACTGCGCGACGCAAAGAGAATCATTTGCCGGCCCTGTATCGCCAGCTCTTTTTATTGCTGAATAAATTCCCTGGCGATATTGCCCGGTTTCGTCTGGCGCTGACCCTGATTATTGCGCATCAGCGCCTGCGCGATGCGCCGGTACCGATAAATGACGACTTATCCACGTTTCACCGGCAACTGCGTCGTACGGCGGATCGAGTCATTTCCGCCAGTAACGATGATAAGCGTCGCTACTATTTTGCCCGCTTGCTTAATGAGCTGGATATCTACCAGCAAAAATTACAGCTCTGGGAAGCCTCTCCGCAGGTGACCGAGCCAGTACGAAGGTTGGTGGATATGCTGCATAAGTACCAGCATGTGTTAACCAACAACTAGCAGCCAAAACCGACGCCTGAAACGTCGGTTTTTTTATCGCTATACTTCTTAATTATCAGAGTAAGAATTCCTCCGTCAGAGTGGAACTATACCCTAAATAATTCGAGTTGCAGGTGTGGACAGGATGCGGACAATGACTACCTATACCTTTGATTTTGATGAAATAGCTGAGCAGCAGGATTTTTACCGTGAGTTTTCACGTACCTTTACCTTAGAGCGTGAGAAAGTGAACAACCTTGATTCGCTGTGGGAAGCAGTGACAGCCGGGTTGCTGCCTCTACCGCTGGAGATTGAGTTTATTCATTTAAGTGATAATCAGCGACGGCGTTTTGGCGCATTAATTCTGCTCTTTGATGAGGCGGAAGAAGAACTGGAAGGAGAGCTTCGTTTTAATGTGCGGCAATCATAAAAAAGCCCCCGACAGAGCGGGGGCAAGTCGTCGGATAAGACGACGAGGGTTTATTTGTACAACTCAGCCGTAGCGTGCCAGTTATCGCCGGTACGGGCTTCAATGATACGGTAGCTGCTGGCGCCTTCTTTCTCAGCTTTAGCCGCCAGTTCCTCGCGCATATCCATCGGTGCGCTGCCTACCTGAGAAACGGATACGGTGCCCATGGACTGCAGATTTTGCGCCTGTTCGGCGTTCACCTGATTGACGGCGGCGTTTGCGCCGAAAGAGAGAACGGAAGCCAGACCCAGGGATGCGATGATAATTGCGCTTTTCATAATCTTTTCTCCAACCTTAATATTTTCAGCGGCGGGAGGCTGTACGGAACCTGCGCCGCTGGAGAGATTCTGTTTCAGTTAATGACCGACAATCGTTAAATCTTATTTATACAATTCAGCAGTTGCGTGCCAGTGATCACCGGTGCGTGCTTCAATAATGCGATAAGAAGAAGCACCTTCTTCTTGAGCTTTTTTGTTCAGCATTTCATGCATATCCATCGGGGAAGAACTTACCGCGCCGACGGAAACGGTGCCGATTGCCTGACGGCCTTGAGCCTGTTCGCTGTTGATGGAGTCAGCGGCGAAGGCACCGAAAGACAGTACGGAAAGGATGCTTAATGCTGCTACAGTGGTTTTGATTTTCATAATGTTCACCTCGTCGAATCTTTTTGTTGGGGTCTTTGTTTCGTGACCCTCATCACAAAACCAAGTATACACTAATCACTGGAAATATTAATATCCTGCTAATTGTTGTTAAGGCAAATAGTTACAAAGAAACCTGACTCTTATGATATATAAGTATTAGAAATACCATCAATTCGCTAAATGTGTTGTTTATTTCTATATAAATCAATATGATATATTAATTTGATCTTTTGTGCGCTTAAGCCAGCTTTATCAGATAAAGGAATGAATAGAAGCGGAAAAACACACAAAATGTTAAAGAAGTGATAATTTTTTGCAGGGGTACGCCTCTGGCGTTAACCAGAGGGGGATCAGAGTTCTTGCTCAAACAGAACGAGAATAGCGTCATGCAACTCTTTAACGGTAAAACCTCTGGCCGGAGTGGTAAAAATAGTGTCATCACCCGCAATGCTACCAAGGATACCTTCGGCCTTACCAAGAGAGTCCAGAAGCCGGGCGATCAACTGTGCTGCGCCAGGGCTGGTATGAATGACCACGACCGAATCGTTATAATCGATATCCAGCACCAGGTTTTTTAGCGGGCTGGAGGTCGTCGGGACGCCAAGCTCGGCTGGCAGGCAGTAAACCATTTCCATTTTGGCGTTACGCGTGCGTACAGCGCCAAACTTAGTGAGCATACGTGAGACTTTCGATTGATTGATATTATCGAAGCCTTCCTCTTGTAGGGCCTGTACGATTTCACCTTGAGAGCTGAATTTTTCTTCTTTAAGCAGCGCTTTAAACGCCTTAACCAGTTCTTCTTGTTTTGCCGAATTACGCATAAGTCACCTAATTATGGTGGTAAAAACGACATCATTATGCATAAGCATGCATTTTTATGCAAATAATCCGCAGTGGAAAAACGTAAATAATGTTATGAAGGGCGCATATTTTAGCAAAAAAGTCTAATAAGGAACATGCTTTCGTCACGGCGCGTAAATTGCTACAAAAGTAAATGAAATGTTATTAAATGATGTTGTTCTGCTCAATGCGCTGGGTGTATTGTAACCAATAGTCGATCCGGTACTACTTTTGCTGGATGGTCAGTTTCAGGGAGGAAAATGCGAAGCTGCTGCATCGCTGCGTACGACCACGCATTCTTCAGCCATAATTATTGTAATTGTTCATCTTGTGAATTAAGGTCCAGGCGACGGAGTAACGAATGACTATTTTAATCATAATAAGGAGTTTAGGATGAAAGTTGCAGTTCTCGGCGCTGCTGGTGGAATTGGCCAGGCGCTTGCCCTACTACTTAAGACCCAACTGCCTTCAGGTTCAGAACTCTCGTTGTACGACATCGCTCCGGTAACCCCGGGCGTGGCGGTTGATCTTAGCCATATCCCTACCGATGTAAAAATCAAAGGTTTTTCCGGAGAAGACGCTACCCCTGCACTGCAAGGCGCTGATGTGGTGCTGATATCTGCAGGTGTAGCGCGTAAACCCGGCATGGATCGTTCCGATTTATTCAACGTTAATGCCGGTATTGTGAAAAATCTGGTACAGCAAATCGCCAAAACCTGCCCGCAGGCCTGCGTCGGGATTATTACCAACCCGGTGAACACCACCGTAGCGATTGCCGCAGAAGTGCTGAAAAAAGCGGGCGTTTACGATAAGAACAAGCTGTTTGGCGTAACTACGCTGGATATTATCCGCTCCAATACCTTTGTTGCCGAACTGAAAGACAAATCTTCCTTAGATGTTGAGGTACCGGTTATTGGCGGCCACTCAGGCGTAACTATTCTTCCTTTATTGTCACAAATTCCCGGGGTGAGCTTCAGCGAGCAGGAAGTGGTGGATTTGACTAAGCGCATTCAAAACGCCGGTACTGAAGTTGTCGAAGCAAAAGCTGGCGGCGGCTCAGCAACTCTCTCGATGGGACAGGCTGCAGCGCGATTCGGTCTCTCTTTAATTCGCGCTATGCAGGGAGAGAAAGGGGTCGTGGAATGCGCCTACGTTGAAGGTGATGGTCAATATGCCCGCTTCTTCTCGCAGCCGCTGCTGTTAGGTAAAAATGGTGTAGAAGAGCGGCGGTCTATCGGCAAACTGAGTGAGTTTGAGCAGCAGGCGCTGGAGGAGATGCTGGATACGCTGAAGAAAGATATCGCCCTTGGCGAAGACTTTGTGAATAAATAACATTTCATGAAAAGAGAAGCCGGAGCCTGGGTTCCGGCTTTTTTATGGCTTTCTCGTATGCCAGTTCATAAAGCGTTACAGGCCCTTAGCAGCAAGGGGGCTGGCGAAGTTTCCGACCGGGCCGCTATGGGCTGATGAAACGGTGCTCCCCTGACGGGGAGCCAGTTAATTGGTTGCCGGATATTCCTGTACGGCGATATGCAGCGTGATTTTTTTATCATCACGCATAATCACCACCGGAATTTCCGAACCCGGGCGAATCTCTGCGACCTGATCCATGGTTTCCAGGGCGGAAACGGCAGGCTTATCGTTAACCGAAATAATGACGTCGTTGGCGCGGATACCAGCCTGGGCTGCAGGGCCTTCCGGCGCAACACCATTTACCACAATCCCCTGCAACTGATCGATACCGCCACCGCCCTGCGCATGCAGCGGCGCTATTTCGCGGCCACTGATCCCAATATAACCGCGAATAACGCGGCCATCGCGGATCAGCTTATCCATAATCTTGGTTGCCAACTGGAAAGGAATCGCAAAACCGATCCCCTCTGGTGTTTCGCCATCGTTGCTTTTATCAAAGGATAAGGTGTTGATGCCCATGAGTTCACCCAGCGAGTTTACCAGCGCGCCGCCGGAGTTGCCGTGGTTGATTGACGCGTCGGTCTGCAGGAAGTTCTGGCGCCCTGTAGGGTTCAGGCCGATACGGCCAGTGGCGCTGATAATTCCCTGGGTAATGGTTTGCCCGAGGTTGTACGGGTTGCCAATTGCCAGAACGACGTCCCCGATATGCGGCACGCGCTTCGGGTTAATCGGAATGACTGGCAGGCCGCTGCTGGCGTTGATTTTTAATACCGCCAGGTCGGTGAGGGTATCTGAGCCAACCAGCAGCGCTTCAAAAACCCGACCATCCTGTAATGCAACGATAATCTGGTCAGCATCGTTGATAACGTGCTTATTTGTCAGGATATAGCCGCGCTGGTCCATGATCACGCCGGAACCGAGCGTTAGCTGGTTATGGCTGGTGCTGTTGAGGGCGCGGTTATAGACATTCACTACCGCTGGGGCGGCACGACGAACGGCGGAATTATAGCTGGTGGGGGATTCATCCGCGCTATTGTATTGCGTGGTCGGCGAAAGCTGCCACTGGCGCAGCGAAGGCATAACGGCCAGCAACAGACCGCCGACAATTAAACCGATGAGTATTGAACGTAAAAACTTTCCAGGCATGATGCAGATATCGTTGATGGATAGACAGGCGCAGCATAACACGACTTGTCCGGACATCGCACTGCAGGCGATGCCCGGAAGGTGAGTTAACGCAACAGCAGATAGATGTTTTCGTTGCCGCGAACGACTTTCAACGCAATGACCGTCGGTTTGCTTTCGAGCACTTTGCGCAGTTCGGCAATAGAGCGAACGCGCTCGCGGTTGAGGCCAATAATGATATCGTCTTTATGCAGGCCTGCCTGTGCGGCAGGGCTGCCTTTATCGACATTATCAATGACTACGCCTTTGGTCCCGTCTTTCATCTGACCGTCGCTTAACGATGCGCCCTGCAGGGCTGGAGCGATAAGCTCAGCGCTGGCGGAAGAAGAAGTACTCTTGTCCAGCGTAACTTCCACTTCAACCGGCTTTCCTTCACGCAATAGTCCTAGCTTCACCCTGGTTCCCGGCTCGGTCGTGGCGATGCGTGAGCGCAGTTCGGCGAAGCTGTTGAGCGGTTTGCCGTTCAGGCTGACGATAACGTCGCCAGATTTGATGCCCGCTTTAGCTGACCCTGAATTTGGCAGAACTTCGCTGACGAATGCGCCGCGCTGGACGTCAAGATTCATCGCTTTGGCAATATCCGCGCTCATCTCCATCCCTTTGATACCCAACAGGCCGCGTTTGATTTCGCCAAACTGAATAAGCTGCTGGGCGAGAGTTTTCGCCATATTGCTGGGGATCGCAAAACCAATGCCGACGCTGCCGCCGCCAGGGGCCAGAATAGCGGTATTGATACCAATCAGTTCGCCGTTGAGGTTCAGCAGAGCGCCACCGGAGTTGCCGCGGTTGATCGAGGCATCAGTCTGGATAAAGTTCTCGAGCCCCTCAAGGTTCAGGCCGCTACGGCCAAGGGCTGAAACAATCCCGGAAGTGGCGGTCTGACCAAGACCAAATGGGTTGCCGACGGCGACGGCGAAGTCGCCAACCCGCAGCTTATCTGAGTCGGCGATAGCGATTTGCGTCAGATTGCTGGATTTTTGCAGTTGCAGCAGAGCAATATCGCTCTGCTCATCGCTGCCGATCAGTTTGGCATCGAACTCACGACCATCGTTGAGCTGGACGCTGATTTTTTGTGCCTGATTAATGACGTGATTATTGGTCAGCACGTAGCCTTTTGCCGCGTCAATGATAACCCCAGAACCCAGACCTTCAAAAGGCTGCGCCTGCTCTTGCGGCACATTGTCGCCAAAGTACTTCTTGAGCTCTTCCGGCATATTCTGCGTGGGGGAGGCGGTACCCTCAACCTGTACGCTCACCACCGCCGGCAACACTTTTTCCAGCATCGGCGCGAGGCTGGGTAACGCGCCCTGACCCGGAACTTGTGTCGGTAAAGATGCTACTGCCGGAGGTAAGGCGGACAGCGACAACCCAATGCTTAATGCTAACGCACTCAACAGCAAAGTCTGTTTATTCATTAGATGCTGGCTCTCGTAACCTGAGGTGTATGGGAAACGTCCCGAATGGTCCGATGTTATTGAATTTTCGGCCCGGTAACAATGTGAACAATAATTAAATTGTAGCTGGGATGAGAGGTTGAAACGGGCGCAGGAGGGGGCGCCCGGAAAATATTTTTACTGGCGTTGCCGAATTAGTCGCGCTTTACTCCGCCGCGCAGCAGACCGGATGCGCCTTCAGAATAATCACGCGGCATCTGGACCGGGGCCTGATCGTTACCCGCTTCAGACTCTTCCAGACGATTGCGGAACGGATTGGCGTCCGCCATGCTGTCCGGCAGCAGGTTGCTGGAGCTTTTCGCCATATGCTGATACAACTGGCGGTAATCATGCGCCATGTTATCCAGCAGCTCTGCGCTCCGGGCAAAATGGCTCACCAACTCTTCGCGGTACTCCTCCAGCTCTGCTTTATTCTTTTCCAGTTCGAACTGCAGCGCCTGCTGTTGGCGTAATTTGCGATTGCCAAAACGCATCGCGACAGCACCGATAATAATGCCGACAACTAGCCCAATTAGCGCGTATTCCCAGGTCATGAACATCTCCCGTTGTTTTGTGGTTCCGTAGGGTGGCTGTGAGGCTCTCCGCCTGCGCCCGATAGTGCCACTATAACCGCTAATTCCACAGAAGTGGAATCCTGGCGTATCATCACGTAGTGTAGAACAGCCTTTTTTTCGTCAATCGTGAGCTACGGCATTACGGTTTTCAAGGAATAACAATTAGATCATGCAAAGCCTGTCCCCAACATCGCGTTATCTTTTCTCTCTCAAAGAGGGTAGCTATCAACCTGACGAGGTACAGCGAGAAGCGGTCAGCCGCCTCGATACGATTTATCAAGAATTGCAGAATAAACCTTCGGTAGCGCCACAAATCGGCGGCGGTCTGCGGGCGAAATTCGGCAAGCTGCTGGGTAAGCGCGAGCCGGTTGCCGAAACGGTCGCGGTCCGCGGTCTCTATATGTGGGGCGGGGTCGGCAGAGGGAAAACCTGGCTGATGGATCTGTTTTATCAAAGTCTACCGGGGGAACGTAAACAGCGTCTGCATTTTCATCGTTTTATGCTGCGCGTTCATGAAGAGCTAACGGCTTTACAAGGGCACAGCGACCCGCTGGAGATTGTGGCCGAGCGCTTCAAGGCTGAAACGGATGTGCTTTGTTTTGATGAATTTTTTGTCTCTGATATTACCGATGCGATGCTGTTGGGGGGGCTGATGAAAGCGCTGTTCGCTCGCGGTATTACCCTGGTTGCTACCTCGAATATTCCACCAGACGAGCTGTATCGCAATGGTCTTCAGCGCGCACGTTTTCTGCCCGCCATCGACGCTATTAAGCAGCATTGCGACATCATGAACGTTGACGCCGGTATTGATTACCGCTTGCGCACGCTGACCCAGGCACATCTGTGGCTGTCGCCGCTTAATGATGAGACTCAGTTGCAGATGGATAAACTGTGGCTGGCGCTGGCAGGCGCGAAGCGTGAGCAGGCGCCGACGCTGGAAATAAATCATCGTCTGCTGCCGACCCTGGGTGTTGAAAATCAGACTCTGGCGGCTTCATTTGCGACGCTGTGCGTAGATGCGCGCAGCCAGCATGACTATATTGCGCTTTCGCGTCTGTTTCATACTGTGATGCTCTTTGATGTGCCGGTGATGAGCGGGCTGATGGAGAGCGAGGCGCGGCGCTTTATCGCCCTTGTCGATGAGTTTTATGAACGTCACGTCAAACTGGTCGTTAGCGCAGCGGTACCGCTTTATGAGATCTATCAGGGTGACAGATTAAAATTTGAGTTCCAGCGCTGTTTATCGCGCCTGCAGGAAATGCAGAGCGAGGAGTATCTGAAGCGGGAGCACTTACCAGGATAAAACCGGGTACAAATCTCATAAAGGGGTCGATCTTTAACCTCGACTTCTCTATAATCTTGCGACCCCACGTTACGAGAAGGTTTTTTTCCCAAAACTTTCTATGTGTCGGCATAGGCTATTCGAAGGGGTAGGTTTGCCGGACTTTGTCGTGTGAACCTCAACTGACTAAACGTTTGGGTGTTCGCCAACGTGTAACTTATTTATTTGGGTAAGCTTTTAATGAAAACTTTTACAGCTAAACCAGAAACCGTAAAACGCGACTGGTATGTTGTTGACGCGACCGGTAAAACTCTGGGCCGTCTGGCTTCCGAACTGGCTCTGCGCCTGCGCGGCAAGCATAAAGCGGAATACACTCCGCACGTTGATACCGGTGATTACATCATTGTTCTGAACGCAGAAAAAGTTGCTGTAACCGGCAACAAGCGCGAAGACAAAATGTACTACCACCACACCGGCCACATCGGTGGTATCAAAGAAGCGACCTTTGAAGAGATGATTGCCCGCCGTCCTGAGCGTGTGATTGAAATCGCGGTTAAAGGCATGCTGCCAAAAGGCCCACTGGGTCGTGCTATGTACCGTAAACTGAAAGTTTACGCGGGTAACGAGCACAACCACGCGGCACAGCAACCGCAAGTTCTTGACATCTAATCGGGATTATAGGCAATGGCTGAAAATCAATACTACGGCACTGGTCGCCGCAAAAGTTCCGCAGCTCGTGTTTTTATCAAACCGGGCAACGGTAAAATCGTTATCAACCAACGTTCTCTGGAACAGTACTTCGGTCGTGAAACTGCCCGCATGGTAGTTCGTCAGCCGCTGGAACTGGTCGACATGGTTGAGAAATTAGATCTGTACATCACCGTTAAAGGTGGTGGTATCTCTGGTCAGGCTGGTGCGATCCGTCATGGTATCACCCGCGCTCTGATGGAGTACGATGAGTCCCTGCGTGGCGAACTGCGTAAAGCTGGCTTCGTTACTCGTGATGCTCGTCAGGTTGAACGTAAGAAAGTCGGCCTGCGTAAAGCACGTCGTCGTCCTCAGTTCTCCAAACGTTAATTGTTTTCTGCTCCCGCAGAACAATTTGCGAAAAAACCCGCTTCGGCGGGTTTTTTTATGGATAAATTTGCTATTTTTCCTCTACAAACGCCCCATTCTTACCACTTTTTCAGCATTTCCAGAATCCCCCCACCACAACGTCTTCAAAATCTGGTAAACTATCATCCAATTTTCTGCCCAAATGCAGGTGATTGTTCATTTTTTGTTTGGATGATGAACGAAATGAAGTCACGCAAATGGGGTTTTTACATCTGGCTGGCCATGCGTGGTCGGCAGCAGTACAAAAATTCTGAATATACCTGGAGGTTTTCATGGCTGTCGCTGCCAACAAACGTTCGGTAATGACGCTGTTTTCTGGTCCTACTGACATCTATAGCCATCAGGTCCGCATCGTGCTGGCCGAAAAAGGTGTTAGTTTTGAGATAGAGCATGTGGAGAAGGACAACCCACCTCAGGATCTGATTGACCTCAACCCGAATCAAAGCGTACCGACGCTTGTGGATCGTGAGCTCACTCTGTGGGAATCTCGCATCATTATGGAATACCTGGATGAGCGTTTCCCGCATCCGCCGTTAATGCCGGTTTATCCGGTGGCGCGTGGGGAAAGCCGTCTGTACATGCACCGTATCGAAAAAGACTGGTATTCGCTGATGAATACCATTCAGACAGGTACCGCTGCGCAGGCTGATACTGCGCGTAAGCAACTGCGTGAAGAACTGCAGGCGATTGCGCCAGTTTTCACCCAAAAACCATACTTCCTGAGCGATGAGTTCAGCCTGGTAGACTGCTACCTGGCGCCGCTGCTGTGGCGCCTGCCGGTTCTCGGTGTAGAGTTAGTCGGTGCTGGCGCGAAAGAGCTTAAAGGCTATATGACTCGCGTATTTGAGCGTGACTCTTTCCTCGCTTCTTTAACTGAAGCCGAACGTGAAATGCGTCTCGGTCGGGGCTAAATCATGGATGTATCACAGCTGACGCCACGTCGCCCGTACTTATTACGAGCGTTCTATGAGTGGCTGCTGGATAACCAACTGACTCCGCATCTGGTTGTTGATGTCACTCTGCCGGGCGTGCTTGTCCCGATGGAGTACGCTCGCGATGGGCAAATTGTTCTCAATATTGCCCCACGTGCTGTCGGTAATCTTGAACTGGCCAACGATGAAGTGCGTTTTAACGCGCGCTTCGGCGGTGTGCCGCGCAATGTCTCTGTGCCGATGGCTGCCGTACTGGCGGTTTATGCACGTGAAAACGGCGCAGGGACCATGTTCGAACCGGAAGCCGCTTATGATGAGGAGATTAGTCTGAATGACGGGGATGGTTCGTTAAGTAACAATAACGAAACGGTGATGTCGGTGATTGATGGCGATAAGCCTGATAATCAGGATGACGATCCGGATGATACGCCAACCCCGCCGCGCGGCGGTCGTCCGGCGCTACGTGTCGTGAAATAATGAATGACAGCAGGCCCTCAGGGCCTGTTTTTTTACCTGTTACATAAAAAAACCGACGGTTTTTATGCCATCGGTCTGGATCTTGTTGCCCGGACAGCTGTGCTATCCGGGCCTGAGCATTATACTTCGAGGTAGTTCAGGATCCCGTCAGCCGCCTTACGGCCTTCAGCAATCGCCGTGACTACCAGGTCTGAACCGCGGACAACATCACCACCGGCAAAGATTTTCGGATTGCTGGTCTGGAAAGCGTTGTCGCTGCCTTCTGGCGCAATAACGCGGCCCTGAGAGTCCAGCTCAACGCTGTGCTTCGCCAGCCATTCCATGCTGTGTGGACGGAAACCAAATGCCATAACCACGGCATCAGCGGGCACCACATGCTCAGAACCAGCCACGATTTCCGCGCGACGGCGACCTTTCGCATCCGGCTGGCCCATCTCTGTACGCGCCATCTTCACGCCGCACACTTTACCGTTGGCATTCACTTCAATGCCCAGCGGTTGGACGTTGAACTGGAACTCCACACCTTCTTCACGCGCGTTTTTCACTTCGCGTTTAGAGCCCGGCATGTTCTCTTCATCACGGCGATAGGCGCAGATGACGTGAGTGGCGTTCTGGCGAATCGAGGTACGCACACAGTCCATTGCGGTGTCGCCACCGCCAAGAACGACGACGCGCTTGCCTTCCATGCTGACGTACGGTTCGTCCGCCGTTTCACCAAAGCCCATGATCTGCTTGGTATTGGCAATCAGGAACGGCAGCGCATCAAAGACACCGCTGGCGTCTTCGTTTTCCAGCCCGCCGCGCATTGACTGATAAGTACCGACGCCGAGGAACACCGCATCGTAATCTTTCAGCAGATCGTCAAGCTGCACATCGCGGCCCACTTCAATATTGAGTTTGAACTCAATGCCCATACCGGTAAAGATCTCGCGACGGCGAGTCATTACCTCTTTTTCCAGTTTAAACGCTGGAATACCAAAGGTCAGCAAACCGCCGATTTCCGGGTGGCGGTCAAAGACCACCGCCTTCACGCCGTTACGAGTCAACACGTCGGCACACGCCAGGCCTGCCGGGCCCGCGCCGATAATGGCGACGGTTTTACCGGTTTGCTTCACGCCGGTAAGATCAGGACGCCAGCCCATTTCGAACGCTTTATCGTTGATATAGCGCTCGATGTTGCCGATGGTGACTGCGCCGAACTCATCGTTCAGTGTGCAGGAGCCTTCGCACAGGCGATCCTGCGGGCAAACGCGCCCGCAGACTTCCGGTAGGGTATTGGTCTGATGCGACAGCTCTGCCGCTTCAAAAATACGTCCTTCATTAGCCAGCTTCAGCCAGTTCGGGATGTAGTTATGCACCGGGCACTTCCATTCGCAGTACGGGTTGCCGCAGGACAGGCAGCGGTCTGCCTGTGCTTTAGCCTGGCCTTCTGAAAACGGCTCGTAAATTTCCACAAATTCAATTTTACGTATCTTCAGCGCTTTCTTTGGCGGATCAACTCGCTGTAAGTCGATAAATTGATAGACATTCTGACTCATCTTAACCCCTTACTGCGCCTGCACCCGCAGCTCAGCTGCGGAACGACTACGGTGACCCAACAGTGCTTTAACATCGCTGGACTTCGGTTTAACCAGCGCAAACTTCGCTGAGAAGGCTGGCCAGTTGGCCAGGATCTCTTCGCCGCGCTGCGAACCGGTAAGCTGCACGTGCTCGGTAATCAAACCGCGCAGGTGCTCTTCATGGATGGCCAGAGAGTCAACATCCAGCACTTCCACCAGTTCAGGGTTCACGCGTTTCCGGAAATCGCCGTCTTCATCCAGAACGTACCCAAAGCCGCCGGTCATCCCTGCGCCGAAGTTGACGCCGGTTTTGCCCAGCACGCAGACGATACCGCCGGTCATATATTCACAGCCGTTGTCGCCAATACCTTCGACGACGGTGATAGCCCCGGAGTTACGCACCGCGAAACGCTCGCCAGCACGACCCGCAGCATACAGACGACCGCCGGTCGCACCATACAGACAGGTGTTGCCGATGATGCTGGCTTCGTGGCTACGGAAGGCCGAGCCTACCGGAGGACGAATGGCGAGCAGGCCGCCAGCCATCCCTTTACCAACATAGTCGTTTGCGTCGCCGGTGAGATGCAGTTCAACGCCGCCGGCATTCCACACGCCGAAGCTCTGGCCCGCAGTACCGCTAAAGTGGGCGATAATCGGGTCGGCTGCCAGCCCCTGGTCGCCATGAGTCTGGGCGATATAACCGGACAGAGAAGCGCCAACGGAGCGGTCGGTGTTGCGGATATCGAACCAGAACGTTTTGCTCTGCTTGCTGTCCACAAACGGTTTTGCCTGCTGCAGCAACTGCGCATTGAGTACGCCATTGTCGAAAGGCGGGTTATTCTCTGTGCAGTACAGCGCTTTGCCCGGATGCGGCTCTGCGGTTTCCAGCAGTTTGCTCAGATCCAGCTTCTGCTGCCTGGCGGTAAAGCCGTCCAGCTCTTTCAGCAGGTCGGTGCGGCCAATCAGATCCACCAGACGCTTCACGCCCAGTTGCGCCATCAGCTCGCGAGTTTCGCGGGCGATGAATTCAAAGTAGTTGGTGACTTTAAACGGCAGACCGTGATAGTGGTTCTTACGCAGTTTGTCATCCTGGGTTGCTACGCCGGTTGCGCAGTTGTTCAGGTGGCAAATACGCAGATATTTACAGCCCAGCGCCACCATTGGGCCGGTACCAAAGCCAAAGCTCTCTGCACCGAGAATGGCCGCTTTGATGATATCAAGGCCGGTTTTCAGGCCGCCGTCCACCTGCAGACGGATTTTGTGGCGCAGCCCGTTCGCGACCAGCGCCTGCTGGGTTTCCACCAGACCCAGTTCCCACGGACATCCCGCGTACTTCACCGAAGAGAGCGGGCTGGCGCCGGTGCCGCCGTCGTAGCCGGCGATGGTGATCAAGTCCGCGTAAGCTTTTGCTACGCCGGTGGCGATAGTCCCGACGCCCGGTTCAGAAACCAGCTTCACGGAGATCATCGCTTTCGGGTTGACCTGTTTCAGGTCGAAAATCAGCTGCGCCAGATCCTCGATAGAATAAATATCGTGATGCGGCGGCGGGGAGATAAGCGTCACGCCCGGTACGGAATAGCGCAGTTTGGCGATGTACGGCGTCACTTTATCGCCCGGTAGCTGGCCGCCTTCACCAGGCTTCGCGCCCTGAGCGACTTTAATCTGGATCACGTCAGCGTTAACCAGATAAGCCGGAGTCACGCCGAAGCGACCGGAGGCAACCTGCTTAATGCGCGATACTTTATTGGTGCCGTAGCGCGCCGGGTCTTCGCCGCCTTCGCCGGAGTTGGAGTTACCGCCGATGCTGTTCATCGCTTCCGCCAGCGCTTCGTGCGCTTCCGGGCTCAGCGCGCCGATAGACATCGCAGCCGTATCGAAGCGTTTGAACAGTTCACTGGCCGGTTCAACGTCGTCCAGGCTCACCGTGGTTCCGTCCGGAGTCACGGCCAACAGGTCACGCAGCGTTGCTGCCGGGCGCTCGTTAACCAGCTTTGCGTATTGCTGGTAATCGCTGTATTCGCCGCTTTGTACCGCTTGTTGCAGGGTTCGTACCACATCCGGGTTGTAGGCGTGATATTCGCCGCCATGGACGTATTTCAGCAGACCGCCCTGGGCCAGCGGTTTACGCACCAGCCAGGCACGTTTCGACAGGTTCAGCAGATCCTGCTGGAAGTCATCAAAGCCTGCGCCGCCGATACGGCTGACGACGCCCTGGAAGCACAGGTCGGATACTTCACGATGCAGACCGACCGCTTCAAACAGCTTCGAGCAGCGATAGGACGCGATGGTCGAAATCCCCATCTTCGACATGATCTTATACAGACCTTTGTTGATGCCGTTACGGTAGTTCAGCATCACCGCGCGGTACTCTTTATCGATGGCTTTGTTATCAACCAGCTTCGCCAGAGTTTCATAGGCGAGATATGGGTAGATGGCCGTCGCGCCGAAGCCGAGCAGCACGGCAAAGTGGTGCGGGTCGCGAGCGCTGGCGGTTTCAACGATAATGTTGGCGTCGCAGCGCAGGCTCTTGTCGACAAGGCGAGTCTGGATTGCGCCTACCGCCATCGGCGCCGGTACCGGCAGACGGTCTTTAGCGATGTTGCGGTCAGAGAGCACCAGCAGAACGGTACCGTTGCGCACCATCTGTTCAGCTTTATCGCACAGCGCTTTCACCGTCTCAGCCAGCGTGGTTTCTGAGGAATCAAAAGTGATATCCAGGACGTCGGCGCGGTAGTGCTCCTCTTCCATGGTGGTCAGCTGTTTAAAATCGGAGTACAGCAGAATCGGCGACCTGAAGCTCAGGCGATGTGCCTGGCCTTCTGCTTCGCAGAAAACGTTCATTTCCCGGCCGATACTGGTGGCCAGCGACATGACGTGCGCTTCGCGCAGCGGGTCGATCGGCGGGTTGGTGACCTGTGCGAACTGCTGGCGGAAGTAATCGTAAATGATACGCGGCTGGCTGGAGAGCACGGCAAATGGGGTATCGTCGCCCATTGAACCGACTGCTTCCTGGCCGTTTTCACCGAGAACACGCAACACGGAATCCAGCTCTTCCGCACTGTAGTTAAACTGTTTCTGGTAGCTGGCGAGGGTATCATCATCCAGCTGGCGGCTACCGACGTCTTCATCGGGCAGCTCTTCGAAGGGCACCAGGCGACGGACGTTTTTCTCCATCCACTCTTTATACGGGTGACGGCTTTTCAGATCATTGTCGGTTTCCGCGGAGTGCAGAATACGCCCCTCGCGGGTGTCGATAACCATCAGCTCGCCCGGGCCGACGCGGCCTTTTTCGACCACTTCATCCGGCTGGTAATCCCAGATACCGACTTCGGAAGCGCAGGTGATGAGCTTGTCTTTAGTTATCACGTAGCGTGCCGGACGCAACCCGTTACGGTCGAGGTTACAGGCGGCGAAACGACCATCGGACATGACGATTCCAGCCGGGCCGTCCCACGGCTCCATGTGCATGGAGTTAAAGTCAAAGAACGAGCGCAGTTCAGGATCCATATCCGGGTTGTTCTGCCAGGCTGGCGGAACCAGCAGGCGCATGGCGCGGATGATGTCCATCCCGCCCGCCAGCAGCAGCTCAAGCATGTTATCCATCGAGCTGGAGTCAGAGCCGGTTTCATTGACGAACGGCGCGGCGTCGTGGAGATCCGGGATCAGCGGCGTCTGGAACTTATAGGTACGAGCGCGGGCCCACTGGCGGTTACCGGTGATGGTGTTGATCTCACCGTTGTGCGCCAGATAGCGGAACGGCTGCGCCAGCGGCCAGCGCGGTACGGTGTTGGTGGAAAAACGCTGGTGGAACAGGCAGATTGCCGACTCCAGGCGCAGGTCCGCGAGGTCCAGGTAGAAGCGCGGCAGATCCGCCGGCATACACAGACCTTTATAAATGTTGACCAGGTTCGACAGGCTGCAAACGTAGAAATCTTTATCTTCCTGCAGACGCTTTTCGATACGGCGACGCGCGATAAATAAACGGCGCTCCATGTCACGCGGGCGCCAGCCAGCCGGGGCGTTAACA